>DBBD01000104.1:0-419 GCA_002292015.1 Firmicutes bacterium UBA993
ACTGGCTTATGATGCCCCGCCGCACTTTTTAGATCCGGCCAACTCCGGTTAGCAGATCACCGCCTGGCGTACGGTGGCCACTCCATAGCAGCAAGAGGCGGCAGGAATAGTCAAGGAGAAGTGGGATTATTGACGAAATTATGCGCTTCTAAGACAACATTACGCGCTTTTATTTTAAGAGAACGCCCCTATTGATGAGCCCGCGTTCATCTTATCAGCCTGGAAATGTGTTTCACCGAAGTTAATCCGTTCTGTTTTGACCGGTTACATAAACAGGCAGTTGGGCCTAGTTTGCGCTCAAAACTTTCGGTTGGATTCCACAAGAATCGTCGCCTCGCAGACCCTTTTCGGTAATACCTTTTGAAGAGTCCCCCTTGCGTGTTTGGAAAGCAACAGAAAAGAACCGTCCCCTTGTGTAC
>DBBD01000104.1:772-9360 GCA_002292015.1 Firmicutes bacterium UBA993
CGCCCCCTGCCGTATAGCAGGAGGCGCGACCTAATTCAATAACTTTATACACAGTGTAGTTACGCTCTGGAAGATAATATGGCGTTGTTTACCATGCTAAGGGGAGGGAAGCAGCACCTAAAGCGGCGTGTGTACCGAAAGTGTTTGCATCGATTGTTACTGTAGCTCGACCGGTAGCAGCGTCAATACCATAAGCAGTTTCAAGCAAGGGCCCTGGACCAACGGGTGCTGCAACCAGATATCCTTCAGTTGCCAATTCAGCAACATCGACTGGAAGAGCATTGATGTTCTCAGCCCTATGTTGAGCTATTGCACCATCAATAATTCTTAAATTGGCCTCTACCGCCCGCCTGGCGGAGTTTGCCTGCACCTGGTTAAAAATCGGTATCGCAATTGCCACCAAAATCCCGATAATGACCACAACCACCATCAGTTCCACCAGCGTGAAACCTTTTTCGTTCCGGTGCATCATTTTCATCAGTTTTTGCATTTTTAAATCTCCTCCTAAAATTTTATGGTGTGGGGTGCGGGTTATTGGCTTGCCCGCCCCGGTTAAGCGGTTCCGGTTATTCTTTCCTCAGATCAACCCCTTTATTAGTTTTTTTTGACGATACGGTCCAGGCCTTAAAAATAAATCCTGTTTCGGCTGCCTGGCGATCATACCCCCGGTGAGGCTTAGACCCATAGCTTTGCGTCCCTCTCTTTCGAGAGGTTTGCCGTTATCGTCAGGCTTCTTACAATACCAAGAGCATCTAATTCGCTCTCTTGTATACAGTTATACCGGGAAAAAATTTTTTTAGACACTTTTTTAAATATTTTTTCTGCTGTCAGTAAACTACAGCTCCTGCATTTTGCACTGCGGCAAGATGCAGGAGCCGTTTCACTAAAATCAATGCGCGGCGAAACTTCTGTTAAGTTTACGCCGAAACATAAGCTTTCATTTCGTTTAGACTTTTGTTAAGGATGCGCGAGACTTTGCGCTGGTTAATCCCCAGTTTGCAGGCGGCCTCTTCCTGGGTAAACCCTTCATAATAGATCAGCCGGATTACCTGCTGCTGCAGCACGTCCATCTTCTGGAGCGACATCTTAACGGTAAGCACATCTTCAATCGGCAGTTTGAAAGATTCGTAACGCAGATGTCGTACTTTCGAAATATCAAGTTCGTCAAGAGAGACGCAGCCGGCCTGCATAGCCTCGACGATCCCTTCTTCCGCCACGTTAACCTTGTCAGCTATTTCCCGGATAGTGGGGACTGCCATGTTTTGTTGATAAAGTTCTTCGGTGGCCTGAATAATCCGGCCCTGCAGCGTTTTCAGCCATTCGGGGATTTTGTAAAATCCGCGATCCCTTAATTCATGGCGAATTTCACCCACCAGGCAGTGTACAGCGAAGGTGGCAAACTTGCTGCCCCGGCCGGGATCGAAGCGGTTTATTGCTTTAAGCAGGCCCTCGTAGGCGGCCTGTTTCAGATCTTCATCGAAGCCGCCATAACTGTAAAGGGACGTATAATGCCTTATTAACGGCTCTGCAGACTTAATTAATGCCTCTTTGGCCTCCGGGCTGCTGCCTGCCAAATACAGGCTCATTGCCGCCTCCAGGGTACTGTTGTGTTGTGGACTAACTTGTCCGGCCATAACCCTGACCCTCCGCTTTTCTGAGCAAGCCCCGGCAACAGGGGCTTATCTTTTCCATTGCATTCTCAATATTACCTGCTTACGCAAAAACCCCGCCTGCTGCTGTAGGCGGGGTTACGTGCTTACCCGACGAACCGGCAACTGGCTGACTTCAGTTAAAAACTGTAAGTCCCTCTAGTTTTGCGCCACCGCCTCTCGGCGGTTTTGCCCTGATACGGCTCTTTTTCATATTGAAACACAACACAAGAACAAAGTCAATTTCTTTACACTATGCACGATGACACTATGTTAGTTTTCCGCAACCATTCAAACATGCTCCTCTCACTTCCAGACCCGGAGCATCAAGGCTGAACAGTTTCGTTTTATCACAGCAGTCAGGATCTGGATCCAATGCGGTTCAGCATGTTCGGTATGGCGATCCCCATCAGTGCCCCGATAGTTGTGTGATTCATATCAGCAAGGATATATTGCTGGTACGTAATACCACCCTTTTCTTCTCCCGATCGGTAGCATAAAACCATAACCACTTTGTTATCCTCTAAGTTAACCAGGTAGTAATCGCCCAGTTCCGTTAAGCCTGACTCCTGCAAGGTTGTAAGCAACAAGCCCGAAACTTCGCTGAATTTTTTTATATACTTAGGAACCATGCCGTACACCGGCAGCATGCCCGCCGAGTGATTATGGATAACCGACTTTTGAGTGTCTGTGCTCCAGATATCAGTTTTAACGAAGCCTTTACCCAAGTCGTCGCGAAGACCATCAACGGCTTTTTTAATATTTTCGAAGGTAAAAGTCATAGGCTCACCTTTTAATATTTTCGTTCATTCACTTGTTCGATAACCGTTTCTTGACCGTTCGCAAAAAACGAGATCAGGAAGTTGCGTTCTTTAGATTTTCCGCAACTTTAGGCACAACAATGCTCATTAAAATACCCATCGTCGTTCTTGACAAATCTACAGTCATGCCCAGCTGGTAGTCCCCTGCTAAGTTGATTACCACCAAATAATCATTTGCAGTATGGACCATATAGTATTCTCCCAGGTTGGGAAACTCTGAGGTGGACAATGTTTTTTGAAGCATTCTGGTTACTTCGTTAAAAAGGGCTGTTGCCTTGTGCGAAACATTATATCCGCCCAAAGACTGGGCATCCCGAATGTGCCAGATATCAGCGGATACCAGCGCCTCGCCTAAATCACTCTTCAGTTCTTCAATGATCCCTTTAAATGCTTCAATTATTTTACTCATTTAACTCATCCCTTCTTACATTTTATTTTATTTATCCTAATTCTTCCATAAAATCATCTTCCTTAAATATCTCTTCCCGCTTGATGCGCGAAACATCAAATTTATCCTCTTGAAAGACCCTGTCACTGGGTAACTCTGAAAGATTCCGACGCAAAAGTTTACCGACGTTACTTTTTGGCAGCTCGCTTCTGAACTCGATCTGTCGGGGCAGCTTGTAAACTGCCAGCCTTTCAGCGCAATAATCAATCAGTTCTTCTTCATTGGCGCTTACTCCTTCCCTAAGCACAACGTAGGTTTTCAGAGCTTCTCCGAAGTATTGATCCGGAATACCTACACTTAGGGCTTCTTTGATTTTAGGATGATGGAAAAGAACTTCATCAACTTCTCCCGGATAGACATTAAGGCCGCCGGTAATAACCATCTCCTTTTTACGCCCCACTATATAGAAGTAGCCGTTGCTGTCCATTTTAGCGATGTCGCCGGTGTACAGCCAGCCATCACGGATGGTGCTGGCCGTCTCTTCAGGGCGCTTCCAATACCCCTTCATAACCTGAGGCCCCTTGATGATCAGCTCGCCTTCCGCCCCAAAGGGCAAATCGGTCGTCCCGTCTTCCTGGTCGACAATACGGCAGTCTGTATCGGGATAGGGCAAACCGATGCTGCCGTATTTTCTTAAACCCCGGTAGGGGTTTGCATGGGTTGTAGGTGACGCTTCTGTAAGGCCGTAACCTTCGATTACCCGGATACCGTACCTTGTTTCAAGGTTCTCAATCACTTCAACCGGTAGCGGGGCGCCGCCGGTGCGCCAGATATCCACCGATTTTAAGTTGTGTCTTAAAGAATCATGGTGATTGGCAATATTAATGAAGATGGTCGGCACACCCATAAAAAAGACCGGACGGTGCTTATCAATTAAACTCATGGTTTCGTCTACATCGAAGCGCGGCGTCAGCAGCAAGCCAAACGGCGCCGTTAACCCGAAATTCATCACCGCTGTCATGCCGGTTGCATGGAAAAAAGGCATGACGGCCATGCCGTATAGCTGCTTAGTGCCATTGCTGTATTTTTTCTTCAACCAATCGGAAAACCACTCCCTTTTCTGCATAATATTGCTGACAATATTATAGTGGGTGAGCATCGCAGCCTTGGGTTTGCCGGTTGTTCCACCGGTATATTGAAGAACCGCGACATCCTCCCTGGGGGATACCGCAGCTTCCTTAGAATCGGCGGCATGATGGCGGACAAGATCTTCAAACCGCTGAACGCCCGGTAAATTAATGTGGGCACCGCCAAACCTCACTACAATAAGGTTATTAATGGCGACCTTTTCTTTGACGGCAACCACTGAATTAATAACCAAGTCGGCGACTATTATGGCCTGTGGTTCGCAATCTCCGATCAAAAGCTCCAGCTCATCAGGCTTGGAGAGCGGATCAACCTGCACTTCTACCGCTCCGATTTTCATACAGGCATAATAAGCATAAACATACTCGGGACAGTTTGGCATCATTAAGGCAACCCGATCACCTTTTTTAACACCCAGGTTTGACAGGGCAGCGGCAAATCGATCAATCTTGTCGTACATCTCTTCATAAGTTACCGCATTTCCCCTGTAAACCATCGCTACCAGGTTCTTGTGGTTAAATGTTTGCTGCTTTAAGTAACTGTACAAAGATATCTCAGGGTAATCTAAATTCCAGCGGACCGGATAATTTTTTAGCCAGACCTGGTTAGGCATTAAAAATTTCCTCCTTACTCTTCTTCCCTGTTAAATTATTAATATCGCGCATCCCAAAGCGATTACTGCTTAGTTGATTAACAGAATTATGATAGTCAGTAGCGATAATAGCAATAATAGTGTTAAAGCATAATTCATCGTACGCAGTTTTTTGTTTTTTTCCTCTTCCGCTGCCTGTTCTTGGCTGTCGAGCGTTTTTACTAATTCTGCAATTTGCTTTTGCATTTGAGCAGTTTTCGTTTCATTTAACCGGGCCTGTTCACTCTGACCGGACAAGTTGTCGGCCGGCTCCACAGCGCCGGTCGTCGGGACAGGTTCACTGTATAAGCGGCTTTCAGTGTTAGCTGCAACAGTAATGGGCTGTGTATGAGCCGCGGTCACAAAAGGTTCCGGTGTCTTTTCTTTAAATTCATTTACTACCAATTGCGGTCTGATCTGATCATTATGCCACTCACCGCATATCTTGCTGCCATCGCTGCAGAATAGTGTGCCGTATCCTTGGCGATAATCATCTTTCCAGGATCCTAAATAAACCCGATTATCAAGGTAAAACATGATCCCATAACCATGCCGCTTGCCGTCCAGCCTTTCTCCGAAGTATTTTATACCACTTGGATAGATCATGATCCCCTGCCCGGCGATCTGATCGCTTTGCCACTCGCCGATATAGGTTTTACCATCGGGAAAACTGAGAATGCCCTGACCATGTTTCTCCCCATCCAGCCATTCGCCGAGGTAGTGTCTTCCGTTTTCCCAGGTCATAGCCCCAAGATCGCTTTGTTTGCCCGGCACTGGCTGGGATCGGCCTCTTTGCGGCTGGGGACAAAGCCAGGTGCCCTCCTCAGCTTTTGACCCATCAGCCCATTGGCAAAAGTATTTGCGCCCATCTGCGTAGATGATCAGGCCCATGCCGGACTTCACGCCCTGATCCCACTCGCCGATATACTGGCCCTGATAACCGTTCTCCAACCAGTAGGTCATTATACCCTGGCCGGAGCGTTTTCCTTCTACCCATTGGCCAAGATACTTTTTACCATTAGGCCAGGTTATGATACCCAGCCCATTTGGCTTGTCGCCTTTCCACTCGCCTAAGTAATTTGTCGAACCCGGAACTGTTAAAAAACCAAACCCGCTACGCAGGCCGTTTTTGTAAGAACCCTCATACTTACTGCCGTCCGGCCACACGGTCAGTCCCTGGCCGCTGAATAGATCATTTTCCCACTCCCCGGTATATTTTTTACCGTCAGGATAAATGATCGCTCCTGTGCCATGCTTTAGTCCGCCTTTAAAATAACCTTCGTATTTACTGCCGTCGGCATAAATTTTGGTGCCTTTGCTGACGTTGACGCTACCGAACTGTTCATCGGCCTGTTTTCGTCCTTCCGGAAATAGAAATATGCCAGAGTTCATCTTATTAATAAGACCTCCCAACTATTAAATCTCCGTTTCACTAAGTAAACGTTTCCTTCTAATCATGGTTACCCAACCCACAGTTGGCATCTACCATCCCCCCTTATAATGAAACCCCACCTGCCGTTTCAGGTGAGGTCCTGTTAGAATTAACTCCAGACCCGGCAGCTGGCTGGCATCGACGTTTGGCGTACGAAGCACAAAACGCTTCAGCCCCTATAGCTTTGCGTAACCGCCTTTCGGCGGTTTTGCCCTTATCATCAGATGTTTTCCCAATAATTGCATAATTATAGATAAAAGTCAAGCGTTTCAAACTGTATTCTTAAATTATTACGCCAGTACGCGCAATACTTCTTCGAGCGCAGTGAGACCGGCCCGGACTTTTAACAAACCATCCTGGCGCAAGGTAATCATGCCTTCAGAAACGGCGGCTTCATGTATTTCACCGGCAGAACGGTGCTGCAGGGTAAGTTGCTTAATTTTATCACTGATTATTAAGAGCTCATAAACTCCACTGCGACCTTTGTAGCCGGTTTTGCTGCAATGCAGGCAACCGGCCGGTTTAAATATTACTAGCTCGCGCTCCTCTTTACGTAAGGGGAAGTCCGGCACCGATGCCAGCAGCTCTTCCCTGCCGATGGTATACTCCTTACGGCAACGAGTACAGAGCAGCCTAAGCAAGCGCTGGGCCAACACAGCAATCACCGAGGAAGCGGTCAGGTAAGACTCGATTCCCATATCGCCGAGACGGGTGATCGCGCCCGCAGCATCGTTGGTGTGCAGGGTAGACAGCACCAGGTGACCGGTTAGCGCCGATTCAATAGCGATGCGCGCCGTTTCGTGGTCACGGATCTCACCGATCATGATAATATCCGGGTCGTTGCGCAAAATTGATTTGAGGCCGGTGGCAAAAGTCAGCCCGGCCCGTGGATTGATTTGAACCTGGTTAATGCCGGCCAAACGGTATTCAATGGGGTCTTCTACCGTGATAATATGTTTCTCCACCGAGTTAAGTTCGCTCAAACCGGCATAAAGGGTTGTCGTTTTACCGCTGCCGGTTGGTCCGGTAACCAAAACGCAGCCGTGTGGTTTCGCAATCATTTTCCCGAAGAGCTTCAACTGGCTGGCCGGAAAACCAAGCTCTTTGAGGGTTATAATCCGGGAACTGCGATCCAGGAGCCGCAGGGTCATCTTTTCGCCGTAGGCAGTGGGCAGCGAAGCCACTCTTAAATCAATAAGGCGCCGATCGAGCTTCAGCGAGATTCGCCCATCCTGGGGGATGCGCCGATTGGCGATATCCATGTTGGCGATAACCTTAATGCGGGAAATAAGAGGTGGGTAAAGCCTAAAGGGAGGTTGCATTACCTCGTGTAATACTCCGTCAATCCGGAAACGCACCCGCAAGCTCTTATCCTGTGGTTCAATATGAATGTCGCTCGCCCCATCGCGGGCCGCTTGATTAAAGATCGCATTGGCCAGCTGAACAGCTGGTTTCCCAACGGAGACAGCATGGGGTTCATCAAGTTCGGCTTTTTCCGCTTCGTCTTTATCTTCCTCATCAATTAAGCCGTCGGCGGTTGTGCGGGCAAACTGATCGATGATTGCACTTAACTCGCTGCCCGTTACGCAAACCGGCTTAATATCGTAACCTGTTATCAGCCGTATATCGTCAATGGCGAGGATATCATTGGGATCAAACATCGCCACCACTAATCGTTCGCCCTCAAAGCCGATCGGCAGGGCCCGGTAACGGCGGGCGGAGTCAGGGTCAATCAGGATGGTGGCGCCGCCGTCGATTTTAAAGTTTTCCAGCTTGATGTAGTCGACACCAACTTGCAGCGCCACAGCCCGGCTTAAGTTTTCTTCCGTTACAAAGCCAAGCTCAACCAAGACTTGCCCGAAAAGCTTTTTCTCCCCGCTCTCTTTTCCTTTCTGATAAGCCTCGAGCGCCTCTTTCAACTGTTCGCGGGTAATGGTTCCATTCTCCACCAACAGGTGTCCGATCCTCTTTTCACTGCCCATTGTGATCCGGTTGGCATCCATCGTTCTTAGGCTCCCTAAATAATTAATCATCGGTTAATTGACGGTGCGGTAAAAAACATTGGCGGTTAAAACAGCGTTAATTGCACCCCGGGTTTCGCCGGCCAGGTTGATATTAACCTGGTCAACACGATAGATCCGCCCACTCCACCGCAAGTGATCCAGCATCTGGATTAGGCTGCTGTAGCTGCCTTCCACAGTAATCGCCACGGGCATCTGCACATAACCGATTTCTGCATTGGCCACCCTTGCGTCAAAGCGGATTTCTTGCACGCTTAATTCATATTCTTCGGCAATAAGCCTTAAAGAGCGCAGGATTTCTTCTTCCTGCGGCTGCTCCGGAATCATAACCTGGTATTTAGCGGTCTTTTCACGATAGAGATCAGCGTTAGCCTGATATTCACGCCGCTGCTGCAGCAGGGCTTCAGACTGGGCCAGGGTCACCTTCTCGTTTTCTATAGCAGTTCTCAGTGAATTCGCCCCGCTGGTCTGCAGTAATAGCAAGCCCAGGCCAATGAGGA
>DBBD01000131.1 GCA_002292015.1 Firmicutes bacterium UBA993
CGATTCCCATCTACTCCCGCCATCTTACGCGCATGTGCATTTTATTCAAAGCGATGATGCGAACGCCGAGCCGGATTTGGCTGGTAGGGTTAATGTTCCTTTTTAGTAATGAAAATTATAAAGATGAGCAAGAAAGTATGGTTTATTGCATAGCCCGGCCCGCGCAGATGTACGCGTGCTGGTTTGGTTTTAATAAAAATCACCTCTATTGGGTAACCTTCTTTGTATTCGGGCTTTTACCCTTTTATTACAGCTTTTTCCCGGGCAGAAACATGGTGTTTCTTCCCGGTTTATGTTTTTATCCTTTTATGGTAGGTGAAATTTTAATCTGAAAATGTTGAGATTTTTACGAAAAAAACCTGCCGGACAGGAGGAAATAGTTGCCGGAGAACTTGCACCCTTTCGGCCGGTACAAAGTATTTTGATCCTGGCCTGGCCGGTTGTGATCGAGATGGGGCTACATACCTTTGTTTGGATTTTTGATACGGCAATGGTGATGCGTTTGGGGGCCCGTGAGGCCACCGCCGTTGAGTTTGGTTCGATTATTTTATTTAACATCCTCTTTGTTTTGGGCTCGCTCGGTATCGGGGCCAACGCTTTAGTAGCCCGCTACACCGGGGCCAACCAGATGAAGGCAGCGGCCAAAACCGGCGGCCAGGCTTTGTCGCTCAGTTTTCTGCTCATGCTGGCTTTTACAGCAATCAGCCTTGCCGGCTACCAGTACTTCTTCAGCGCGATTATCGAAGATGCAATCACGGTAGCCTTGGCCGAGGAATATTTTTACTATATCCTGGTTAGCGGGGGGGTTGCCTATCTGCCGCTGGTGGTAGCTAGCGGGTTCATTCGCGGAGTGGGTAATACCAGGGTGCCGATGATCATCGCCCTTATTGCCAATGTCTATAATGTGATCGGTGACTACCTGCTGATCTTTGGAAATTTTGGTTTTCCGGCGCTCGGGGTGAAGGGTGCGGCACTGGCAACCGGTTCCGCCCAGTTGATTGCTTTAATTCTTTCGCTTGGTTACCTATTCCTGCATCGCGGCATCTTGCCCTTTAACTGGCAATCGCTTTTTCCACTGGATAAGGCAGTGATTCGCAAGTTATTAAGACTGAGTATTCCGGCCGGAGCGGAAGAGTTAACTAACAGCGGCAGCCGGATGATTACCACCGGCTGGATGACCTATCTGGGGCCGGTTGCTTTTGCCGCTAATGCGGCAGCTATTGCCGCTGAATCCTTCTCCTTTATGCCGGGGTGGGCTTTTGCCATCGCTGCCACCACCCTGGTCGGGCAGCGTCTGGGGGCTGGGTTTGTCAAACAAGCCCGGGATAGCGGTTATTGGGCGGTGGTCCTGGCAACGATTTTAATGAGCATTTTTGGATTGGTCTTTTTTTTCGTGCCGCATTTGGTGATGAGCCTTTTCGATCCGCCCGATCCCGAGGTGCTGCGTTTAGGCATTATCTGCCTGCAGATTGCCGCTTTTGGACAGCCATTTATTGCTATAGCAATGGGTTTTTCCGGGGCGCTTAGGGGTCTTGGCGATACCAAGGGTCCCTTTAGGATTGGTCTTTGTACCAACCTGTTGATCCGATTGCCCCTGATTTACGCCGTCATCTATATCTGGCAGCTTGAGATCTACTATATCTGGTGGGTTACGGCGCTGCAGTTTGCAGTTAGCTCGCTACTCTTATATTTGCGCTACCGCAAGACGGTGCGGGCTAAATTTGAGTCGGTCACGACTCGAATAAACTAGTTGAAAAGGAAGGTGACTGGTATCAATGACTTTGAATAATCGAAAAATGGATAGTGCTGATGATTGGTGGAAGAGGGCAGTTTTCTATCAGATCTACCCGCGTAGTTACATGGACAGTAATGGTGACGGCGTAGGCGATCTGCCAGGGATCATCTCTTGCCTGGATTATTTAAATGACGGCACCAATCAATCGCTGGGGATTGATGCGATATGGTTCAGCCCTTTCTTTACCAGCCCGGATTGCGATTTTGGCTATGATGTTGCTGATTACTGCGATATAGATCCGCGTTATGGAACGCTGGCAGATTTCGACCGTCTACTGGAAGAAGCCCATAGTCGTGGAATCAGAATCATCCTTGATCTGGTCGTTAACCACACCTCGGATCTACATCCCTGGTTTGTAGAGTCTCGCTCATCGAGAGACAATGCGAAACGTGACTGGTACATATGGAAAGACGGCCGGGGCAAAGGAAACCGACCGCCAAACAACTGGCGCAATAATTTTTTCGGCCGGGCCTGGGCTTGGGATGGAAAAACAGGGCAGTATTACCTGCATTCATTCCTGAAGGAGCAGCCTGACTTAAACTGGGATAACCCTGAAGTACGGGAGGCGGTGGGAGACGTAATTCGTTTCTGGCTCGAACGGGGGGTTGACGGTTTTCGTCTTGATGTTGCGCATATTTACTGTAAGGATCCGCAGTTTCGTGACAACCCGTCACTGTTAAAAGGCCTCAACCGGGTGGGCGGTCTTGACGCTGGTGACCGGCTGTTCATAGCCAACCTGATGAAGAAGTTCTCCCTGCCGGAGCTGCAAGTGCGCAAATACAATCAGCATTTGCCGGAGACACACAATGTATTAAAGGAATTTCGCCGGATATACGATTCTTACCCGGCAGTGACCAGCGTGGGCGAGATTGTAGCCGACGATCCGCAAGTGATTGCCTCCTATTACGGGAGTAATCAGGATGAGCTGCATATGAACTTTTATTTTGAGCTGTTGCACTGCCGCTGGAAGGCGGGCTCCTTCAGGCGCTGTATAGATTTGTGGGAAAAGACCTTGCCCGCCGGGGCATGGCCGGCCTATACATTAAGCAACCACGATGTGGTGAGAGCAATCAGTCGCTATGGCAACGATGCCTCCAGCGAGGAGCGGGCCAGGCTTCTGGCTTTAATGTTGCTTACTCTGCGTGGTACCCCTTTTATATATTACGGTGAAGAAATCGGAATGAGGGAGGCAAAGCTGCCGAAGGTTAAGTTGAAAGACCCGGTGGGGATCAAATGGTACCCCTTACACCGCGGGCGTGACGGCTGCCGTACCCCGATGCAGTGGAATGGCGGCAAAAATGGAGGTTTTTCGGAAGCGCCCGAAACATGGCTGCCAGTTAACCTTAATTTTGCGAATAATAACGTGGCAATTCAGGAGGCTGATCCCCATTCACTGTTCAATTTTTTCAGGCAATTAATCCGGCTACGCCGGCAGCTTCCGGCCCTGACGGAAGGCAGCTACCAGTCTATTATAGAAAACATCCCTGAAGACTGTTACTGTTACCGCAGAAAGACCGGGGATCAGGAACTGATCATCTGCCTTAACTTCAGTGCTGAGCAGCGCCGGATCGGTTATACAGGCCCGGGCAGCATAAAGGTGTTAATTTCAACCAGCCAGGATCATCCGGAGACTGATATGTCACCGGTAATCATGCTAAGGCCTTACGAAGGGCGTCTTTACTTAATTGTGTAGCATTTATATTAGGGAAAGCAGGTGATCAGATGTCTTACAAGCACCTGAACCGGGAGCAGCTGGAGCTGTTATTGGAGGATTTTGCAAAAAGGTGGTTAGCCCATGACGGCCTCTGGTTCCAGCAGGTGGAGAAAGCTCACGGTATGGAAGAAGCGATCAGTCTTGATGTTGCTGCCTGGGAGCATTTTACTGTAATTGAAGCCAGGCGGATTATGGCTTTCCTGGGTCTGGAGACAGGAGGAGGGTTACCAGCCCTGGAACAGGCGCTTAAATACCGTCTCTATGCGTTTATCAACGAGCAGCAGATAGAATTGCCTGATCAAAAAACGTTGGTATTTAAAATGCTCGACTGTCGTGTTCAGTCGGCCCGGCGG
>DBBD01000136.1 GCA_002292015.1 Firmicutes bacterium UBA993
GTGAATCACAGGCAAACCGCAAGTATCTTGCTTTTGGGTATAAAGCAGAGAAAGAAGGCTTCAAAAATGTAGCCAGGATCTTTCAGGCTATTGCCGAAGCTGAGACAATTCACGCCCTGAAGCACTTTGAGATTGCCGGGAAAATCAACGGCACCTTAGAAAACTTGCAAGCAGCAGCCGAAGGTGAGCATTACGAGTTTTCGAAAATGTACCCTGAATTTATCGCTACCGCAGAAAATGAAGGCCAGACTGGTGCCCTGAAAACCTTTGAATTTGCCAATGCAGCAGAAAAAGTGCATGGCGGTATTTTCAACGATCTTAAAACCTGCGTAGCCAAAGGTGAGGATGTAAATGATAAAGCGGTTTTCCTTTGCCCTGTCTGTGGATGGGTAGGTTTTGATCCGGTACCGGATAATTGCCCGATTTGCAACGCAGCAAAAAAGTCCTTCAAACAATTCTAAGATAGTTTTCTAAACTACAGAGCTATGTTTGTGAACTTTGCGACCAGACTTGTGAACCGGAAAAAAAGAAGATCCCGATAACGGGACTAAACCGGACACAGCTTCTCTTTGAAGGATCTGTCTGAAAATTGGTTTTTTACAATCTGCGGTGCAAGCCAAGACGGATTTCAAGCTTTTTACAGATACTGCCTGATCGCTTTTTTGAGCATAAGCATTTGATGGGCCGGTTGTCGCTAACCGGCCCTCGTTTTTACATTTCAATCACGTTAAAATTACCAAAAACCCAGAACCCAACCCAGTTAATAGCAAAGCTTTTGTCAACCAGATCCTTGCGAATAAAGAAGGGAACTCCTTCGATCTCGTCTTTTACAAAATCGTTTTCGTACAGCGGGGCACCTGCATGCACGGCAGGCGTAACAATAACCCCGCCTCACCCGCCTCTTGAGGCCAGGTATAAAGTGTAGGTGCGATTATCCTTTTTCATCTTCTGCAGGGCAGAAGGGCTGATCTTGATCTTTGCCATTTGGCAAACTCCTTTCTTCTTGGTCACTTGCATATTTAATCATCAATCTCGTAATCGTTACTATTATATCACAATCGCACCTGCCGCTCACCACAGCAGCACTGCCCCGCTATTCATTTGCCAGGGTTTGACCGATAAGGGAGCCCAAGGTCCGCAAGGTAGCGCACCGGTAGATTTATTGATCGAAAGCGCAAATCCTAATCGATGAACTTTTCTGCTTTCAGGATCCCGGTAAACGCTCTCCGGGCATCCTGCAGCGCTTTTTCGCGCCACCTTTCTTCAGCAGGGAAAAAAAGCTCGCAAAAATTGTGCCGAACCTTTTCAGCCACCTTTCTGGAAGAGGCGCCATGCTGACTAAGTCGGTTTTCGTGGATCATGGCCTTTAAGCTTTTTATAACAGCACCGAAGGAACTGCCAAAGGTGCCGAATTCGAAGCCGGTTGCATAGAAATATTTCCCCGGAAATTGACTCTCCATAATCCGGTAAAGATAATCAACCATATCGCCCTGCATCTGGTAAAACTCATCCGGGTCAGTCTTGGCAACCAGGGGATAGTCGAAGGAAGCCTGCAGGTCGGCAGAAGCTCTTTTTTCATGGATCGAATTGACTATAGTCATCTGGTAACGCGGGCCGTAGCCGCTGTGCATGTCGATCAGTAAAAACCGTTCGCAGGAGGAAACCGCTTCCTGAAAGAGGCTGCTTAAGATTGTAGTGGAACGTTCAAAGCCGCTACCCCCGTAATAGAGCCCCCGCGGGTAACGGTATTGGCCGTAAAGAACAGCTTCCTTGAAGTTGGCAGGCCCCAGGCAGAGAATCAGGTTCAGCAGTTTCAGGTAGTAGAAAGGGTTCCCGGCCGTTTTTAAAGGTTCCTGCGGGTTTAAAAAACTGTGAGCCCGATCGTAGGCCTGGTTCAGTTTCTGAACGCCACTCTCCTGTTCACAGATAAAATTACGGTTCAGGTCAACATTGTTTTCGTTGACGCGCCTGCGGTGTTTCATGCCCCAGGGATTAATAGCATGAACCAGGTATAACCCGGTGTCCTCGGCATTTAATTGATGCAGATATTCCCTGACAAACAGCTTGATTATCGCAGCCCCGACAAAACCTTCTATGCCGTGCAGCCCCGTGGATAGAAAAATAAGGCGCTTTTTATTACTCAGAGGTAGCGCCCTGATCAGGTCAATAGTCAGGTCTTCTTCCCCCGCTTCAACCTGGAAATGGCTCAGTTCCGCAGCAGGCCAATGACCTTTTATTTTCCCTGTCAAAACCCGGAAATCTGCCCTGTTTTCCTCATACGTTTCCGCATAGTAACCCAGATTGCTTTCCAAATAGCTATCACTTCTCTACATTTTATTCCGACCCTACCGGTAGGGTCACACCTTTAAAGCGATTATATACCACGGGAATAGCGCTAACAATAGCCCATGAAACCGGAATGCTCATAAAACCGGGAGCCACTTTAAACGCCTTTTATCAAAATAGCTGTGGGGCAGGATTGCTGCGGCTGACGTAGAAGCTAAATCAGCAGGAACTGACCTGGAACACTAACCGGTATTTGATTTGATTTGATTTACGAGGAAGGAAAATCCGATGCGCTTTTTAATTGCACCTGATAAGTTTAAAGGCAGTATGAGTGCCCGCGAAGCAGCCGCTCTGATCGCCTCGGGGGTCAGAACAGTTTTCCCGGAAGCTGAGATTATCGAAATACCCCTTTCTGACGGTGGTGAAGGCCTGGTCGACACTCTAACCGGGGGCAAAAAAAGCCTGCTTCAGGAAACAACAGTAACCGGCCCGCTGGGCGACCCGGTTAAAGCCTGCTGGGGTTTAATTGCAGAAAGCAATACAGCGATCATCGAAATGGCCGAAGCTTCCGGCCTGGCGCTGGTACCGCAAATCTTCCGCAATCCCGCCCTGACAACTACTTATGGAACCGGGGAACTGATAAAAGCGGCTCTTGACAAAGGGTGTTCCAGGTTAATAATCGGAATCGGCGGCAGTGCCACCAACGACGGCGGAGCCGGCATGGCGAGGGCGCTGGGTGCCGCCTTTACAGATAAGGAAGGACGTGAACTAAAAGGTGGCGGCGCTGATCTTCTGCGGCTGGAGCGGATCGATATCAGCGGCCTTGATCAGCGCTTAGAGAAGGTGAAAACCGTTGTTGCCTGCGATGTCGATAATCCTTTGACTGGGCCCCAGGGAGCTTCCTACGTGTACGGTCCCCAAAAAGGCGCTACTCCGCAAATGGCTGAGCTACTCGACCAGGCTTTGGGCATCTTCGCCAAAGTCGTAAAAAAAGATCTCGGCTTCGACTTGGCAAAGGTCAGGGGGGCCGGGGCAGCCGGCGGGCTTGGTGCCGGTTTAATTGCTTTTCTGGGGGCTGAACTGCAACCGGGAGTGAACCTGGTCCTTGACCATATCGGATTTGACTCATTGCTCAAGGGCTGCTGCCTGGTTATAACCGCTGAAGGAGCACTTGATCAACAATCGCTGCACGGAAAAGTACCGATTGGGGTAGCCCGGCGGGCCCGGACCTTCAAGGTGCCGGTATTGGTCCTGACCGGGGCTTTATTGGCGGATCTGCCTGACCTGCACGCAGCCGGAGTTACCGCAGCACTTGCCATCGCCGACGGCCCACTCAGCATTGATGAAGCAATCAGAAGGGGCCCAGAGCTGCTAAAGTTTAAAACCGAGCAGTTAATGCACCTGTGGAATGCTGCCCTAACCAGTGCCCAAACATAAAGCAGCCCTGTTGTTATTAATCAGGGCTGCCGGTTAATGATCCGGATTTTTCCGATTCCAGGTTTAATTACTAATTGTAAGAGTCCTTTTGCCATCAATCAAAACATCAAACTGAACTACTTCTTCACCATCAACATGTATATAATATATATCGTAGTAGGGGCCTTCAGGAATCGCTCTTTCCTCGGTCCTCATCTCCCCTTCTCCTGTTCCCTTTTCGTCCTCAT
>DBBD01000056.1 GCA_002292015.1 Firmicutes bacterium UBA993
TGCCCAGACTGCATATTTTTGTCCAAAGTTAACATTAAATTAACACCAAGTTCCGCATCTCTTAATCTACCTCATTTAGACTCGGGTAGCTTGAATGTTTTCTTCGTGAGATTTCAGATGAAACTAAAGAAGGTTAACTTTCCGGCGCAGCATTTTCCCTGCTTTCTTTACTTAACTTGATATAGATTAAGTTTATGGTTTTGCCCTATCACCTTTTTATCATGTCAACCCAGCACCATGCCCTTGCGGTAGTGAGGTCAATCACTTGCGGCATGGCCTCGATTCTGGTAAGTTTAGTATACCTGTTATACCAGTTAGACTTGGTTGGTTGTTTTTCTGCGCAACCGTTTATGCAACAGAGAGGTAAATGGGCTTTAAAGTTGATATTTGCCAATGAATGGACATAAAGATTTGCTTGACGGCCTGAAATAGGAGAAGGGAAAGACTGTAATTATCTGGGAAGGGGTGAGTAGTGGTTCTCTAAACTGGGACCGTACAGTGATGCAGATAAGCAATGATCAGGGTATAACGGAAGTTTTAACCGAAAGTAAGATAATCGAAGGCGAACGGAGTAAAATTTCTCCCGGTGCCGCTGGTTACTATGACGTTACCGTCGAACATTTAAATTTCTATTACGGCAGCGTACAGGCTTTATTTGACGTTAACCTGGCAGTCAAAGAAAAGGGTGTGGCGGCATTAATCGGCCCTTCGGGTTGTGGTAAATCTACCTTTTTAAGGGTGCTGAACCGGATGAACGACTTAGTAACTGGTACTCGTCTGGAGGGCAGTGTAACAGTCCACGGTGCCAATATTTATGATCCCGATACCGATGTTGTTGAACTGCGGAAAAGAGTGGGCATGGTTTTTCAGCAGCCTAATCCATTTCCGAAGAGCATTTATGATAATATTGCTTATGGCCCGCGTATACATGGTTTGAAAAACCGGGAAAGGCTGGATCAGATAGTTGAAGAAAGCTTAAAAAAGGGAGCACTCTGGGATGAAGTAAAAGATCGTCTCAAAGAGCCGGCGTTGGCTCTTTCCGGCGGCCAGCAGCAGAGGCTTTGTATAGCCCGGGCCCTGGCGGTGCAGCCGAAAGTACTATTGATGGATGAACCGACATCGGCTGTTGATCCCATTGCCACCCAGCGTATTGAAGACCTGATCCGTGATCTTTGCCAGAATTATACTATCATTATAGTAACTCATAATATGCAGCAGGCGGCGCGCATTTCTGACTTTACCGGGTTTTTCCTTCATGGTGAACTAGTGGAATGGGGTAAAACCTCACAGATATTCACAAAACCAGCCGATCAGCGCACAGAGGACTATATTACCGGTCGGTTCGGTTGATGTTTTTAGCGAAGGAGGTTAGTATGTGACAGAAGGCATGGAGTATACAGAACGTAAAGTTGTATATGAAGAAAAAATGAAAACCCTCCAGGATAAACTGCAACACTTGGGTAGCTTGGTCGAAGCGTCTATAGCGCAAACGGTAGAGGCGCTTAAAACACAGAATCTTGAACTGGCTCAGGCGGTTATTGACGGCGATGATCTGATTGATGATCTCGAGCGCGAGATTGAAGAAAGGTGTCTCGAGGTGATTGCCACCCAGCAGCCGATGGCTAGGGACTTACGCCGGGTGGCAACCCTTTTTAAGATGACTACCGACTTGGAGCGGATGGCTGACTATGCAACCAGCATCGCCAAAATAACTTTGCGTATTGGCGATCAGCCGCTGATCAAACCATTAGTTGACATCCCGCGTATGGCACTATTGAGCCAGAAGATGGTCAAGCAGGCTCTGGACGCTTACGTCCGCGAAGATGTCGATCTGGCATGTGCAGTTGGTAAAGACGACGATGAAGTGGACAATCTCTTTGGCCAGATCTTTAATGAACTGTTGATAATCATGATGGAAAACCCGAAAACCATTACCCAGGCTACGCACCTGCTCTTTGTCGGTCGCTGGCTGGAACGGATCTCCGATCATGCCACCAACATTGCCGAAGAGGTGCTCTTTTTGGTTACCGGTGAAAAGTGCAGCCTGAATGAATAAAAGTATCCCGATCTGATAGAGGGAAGACCTTGATCAAGCAGATATGTGTCGGCTCAAAGCTTCTGATCAAGCCACCCTCTCAAGTATCCGAAGATCTCGTCTTTTTCCGGCTCGTTATGCAGTTCATGATAGTAATCATGGTAAAGTTTTAAGGTGCAGTCACCCCGCATCGCTTGATTGAGCTGTTCACAGCCGGCAGCGTAAGTGATTTGATCGCCAGTGCCGTGCATCAGGAGCAACGGCACTTCGATCTCCTCTCCCCGCTTGAGCACATATTCTATTGCCGACAACATCTGTTTGGCCATCCTTAGGGACCCCTTGTCATGCACCAGGGGGTCGTTGCGGTAAGCTTCAATTACTTCCGGGTCTCTTGACAGTGCCTCCTGATTCAGGCCGCTGGGCAGGGTGACCTTCGGAAAAACAGAACCCAAAATTTTGGCAGCGGCAACCTTTGCCTTCTGTTCGGCTACGGCGGTTTGCAACACCGGGCTGGTTACCACAGCGCCCCTTATTTGCGGGCGACGCTGGATCAGGGTGAAAAGAACTATCAACCCGCCGAGGCTGTGCCCGTAGAGAAATATTGGTTTACCGGAAAACTGTTCTTCCGTTTTCTCCAGAAGAATAGTCACATCGTCAGCATAATGATCAAACGAAGGGCTGTCGCCGCGCCGCCCTGCCGAACGACCGTGTCCGCGCAGGTCAATGGCCAAAACAGCGTAACCGGCGCCGTTCAGCCTTTCTGCCCAGTAACTGTAGCGCCCACTGTGTTCCCCGTGTCCATGCACTAAGCTGATCGCTGCTTTGGCTTCTCCCTGCGGTTCCCACTGCTGCGCGAAAAGCTTCAACCCATCATTGGATACCCAGTGCATCTCCTCATGCTTCAACAAATTCAACTCCCCTCTCACTTTGTAATACGCCACAGGAGATTAGCTCACCAGGCGCGGCTAAATGACGGTAGATCCGCCGTCTACGGCCAGAACCTGGCCGGTGATATAGTTTGCGCCGCCGGAACAGAGAAATAGCACCGGTTCCACAACATCGTCTATTTCGGCCAGCCTGCCGGCCGGTATGGTCTTGATAATCTGATCGTGCACATCCTGGTTTGACCAGAAGGGAGCGCTAAAACTGGTTTTAACCATGCTGGGGGCAATGGCATTAACCTGGATATTATCAGTAGCCAGCTCAGCCGCCAGCACCCGGGTCAGCATTTCGATGCCGGCCTTGGCAATGCCGTAAATCCCCATACCTGGAGCGGGGCGGCAGGCTGCGGTTGACGTAATGTTGACGATTTTTCCGGCACCCTGTCCTTTCATCAGCCGGGCAGCTGCTTTTGCGCAGTAATAGGTTCCGGTTAGGTTTGACTCGATAATCTTATGCCAGGCCGCCGCCTCCGTATCAATCAGCGTGGGGGTCAGCAGGTTCATCCCAACGTTGTTGATTAGAACATCTACCTGGCCAAACCGGGCCTTTGTCTGCCCAAATAGCAGATCAACATCTTCTTCGCGGGCGATATGAGCCGGAACGGTCAGTAGGTTGTCACCGCCGCCAAGCGCAGCGGCTGCTTGATCCAGACCCTCCTGTTTGCGGGCACAAATTGTCACTTTCGCTCCCTCCGCGAGCAGGCGGCGGGCTAACGCCAGGCCAATGCCCCGGCTGCCCCCGGTTACCACAACTACTTTCCCGGTCAAACCGTAGCTGAGTACGCTCATCAATTTACCTCTCTTCCTTTTATCCTAATTATTCCGACAATAGCTTTCAGGGAGTAATTAGCTAAAGCGCATCAAAACTCCTGCATCTTACGATGATCAGTTCACCCCTGTTTTGATGTAAATGGAAAACCACTTTGCCACTCAGAAGTTGTTCCAGATGCGGCAGTAGAAAGCAGTTTTTTGTACGCGGTGGACGAAGACAAAGCCAACCTCCATAAATATCCCTTCGTTTTATTTATTCCTGGCCACTTTCTTTGTTTCCCGCCCTGCTTTTTTCTTTGCCCGTTTCCGGTCCAGGCTCTCGCCCGGCCCAGCGTTTCTAGCCTTTTTGCCGCCGGGAGGCTTGATCAGGCAGTTCCGGCCGTAACCAATCAAATCTTTGCGTCCGGCCTTGTTCAACGCCTCGAATACCAGGCGGTAAAGTTTCGGGTTACGATATTGGATCAGGGCTCGTTGCATGGCCTTTTCATGGGTGCTGCGCGGCACATATATCGGATCCATGGTGCGCGGATCCAGTCCGGTATAATACATACAGGTGGATAAGGTGCCCGGTGTCGGGTAAAAATCCTGCGCCTGTTCCGGCAGATGTTCGTGCTTACGGACAAAAGAAGCCAGCTCTATTGCTGCTTTCAGATCCGAACCCGGATGACTGGACATAAAGTAGGGCACCAGGTACTGATCTTTGTCCAAGCCCTGGTTAAGCTGCTTATACCTCTTCTTAAAGGCCAGGTAAACTTCGCGCCCCGGTTTTCCCATTTTTTCCAACACAGCCGGAGACACGTGCTCAGGGGCAACTTTAAGCTGCCCACTAATGTGTTGTGCACAGAGCTCTTCGAAAAATGAAGGATCAGGATCACAGAGCAGGTAATCGTGCCGGATCCCGGAACGAATAAAAACCTTCTTCACCCCGTTTAATGATCGCAGCCTGCGCAGCAGCTCCAGGTAATCACTATGGTCAACAATCAGGTCTTTGCAGGGTTCCGGATAAAGGCAGCTTTTGTCAGTGCAGGTGCCGTATTTCTGCTGCTTTTGACAGGCTTTCTGTCTGAAGTTAGCCGTCGGGCCGCCTACATCGTGAATGTAGCCCTTGAAATCCGGATCCTTAATGACCTTTTCTGCCTCTTCCACCACCGCTTCAATGCTCCTGGTCTGAACAGAACGACCCTGGTGAAAATGAAGGGCGCAGAAGCTGCAGCCCCCGAAACAGCCGCGACTGCTGACCAGGCTGAATTTTACCTCGCTTAAAGCAGGAATGCCGCCTTCTTTTTCGTAAATGTGGTGATAATTCCGGGTGTAAGGCAAGCGGTAAACCTGGTCCAGTTCATCACCGGTCAGCGGCTCAGCCGGTGGGTTTTGCAGCAGGTAACAATCGGGGTAGGGTTCGGCCAGGGCCTTCGCTCGCTGGGGTTCGCTGTTTTTATATTGCAGCATGAAACTTTCCGCAAAAGTATGCTTCGAACTTCTGATCTCATCAAAAGAAGGCAGCAGCACCGTTCCGGCCGGGTCGGGCAGTTCGCTGACACAGACCACTGTCCCCCGCACGTAAGTGATCTCGTTAATTTTGATGCCGCTCTTAAGGGCTTCGGCAACCTCGAGTACCGGCTTTTCTCCCATGCCGTAAATCAAAAGGTCAGCGCCTGTATCAAGCAGTACGGAAGCCTGCACCGTGTCTGCCCAGTAATCATAATGGGCCATTCGCCTTAAGCTGGCCTCTAGGCCGCCCAAAATAATTGCGCTCTGTGGATAAGCCTCGCGCACTTTTCGGGCGTAAACAATTAGGGCGCGGTCCGGGCGCAGCCCGGTTTTGCCCCCTGGGCTGTAGGCATCTGCCTTGCGCCGTTTTTTGGCCACACTGTAATGATTGACCATCGAATCTATATTGCCGGCGCTGATTAAAAATCCCAACCGTGGTTCTCCCAACAGGCTGAACTGGGCAGGGTTCTTCCAGTCGGGTTGGGCGAGCATAGCTACTGTAAAACCGTAGGCCGCAAGCAGGCGGCTGATCACGGCCGCTCCAAAAGAGGGATGATCAACATAAGCATCGCCGCTGATCATGATAAAATCAGGCTGCTCCCAGCCGCGGGCAGCCATCTCGTCCCTGGTGATCGGCAAAAAGATTTGCTCTTGCTGCTTCATTTTCTCTGTCCTCGCAGTAATAAATAGTCAGGGTTCTATCCGTTTATTATATCTTAAGATTCCGGTTTTTGAGCTACGCTTCCAGACAGGCAGCTTTCATCAGGTAACAGGCAAGTGCGTCGCGGAAATGTTAAGATTATAATTCACACGCTTAAAAATTGGCTAGCTTGACAATTTGTGGTTTCACGAGATTTTAAGCAGAGCATTTCTTACAAAAAAGCTGGAAACAGTTAACTTGTCAAAGGATTTGCGATTTTTGCGTCGAAAGACACTGTGTTGTCTGTAATTTTAGTTTACTGTCGCAAGTTTTGTCTGGAGGTTGGCTATGTCAGAAAGCAAGGATACCGGTTTTGATAACGTAGAGTCAATCATCTGGCAATATCAACCCAGCCAACCCTTAAGCACCCCACCTTGGGGACCCCACCAGCTGCCGGTTAAGATGGTCCTGGATGGCCTCTCCCTCTCGCTTGAGAAAGGCGATACCGGCTATTATTACCGCCGCGAAGATCAAAGCAGCAGCGTTGAAAAATTAGTACGGGCCGGCAAAGGGGAGATCTATCTCTGCCCGGTAGAACCTTTTCATCAGCCGGAAGGTGTCAGCCGGCATCTGCTGCTGGAATTTGAGCAGCCGGTTCTGATCGAGCCGCGAAAAAGTATCAAAATCTACCTTACTGCGCCGCTGGAGATCGCGGTGGTTTTAACTCTTAAACGAAACGATGAAACTGTGCTTGATCTTTTAAGTTTTCTCAAGCCCAAGTTAACGCTCTACGGCAGCATTAAAACCGGTCTGGTCTGCCGCTACTGGAAGAGCAACATTTATGATGCAGTCCCGCAGGTTAACCCTCTCCGTGAAGGAGTAATGCAGCTTTCAATCAATAACAACGGAAACCGCTGGGCGGAGATAAAACAGGCTGTTTTCAGCGCCCAGGATATGAAGATCTACTACAATACGCAGCTGTCTGCCATGCAGGCCATAATGAGGATCAACAGCGAGCTGACGGCAGAGACGACCTTTATCGATAAACCTCTTATGGCGGGTATGAACAAAGCCACCGAGCAATTCAGCTCCAAACTACCCGGCTTGGCCGGACGGCTGGTAATGGAGGATGGTTACTAAATGTTCGAATGGTTTGAACAGACAGCCTACGGCACGGTAACCTGGTCTAACCTACTTACTGCTGCGTTAATCTTTTTCGGCGCTCTGCTTTTTTCCAAGCTGATTTCCATTCAGCTCAGGCGTTCGCTTAAGGATAAACTTTCCATAGAACACCTTAGTCTGCTGCTCAAGTTCCTCTCCTATGGCATAATCTTTATTTCCATTCTCTGGATCATGCCGATGGTCGGCCTGGAGCCTTCCGGCCTGATGGTTGCCGGTGGGATTGTAGCCCTGGCTGTCGGTTTTGCCAGCCAGAGCATTCTCGGTAACCTTATTTCCGGTCTCTTTTTAATGGGTGAAAGACCAGTCAAAGTTGGTGATATGGTCGAAATTGCCGGCAACCTGGGCACGGTAGAAGATATCCAAATCATTTCCACTGCTATCCTTACCCTGGACGGCCTTTACGTCCGTATCCCCAATGAGACTGTGTTTACCTCCAACATCACTAACTTTACCGCCAATCCGGTGCGCCGCTTCGAATTTACTGTCGGCATCAGCTACGCCGACGATGCCGACAAGGCAGTTGCCGTTATCAAAGATCTTGCTGCTGCGCACCCTCTGATTCTGATTAATCCGCCACCGCAGGTATTTGTTGACGTGCTCGGAGAAAGCAGTGTCGATATTGTTGCCCGCTTTTGGGCACCGACAAGCAATTGGTACAGTGTCAGAATGGAATTGCTCTGGAAAATTAAGGTGGCAATTGAGGCTGAAGGGATAAAAATCCCCTTCCCACAGCGGGTCCTCTGGACTGCTGATCGGGAAATGGGCTAAATTACTTTTCAATGTTACCCTAACTGGGTGCCAATGGTTTTGTTTGTAAACCCGTTGAATTTAACCGTTTTGCCGATGCAGTCAGACAGCTTGGTCTTTACTGGCTCTTACTGAATGAAACGCTGAAAACTACGCACTATATTTACTGAAGGAGATACCTGCCAATGGAAAAGACCTGCCTGCATGTTTTGATCGTTGAAGATTCAGCTGATGATGCCGAACTGATGACTTTACGCCTGGAAGAAGAAGGTTTCAGACTTGACTGGCAACGGGTAGAGACGGAAGAAGATTACCGGGCAGCCCTGAAATCCTGGCCGGATCTAATCTTGGCTGATTGGTCGCTTCCTAATTTCAGCGGCCTGCGTGCTCTCGAAATCTTAAATGACCTTAAGCTTGATATCCCACTGATCCTGGTTTCCGGCTCAATTGGTGAAGAAGCTGCTGTTGAGGCCATGCGGCGGGGCGCCTGCGACTATATCTTAAAAGATCGTGCCAAGCGCCTGGGACAGGCAGTACTGCGCGCTCTTGAGGCTAAGCGCTACCGGCTTACAAAAGTACAGGCCGAGCAGGAGCTTAAAGGGCGGCTGGCTGAGCTACAGATCCTTTACAACATATCTTCATCTTTGCGATATTTGACCGATCTCGACGTCCTGCTTTCCACCCTGCTTGAGCGAACGCTTGAAGCTATTCAGACTGATACGGGTGGAATTTGGCTGGAAAACCAAGCTGATCATAAGCTCCACCTTAACACTTACCGGGGCTGGTTTTCCGGAATCAGAGATACTGCTCTCAGCCCTAATGAAGGACTGGTCGGAAAAACATTCGTGGCCGATCATCCATACTGCTGTCCGGAGTATTTAGGCGATCCGAATCTCAGCCCGCTTAACCGGGGTAAAATTTTACCGGGCTGGGGTGGGGTTTGCCTGTCAATACATTGTAACCGGAAAAAAATCGGGGTCCTTGGCATTGCGGTAGCCCGGCCCCGTGAAATAAAACCGGAAGAAGTCAAACTGCTCTCATCGATCGCCGAAATAGTCGGTGTAGCCATTCACCGGGTCAGGCTTTTCGAAGAACTTCGGTCCACCGGCGAGGAGCTGGCTTTTGCTTACGATGAAACTATTAAAGGCTGGGCCGGCGCTCTTGAGCTACGCGACCATGAAACCGAAGGTCATTGCAAGAGGGTAACTGATTATACATTGACCATAGCCAAAAAAATGGGTTTTACTGAAGATCAACTTATCCATATTTACCGCGGCGCCTTGCTGCACGATATCGGCAAAATGGGTGTTTCCGATACTGTTTTACTGAAACCCGGTCCTTTAATGGCCCGGGAATGGGAGATTATGCAACGCCATCCCCTTTATGCTTACGAAATGCTGTCTCCCATTGCCTATCTTAAACCGGCTTTGAATATCCCTTATTGTCATCACGAGAAATACAATGGCAGCGGTTACCCCCGCGGTCTGAGAGGAGAAGAGATACCCCTTGAGGCCAGGATCTTCGCCGTGGTTGATGTGTTCGACGCGCTGACCAGCGATCGCCCCTACCAGAGAGCATGGAGCAGGGAAGAGGCCCTGGAACACATTAAAAACGAGAGCGGCAGGCATTTTGATCCACAGGTGGTCGAACAATTTCTAGAAGTAGTCAAAGATCTATAGTTGAGAACTTGCTCAAATAGCCGATCATAAAGATTCGTATTTTCCGGTTAGAGGTGAGACAGCAGATCATGAAAAAACCTCAACAGCAGCCATTTCCGGACAATCAGTTGCGAACGAAACGGATGAAACGCTTGCAAATAAACCTGACGGTTTTTGCAGTAGCCTTGGCAACAGGAATTATCTGGGTTAGTTTTGCTTCCTATAGAAATTTTGAACAGCAGCTCCGCACCAAGCTTGAACAGCAACTTGTCTCCATTGCCTCTTCAAAATCTTCAGAGCTTTCTGCTTGGTATAAGGAACGCTACGGTGACGCTGAAATATTGATAAACTCCCCTGCCCTACCAACGTTAATCTATGACCTAGTCCATAACTTGTCCGATCAGGATTTGTCGGCCACACTACAGAGGTATCTAGAGTCTTTCAAAGCAGCATACGGTTATAAATCGTTTACGGTGACGGATGCAAGCGCTACCGTGATCTTGTCCTCTTCAGAAACGGCAGAACTCGGTCTCGTCCATTATCATGCGGAAGACGTAATGAAAGCGTTCGAAACAAGCCAGGTTGTTTTTCTAGATTTTTACTCGCGTGCCGTAGAAGATGCTGAAATAATAGAACTATCGTTGATTGTCCCCATTTTTTGTGAGGGCTTGAAGCGCCAGCCGCTTGGCTCTGTTGTTATGACCATTAACCCTGAAAACTATCTGTACCCCCTGATCACAAGCTGGCCATTACCACACCGCACTGCTGAGACTTTATTAGTCAGGCCTGAAAATAATCATGTTCTTTATTTGAGTCCGCTGCGCTTTAATCCTGACGCCGCTCTGAACCAAACCGTATCCCTGTCGAAAACCGAAGTACTAACGGCTAAGGCTGTTAACGGGCATTCAGGGGTAACCGAAGGAATTGATTACCGCGGTCAGGAGGTAATCGGAGCAGCTAACGAAGTTACCGGCACCCCATGGTTTATGGTTGCCCATCTCGATAAAGAAGAATATTTAGCGCCGATTCAGGCCCGCAAAAAACAGACGGTCTTTACAACCGGTGCGCTGCTCTTTATCACCTTTGCCGTTTTTTTTATCATCTGGCGCGGACAACAATTGCATTATTTGCAGAGCGTCAGCAAAATTAACCAGGAGCTTGAACAGCGGGTTAAGGAGCGGACTATCCAACTGGAGGCGGTAAACCATGAACTCGAAGCCTTCGTTTATTCAGTTTCACACGATTTGCGTGCGCCCTTAAGGGTGGTGAGCGGTTTTAGCGGGGTATTGCAGACGGAATATGGGGCTGAACTTGACGATCAGGGCCGACACTATCTTGAACGGATCACGGCGGCTGCCAACCGTATGGGTGACTTAATCGACGATCTGCTGGCTTTATCCAGGGCCACCAGGAGTAATCTTCTTTATAAACAGGTTGATCTCACTGCAATGGCTGCAGAAATATTAACTGAACTGCAGACAGCAGAGCCGGAACGCCGGGTTATAGTTAAGATTGCAACAGGGATGAATGTTAGGGGCGATTTGCGCCTGCTTCGCTTAGCCATGGAAAACCTGCTCAGCAATGCTTGGAAATTCAGCTCTATGAATGATCGGGCGATAATTGAAGTGGGCTGCGACAATAAAAATGAGAATACTTTCTATGTTACAGATAATGGCGTTGGCTTTGATATGGCCTATGCCGATAAACTCTACACTCCTTTTCAGCGGCTACATGGCAACAATGAATTTTCGGGAACCGGTGTCGGTCTTGCTACGGTGCAGCGGATCATCCGCCGTCACGGCGGTAATATTTGGGCTGAAGGGCAAGTAGGCGTCGGCGCCACCTTCTATTTTTCATTGCCCGGGTAAAAATACCGGTTTTATAGCTGTTCCTTTGCCCCGGGGTAGATAGCTACGGCGCATTTAGGGCAACATTGAAAAGTAATTTAGCCCATTTTCTGATCAGCTCGACGGCAATCGTTTGATAAAATTTTTTCGCGAAAAAGTTATTGCGATTAAAAGGCCCTGATTTTACCGGAGTTGGTGTTCATGATCGGCAAATCTTATTTAAAAAAATGCCCGATGCTTATGCTTGCCACCAGGTAATCTGAGTTCGACGCCGGCATCCAGTTCGACCCGCAACTGCTGGAAGAATTTTTGACGCTAATAATATCAGATCCGGAATAGCATGTTGGCAGGCGAAAGAGGACAGCAGTAAGGAGGGAATATATAGAAGCGCTATGGCGGATATAGTGGATGATTTCAGGAAAGCGCTGCTTGCCAGCGACCCAGATGCTGCAGCTTCCATCCTGGCTGCCTATCTGGTTGATGGGATAGCTCTTGATTTTGTGGAGGAAGTGTTAGTCAAAACCCTCGAGCAGATCGGCGATGGCTGGGAAAATGGTCAGTACGCCCTATCTCAGGTCTACATGAGCGGCAGAATTTGCGAGGATTTGCTGGAAAAGGTTTTACCTGATGAGAGCGGTTCGAGGAAAGTAAGACCCAAAATAGCGATCGCCACGCTCAACGACTATCACGCCCTCGGCAAACGTATTGTTTATGCGGTCTTGCGGGCGGGCGGCTATCAGTTGATCGATTACGGCAGGGTGGAGACAGGAGAGCTGGCCAGGCGAGTAGAAGACGATCAGATCGAGATGCTTTTAATATCAGTGCTGATGCTTTCTTCCGCCCTGCAGGTAAAAGAGGTTGTTACGAGCTTAGGCTACAAGGGCAATAAAACGAAGATTGTAGTTGGCGGCGCTCCCTTTCGCTTAAACCGCAGGCTGTGGCAGGAGGTTGGCGCTGATGCAGTAGGTTTCACCGCGTCAGATGCCCTTCTTCTTGTCGGACGACTGGAAGGAGGCCATAAAAATGGGTGATCAGAGGATGACTTCGCTCCAGAGGGTTCTGTTCACTCTCGGGCATCAGGAGCCGGATCGTGTTCCGCTCTTTTTGCTCCTAACCATGCATGGTGCCAGAGAGCTTGGGTTAACGATAAAAGAGTATTTTTCCAGGGCCGAGTTTGTGGCCGAAGGTCAGGTAAAGATGCGTGAGAAGTATAGCAATGACTGTCTTTACAGTTTTTTCTACGCTCCGGTGGAGGTAGAAGCCTGGGGCGCTGAAGTAATATACCGGGATGATGGGCCTCCTAACTCCGGAAACCCCTTTATCTCTGATCCACTGACCATCAATCGCTTAAAGGCTCCTTTAGTTAAACAAACACCCTGTCTGATCAAGGTCATTGAAGCGATTAGACTGATGAAAAAAGCAGTTGGCAACGAAGCTCCGATTATCGGAGTGGTAATGTCTCCCTTTTCCCTGCCGGTGATGCAGCTTGGTTTTGAAGCCTACCTTGAATTGCTTTATAACCAGCCGGAGTTATTTAAGCGTCTCATAGCGGTTAACCAGCAATTTTGCGTTGACTGGGCCAACGCCCAGCTGGAGGCGGGAGCGACGGCGATTTGTTACTTTGATCCGGTGTCGTCGCCAACCATTATCCCTCGTGAGCTTTACCTAAAGACGGGGTACCAGGTGGCCAGGCAAACGATATGCAAAATCAAGGGGCCAACGGCAACCCATTTGGCTTCAGGAATAGCCCTGCCGATTATTGACGACCTGGTTGAAACCGGAACCGCAGCAGTTGGGATCAGTGCGGCCGAAGATCTGGAAAAGATTAAACAGGTCAGCCGCGGTAAACTTAGCCTGATTGGCAACCTGAGCGGTCTGGAGATGATTCACTGGAGCCGGGAAGAAGCGGAGAAGGCGGTAAAAAACGCTATCGCCGGGGCTGCTGCCGGAGGTGGGTTTATTCTGTCTGATAATCATGGTGAAATTCCGTACCAGGTAACGGACCGGGTTTTGCTGGCCATTTCCGAGGCAGTGCGGACGTACGGAAATTATCCCATTACACTGTCGGTGATCGATAATGGCTAAACAGCTAGTCGTCTTTTGCACCAATTACCGCCAGGAGTTGGAAAACCTTAACTTGCCGGGAAGCTATGACGATATTGATGTAGTCTATTTCCCTAACCACTGCGGTATGCCGCCTGTTGAATGGGCGAAAATTCAGGAAAAAATGCCTGATTTTAGCGATTATAACGAGCTTCACGTTGTCAGCTGCGGTGGAATTACCGGGCTGCCGGAGAATCAGGCGATCGCAGACCGTTATTATAGCAATGACTTTAAGCAGTGCTACCGTTTGATTATCAATCCCGATCTGGCTGATTATTATATCCAAAAAGGGTATTATCTCGTGACTCCCGGCTGGCTCGCGCACTGGCGGGACATTTTAGATAGTTGGGGTTTTGATCAGCCTACCGCGATTAATTTTTTTGAAGAAACGATTCGCACCATATTGCTGCTTGATACCGCAGTTGATCCGGCAGCGGAAGCCAACCTGGAGGAGTTCGCCCGCTATGTCGGGCGGCCTCATGAAGTAGTTAAGGTCGGTATTGACTATCTGAAACTTTTACTTGGCAATCGGGTATTAAAATCGAGGGTTGACAGCAGCTGTCAGGACGAAAAGAACAAGCTGGCGGAGAAACAGAAGGAGTTTGCCGACCTTGCCATGGCCCTGGACCTGCTCAACACCCTGGCCCGGGTAAGCCATGAAGAATCGGTGCTCGAAAGCATCAAAACAATATTTCAGATGCTCTTTGCCCCGCGGGATGTGGTTTTCAGGGCAACAGATCAGGCCGTTCCGCCCGGAGAACCAACAATTTTAAATGATGCCGACAGCTTTACTTTACTTATGCAGGGCAGCAGCGGTTTGCTTGGCTACCTGGACATTATCGGTGTCAATCAACCGCGTTTCCTGGCTCAATATAGGAAGCTAGCGGATAGAATCGTAAATGTCTGCGGATTGGCTATTGATAACGCCCGGCACTACCAGAAGATCAAGAATCTAGCTGATACTGACGGACTTACCGGAATTGCCAACAGGCGTAAATTGGAAGAACACCTGGCCGAGGAGTGGCGCAGGCTGTTCCGGGAGAAAAAGCCGTTGACCGTGATGATGTGCGATATCGATTATTTTAAGCGCTATAACGATTTCTACGGGCACCAGGCCGGAGACGATTGTCTTAAAACAGTGGCCGCTGTGTTGGCAGGCCACAGCCAGAGAAGCGGTGATTTGGCAGCCCGTTATGGTGGGGAAGAATTTACTCTTGTCTTGCCGGCGGTTGACAGAGAGGGAGCTGCTAAACTGGCGGAAAAAATAAGGCAGGATGTTGAAGCTTTAGAGATGAATCATGAAGATTCACCAATCAGCAGCTATGTAACCCTGAGCATCGGGGTTGACTGCCAGGTCCCGACTGCTGAATCGACGGTTGAAAATCTGGTTGCTGCTGCCGACGGAGCTCTTTATAAAGCAAAGGCAGCCGGCCGCAACCGGGTAGTCGTCTCCTGAGTTTATAACCGGTAATCGATAGAAGAAAATGGAAACCGGAACCAAGGGGAGAAAAGCAAGCTGTCTTTGATAAAAAGCGTTGAAATAAAAGCGGAACAAAGCGGAAATATGTTTGACATCAGGTCTATCCTGTGCTATAAAAGATAAAATTGATATTAAGAAATGTGATGAGCAGGAGTAGTAAGTTTGTCAAGGGTGTTGCAGAGAGCCCGGAGCAGTGGGAACCGGGTGCATACAGGCAAACCGAATGGACCTGTGAGCGGCAGGCTGAAAGCAGTATTTACTGCATGCAAGTAGGCTCTGACGGAAACCCCAACCGTTAAAATGGGGCAGGTATCAACCAGTCTCTGCAAGATGGTTTGTATCTGAAAAGAGTGAGATTCTCAATCCGGGAAAAGCAGTTTTTAAACAGATGAGGGTCTTAAGCCGGGTGGCACCACGGAGGCAAGCCTTTCGTCCCAGGGGGACGAAAGGCTTTTTTATTTCTTCCCAACGCCCCCTCTCCGTATATCTCAACGGAGAAGGTAAAGCCGGCCAAAGGCGAAAGCTTAACCCCTTATTCTGTGTATAAATACAAACTGCTCTGGCCCAAAGAGAATCTAAGCAGGGTGGCACCGCGAAAAAAACCTTTCGCCCTTGTAGAGGGCTTAAGGTTTTTTTATTTGGAAAGGAGTTTAAGAAATGGCAGAAAAAGAGCTTTATCATCCAAATCTTAGCGGCTTTAAGGAGCTTGCCGAAAATTACAATCTAATACCCCTATCCAGAGAAATGGTTGCTGACTTTGAAACACCGGTTTCAGTTTATATGAAAGCTTTCAACAACGACTATTCCTGCTTGCTTGAAAGCGTGGAAGGCAGCGCCAAATTATCGCGCTATTCCTTTCTCGCCGGCAACCCCTTTTTAACGCTTAAAGCTTACGGCAGCAGAATAGAAATAAGCTCTGAAACCGGAAAGGAGCAAAAAGAATGCAGCCTGGTCAATGAGCTGCGCCGTATTCTTAATTACCACAAAACACCTGGGCTGAAGGACCTGCCCCGCTTTTTTGGCGGAGCAGTGGGATATTTAGGTTACGATTGTGTGCGCCAGTTCGAGCGATTGTCGAACCCACCGGCAGATGACCTTAATCTGCCCGATGCTTACTTGATTTTCCCAAAAAGCGTGATCGTCTTCGACCACTACACTTCAAAGCTAAAGATCATCTATAACACCAGAATTAATGCCAACCCTGAAGCAGACTACTTTGCAGCAACCGCTGAGATTGAAGCAATCGCCGAGGTTATTCGCAGCAGTGAAACCAGCGGTTTTCAGGTTGGCAATAGCAGTAGTAAAAGGCCGGGCGCACTGAATATCACAAGCGGCAACAACGAACATGATTTTTGCGACAAGGTAAAAAAAATCAAGGAGTATATCCAGGCCGGCGATATTCTACAAGCCGTTTTATCACAGCGGTTCACCGCAGAAACAACAGCAGCGCCTTTTGCAGTATACCGTGCCCTGCGTTCGATCAACCCTTCTCCTTACATGTATTATATCAATTATCCGGAATTACAAATCGCCGGCGCTTCGCCGGAAATGCTGGTAAGGCTGGAGGATGGAATTGTTGAGAACCGGCCGATCGCCGGAACCAGGCCGCGGGGCGACGATGAGGAAAGCGACATGAGACTGGAGGAAGAACTGCTTAATGACCCCAAGGAGCGTGCTGAGCATGTGATGTTAGTTGATTTGGGCCGCAATGATTTAGGCAGAGTTTCCAGATACGGAACTGTTGAGGTCCCCGTTTTTATGGCCTGCGAAAAATATTCCCACGTGATGCACCTCGTTTCTGAGGTTAAAGGGGTTCTCGAACAGGGCCGCGATGCCTTAGATGCCCTGGTGGCGGCTTTTCCCGCCGGCACTGTTTCAGGAGCGCCGAAAATCAGGGCGATGGAGATTATCGATGAACTGGAGCCGACCAAACGCGGCCCCTACGCGGGAGCCATCGGTTACTTTTCTTTTTCAGGCAGCATGGATACCTGCATTACCATCCGTACCATAGTCTTTGCCGGAGGCAAAGCCTACGCCCAGGCCGGGGCGGGAATTGTCGCCGATTCAGAACCTCGTAAAGAATATGCAGAAACGATGAGCAAGGCTCAAGCCCTGATTAAGGCCCTACAAATTGCCGAGGAGGGATCGTTATGATTTTAGTGATCGATAATTACGACTCTTTCACCTATAACCTGGTTCAGTACTTGGGGGAACTGGCCGGAGAACAGGAGATCAGGGTTTACCGCAATGATCAAATTATACCGGAACAAATTGCCGAGCTTGACCCGGAGCGGGTCGTGCTATCACCAGGGCCGGGAAACCCTGACGGCGCCGGCAACTGCCTTCAGATTGTCAGGCAGTTAAGGGGCAACATTCCTCTGCTTGGCGTCTGCCTGGGGCACCAGGTAATCGGGCAGGCTTTCGGGGGAGAAATTATCGCTGCCGGGAGATTAATGCATGGCAAAGTATCAACGATTACCCATAACGGCAGGGAGCTATTTGCCGGCTTACCCCCGGCTTTTGAAGCAGCCCGTTATCATTCCCTGGTAGTCAACCCCGCCAACCTGCCGGCAGCTTTGGCGGTTACGGCGAGATCGGAAGATGGAGAAATAATGGGGTTAAAACATCGTCAAAAACTGATCTGGGGCATTCAATTTCACCCGGAATCGGTTTTAACTACTGAAGGGAAAAAAATACTGAGTAACTTTTTATACGGAAAGGAGTTCAGCAATGAAAATTACAGAAGCGATTGCTGCTGTTACAGAGCAAGCCGGGCTTAGTGAGGATGATGCTTATCGGGTGATGGAAGAGATTATGAGCGGGCAGGCCAG
>DBBD01000083.1 GCA_002292015.1 Firmicutes bacterium UBA993
TGGCAAAGTGATAGAATAGGGTTATCAAATTTGTTGGGAGGAGGAGTTAATCAATGCCAGTAATGTATTATGACCAGGATGCCGATTTAAACGTCCTGCAGGGGAAAAAAATTGCTGTACTGGGCTATGGCAGCCAGGGTCATTCCCAGGCCCAAAATTTAAAGGATAGCGGCCTTGACGTAATTGTCGGCCTGCACCGGGAAAGCAAGAGCTGGAACAAGGTTAAAGAAGACGGTCTTCAGGTATTTACAGTTAGTGAAGCCGCTGAAGCGGCCGATATTATACAGATCCTGATAGGCGACAACCATCAGCCTGCTGTTTACCAGGAGTCGGTTCTGCCCCACCTGAAAGAAGGTAAAGCGCTTATTGTATCCCATGGTTTTAATATCATTTTTCACCAGGTGGTTCCACCTGAAAATGTTGATGTATTCATGATCGCACCCAAAAGCCCGGGTCACCTGCTCAGGCGCCTCTATAAGGAGGGAGCTGGAGTTCCGGCGTTGCTGGCAATTCATCAGGACTACACCGGTAAAGCAAAACAGCTAGCTCTGGCCTATGCTAAAGGTATTGGCAGTACCAGAGCCGGTGTAATTGAAACAACTCTACTGGAAGAAACTGAAACCGATCTTTTCGGTGAACAGGTAATCCTCTGTGGCGGCGTTTCCGCGCTAATCAAGGCCAGCTTTGATACCCTGGTTGAAGCAGGATACCAACCGGAAGTTGCTTACTTTGAATGTTTACACGAGCTCAAGCTGATTGTCGACCTGATCTATGAAGGTGGACTGGAGCGTATGCGCTATTCAGTAAGTGATACTGCCGAGTACGGCGACCTGACCAGAGGACCGCGGATAATAAATGATGCCGTGCGGGAAGAAATGAAGAAGATCCTCTCTGAAATTCAAACCGGCCAGTTTGCCCTCGAATGGGTCCTGGAAAACAAGGCAAACCAACCCCGCTTCAGAGCTCTTAGACGCATCGAAGAAAAGCATAAGATCGTCGGAGTCGGAAAAGAGCTGCGCAAGATGATGCACTATATCAAGCCATCATAAAAACCGGGCTCATCAGTTTCCATCTAGCGAAAAGGGGCAGCTAAGTTAATTAGCTGCTCCTTGTTTATTGTGCTGTACGGGGCCAAGATCGCCCAGGTCATGCCATCATGCTGGAATACCAAGCCATTGTAACCACCGGCAGCAAAGAAGAGATTACCATCTTTATATTGAATATCATTGATTGGAAATTGCATCTGGAGACTGATTTTTTCAACGAAGCCTGAAGAATCTTCTTGGGCAGTATTTGAACTGACCAACAACAGGTCATGATCAGGACCAGTGTACAAAGCAACCCTAAGTGGTCCTTCTTCAACCGGGGGCAAAACGATCTCCTCGGAGAAAAAGTGTACTTTGCCAAGTGTTGCGGGCCAAAGTGGCATTGCGGCCTCTTCGGTAGGCGGTGAAACAGCAGCCGTAATCTGATCTTTGGCAGATCCTTCCTTAAACTCAACGACGGTAACCATTTCTGTTTCAGAACCGTCCGCAGCGACTACGGGGGCTTCGGCAGCCCCGGATTCAGCAAGATCTGATTTTTCCAAACGCTCCTCTTCACCCAAAGCTATAATCTCTTCCTCTGCGCTAAATTCAGAAGCCGGAAAATCAAATTGCACAACCCTAACAAGACCAATACCGCCAAAAACAAGCAACAGGCAGGCAGCAATAGCCAACGCTGCATAGCGGATCCGGATCGGGGTAGTTTTCTTAAGCGGTGCAGGCACGCTATCCAGGCAAGCTTCAATATTACGCCACATTATATCTGCAGCAGGCGGCTCAACAGATTCGATATCGATCTGAAGCGCTCTGCGAATAAGGTCGTCATTAAAAGTAATTTTGCTCTTTTCGTTCAATGCTGCCTCTCACCTCTTTTAACTATCTGACAAACAGGAGCTCAATCAAGTTCCAGCGCCTCGGCCAGTTTCTGCTTGGCCCGAAACAGCCTTGACTTAACGGTGCCAGGGTTAACTTTTAGCAAATCGGCAATCTCCTCAATTTTTAGATTATCGAAAAACTGCAGGACAATTACCTGGTAATGGTCCGGCGAAAGCGCACGAACCGCTGTGCGGACCCTTGCCAGTTCCAGGGAATGCAACGCTTCCGCTTCTGTATCCATGATTTCGCTTTGATCCCGGATCTCCGGCAATTCATCGGTATAAATTACTTTCTTTTCCCGTTTTAAATGATTGCGTGCCAAGTTTGTGGCAATCACAGCCAGCCAAGCGCCAAATTTAGTTTTGTCTTTTAATTGGTGCAGGTTTTGAAAAGCCTTTATAAAGGCGTCCTGGGTAATATCTTCGGCATTTTCGCGGTTATGTAGGATGTTATAAGCAATGGCAAAAGTCCGTCGGTTGTAAGCTTCAAATAGGGCTCGCCGCGATTCATTATTGTTGATCTCGACCAGCGTCGATATTTGCTGTGGTTCCACGGTATTTCTCCCCGGAGTCCAAATTGCGCTACATGGATTTGCTGTTTAGTTACTATTTTACATTTTATCAATTTTAACTTACTGAACATCGGTTCGCTGGCTCAAAATCTTAACCTGCACCGGGCAGCTGAGGAAAACGAAAAAGTTTCTCTTCTATAATTAATTAACGCTTCGCTCCTTCAGATAAAATGCTAAGCTGCCAGCTAACTGTATGTTCGCAGCCAACCAATCTAAGCAGCACTAACGCTTGCGTTGATTAGATCGCGGATCGTCTTCTCACTTCGTGACCATGAATCGCAGTTAGGTGAATAGCCGGCTAAAGATTAAAATCCACAGCACTTAACCGTCCTGGGGAACGGTATTACATCACGGATATTACTTACACCGGTTAGATACATGATTGCCCGCTCTAAGCCAAGACCAAACCCGGCATGCTTAACTCCCCCATATTTTCGCAGGTCGATGTACCACCAAAGCTCTTCGGGATGAATATTGAACTCAGTCATCCTTTTTAAGAGCATCTCTTCCCGCTCTTCCCGCTGACTACCGCCGATTAGTTCGCCTACACCAGGAACAATCAGATCCATAGCCGCTACAGTCTTTCCGCAATCGTTCAGGCGCATGTAAAAAGCTTTGATCTCTTTGGGGTAGTTGGTGATAAAGACTGGTTTTTTAAAAGTTTTTTCAGTGAGGTACCTTTCGTGCTCGCTTTGCAAATCGCTACCCCACTGAACAGGATATGCAAATTTGGCGTCGGCTTCGAGCAGGATTTCGATAGCTTCAGTATAGGTTATATGGGCAAACTCTGCCTCTAAAACACGCTCAAGCCTGGTTTTTAATCCCTGATCAACAAACTGATTAAAAAGGTCCATCTCATCCACCGCATGTTCCAGGACGTAAGCAATCAGGTATTTTAGCATATCTTCGGCCAGCTTCATGTTATCGCTCAAATCGGCAAAAGCCACCTCCGGCTCAATCATCCAAAACTCTGCAGCATGCCTTGCCGTATTAGAGTTCTCAGCCCTGAAGGTAGGACCAAAGGTGTATACCTGTCGAAAAGCAAGGGCAAAAGCTTCAGCTTCCAACTGGCCGCTGACGGTAAGGTTGCTTCTTTTGCCGAAAAAATCAGCGCTGTAGTCTATCTTGCTGTCCTCTGTAAGCGGCGGGGCTAAGGGATCCAAGGTAGTGACACGGAAAAGCTCACCTGCTCCTTCGGTATCGTTTGCGGTGATAATTGGAGCATGCAGGTATATAAAGCCCCTCTCCTGGAAAAAGCGGTGAATGGCATAAGATAGGAGGGAACGCACCCGGAAAACCGCAGTGAAAAGGTTAGTTCGCGGCCTTAAGTGCGCCACCTCTCTTAAGAATTCTACGCTGTGCCGCTTGGGCTGAAGCGGATAATCCTCAGGAGAGTTGCCTTCAACAACAATCACACGGGCTTTTATTTCAAAAGGCTGCTTCGCTTTGGGGGTCAATTCCAGAGTCCCTTTAACCGTGAGGGCGCTACCTACCCCCAAGCGCGCCAACCGATCGTAATCAGCAAACTGACCTTTCTCGTATACTATCTGGACCGGGTTATAGTGGGTACCATCATTTAAAGCAATAAAACCGAGGGATTTCTGATCGCGATTGTTCCTGATCCAACCATTTACTTCAATCTCCCTGCCGGCATAGGCGGCAGCCTCCCGGACAAGATCTTTAACCAGTACTGTTTTCACTCTACTCCCCCCGTTTTTAAATCAGTATACCGCAAAAGCAACCGGGCTGGAAAGAAAACCCCAGTTTTTCATCTAAATATCCTGACCGGCTACTACCAGCTACTACCTAATCTTGCTTTCGCATAAATCAAGCGGTATCATATTCAGCAGGAAAGCCTGATCTATAAATATAATTTCAGAGGTGGTCTTAGGACTATGTACAGTGATAGTGCCCCTTGCGGTCAAACCAAATACCGTATGGATAGAAATACCCCTCTGCCTGCTAGCGGCAGCTTTAATAGGAGTAGGATAAGATTCTCTTGCCGCTATTGTTGCCTGCTTAAAACTGCCCGGGCATAGGTTCGACTAACTTCCTTAATTTCAATTTGTACAACCTGGCCTACTCTTTCTCCCGCTCCCTCGACATTGATCACAAAGCCTTGAAGGCGGGTAATGCCGTGAGTGGGGTTTGCAGCGTGAGGTTCCTCAATAGTCAGCTCAAGCTTGTCGCCCACGTTTACCGGCAGGGCCAGAGCTTTAATCTCTTTTTGGCTGCCCCGGGCGACAATCCGATATTGTTCAATATGTATATCTTCTGTCCCCCTGATAAAAATATGCCGATCAAGCTCATCTTCAAGCTTTTTCAGGTTACCCCCCCCGCTGCCAATAATGATTGCTGCCACCTCGCGATGCATCTCTACCAGGACCGCTCTGCTGCGTTCTTCCAGCAGTTCTCGCTTTAAATTGCTCTCAATACGGGTGCTGATCACCAGGGGGGTTAGCACTCTACCGGAACCGTTACAATAGGGGCAGGGTTGCTGCAAGTACTCTGAAAGATCCTGTCGAACTTTTTTACGAGTCATCTCGACCAACCCAAGATTAGTAAGTCCCAGCACATAGGTTTTGGTTCTATCGTTTTTAATAGCACTGACTAGTTTTTCAACCACTACACGGCGGTGTTCTTCTGTGTTCATATCAATTAAATCGATAATAATTATACCGCCAATATCACGTAACCTTACCTGGCGGGCAATTTCTTCCGCCGCTTCAAGGTTGGTTTTTAAGATTGTCTCGGCCAGATTGCGGCGGCCAATATAGCGCCCAGTATTGACATCGATAACCGTCAATGCCTCCGTTTCGTCAAAAACCAGATAGCCGCCACTTTTTAACCATACCTGGCGGGCGAGCGCTTTCTCGATTTCTGTTTCGATACCATATCGCTCAAATATTGGTTCATCTTCCTGGTATAATTTAACTTTATTATTCAGATGAGGCGAAGTATGGCCCACAATTTCGCGCACCTTGTTATATTCGTGCTGATCATCAATCAGAAAACTGCTGAATTCTTCAGTAAAAAGATCCCTCGCAATTCGACAGGTCAGTGATAGATCCTGGTAAAGAATTGCGGGGGCCGGTTTCTGCTTAAATCTGGCTGTAATCCGGCTCCAGAGTTGAACCAAAAACTGCAGATCCTGGGCCATTACCTCCGCTCCAACACCTTCGGCAACAGTACGGATAATCAAACCGATCTGCTCTGGCTTTAGCTTTTCGACTTCACGGCGTAGCCGGTCACGTTCAGCCAGGCTATCAATCCTTTTCGATACACCAACATAATCAGCTCCGGGTACTAAAACCAGGTGGCGTCCAGGTATAGTTAGCTGCCCGGTAACCCGAGCGCCCTTGCTGCCATAAGGCTCCTTGATTACCTGCACCATAAGCTCTTCTCCCACACGCAACAGTTTTTCTATCGAGCTGCGGGGCGGCTGAGGAGATTCATCTTCACTATCAGGTACAAGATCATCGACATACAGAAACGCATTCTTACTCAGGCCAATATCAATAAAGGCAGCCTGCATTCCCGGCAGCACATTGGCAACTGTTCCTTTGTATATATTACCAACTACCCTAAACTGTAACGGTCTCTCAATATCGAGCTCAACCAGCTTGCCTTTTTCCAATAGGGCAACCCGTGTCGCCCTGTTATCACAGTTAACAATAATTTTTTTATCCAAGAACTTGTCACACTCCTTCAGCTAGCGGAACTAAAGCTCCGTTACTGATCATATACAGTGATTCACGTTCAACTAGCCATTGCCAGGTCTCGCTGCCGGAATCCGGTTCACATTCTGCCAATTTATGCAATAAAAAAAAGGGCGATACCCCCCCGTCGCTGCCGGCTTTTAGCAGCATTACCAGCACAGGATCAGCTCCCTGATCAAGATTTAGCTGCAGTTCAAAGATATAGGGTCTGACATTGGTGCAGCTGATATGTTTTTTCTTTTTGCCGCTGCGTGGCATCAGGATTTCCTCTTTGGCCATTAGTTTTATAGCGGCTGACTCGATCAGGGCAGGCTTAACTAATTTTCCTTCTGAGAGTTTCAACCTAGCCCTGTAACGGTTAGCAACCACAAGAGAAGCAAGCGATGGAGACTCTGCCGCAACTGCGGAAGCCCCCACTAGCCTGAGACCAGCCGGCAACTGAGCAGAAAGGCTGCTGACAAAATAATCCAGATCAACTATTTCTGTTAAATACAGCTCACCAAACTCCCGACCGGCAGTAACCCCAAGCGGTAAGGGCAACGCGAGGACCAGGCGCAAGCGTGGATTGTACCCCTGGCTGTATGCAAGGGGCAAACCGCTGCGGCGAAGCGCACGCTGCAGAAGACGCATCAGGTCAAGGTGCGAGATATAGGCCAGTTCCTTACCGCGGGCATAACTGAAACGGATCTTAATTATTCCTCACGTCCTTTTCAAACTGGCCATTAAATGCTAAACGGTGTTCGCAAATTAGTAGTTCTTTCTCTACTCCGCAGTTTAAGTGTTCCCAGGGCAGGGGATCGTCGTAACTGAACTTGTGGTTGGCATAGTTTTCCGGATCTATACTCAGCTCTTTGAAAGCTTGTTGCCAACGACTGTAGGAAAAATTCTCCGACCAACCGTCAAAGCGACAGCCCAACTGCCAGGCTTTTTCGAGCAGTGGGGCCAAGCGGCGATCCCCGCGGGCAAATACAGCTTCCAGAAAGCTGGTCTCTACGTCGTGCCAGCTGAATTCAACCCAGGGCATTTTCTTAAAGCGTTCGATCAGAAGCTGCTGCCTGCTGATCAATGCAGGCATCCTCAACTGTGATTCCCACTGAAAAGGGCTATGCGCTTTTGGCACGAAATTGGCCACACTGACCGAAAACCTGATACCAGGCCTGCCCTGGCGCTTAAAATGCCGGCGCAGTTCCCGACATAGCTCGGCAATGGCCTCAACGTCTCTTTCTTCCTCTGTTGGGAGCCCGATCATAAAATAAAGTTTAAAACCATTCCAGCCTGCTGTCACGGCATCATTTAAAGTCCGATAAATTTGAGCCTCACTGATTCTTTTGCCGATCACTTTTCTCAGTCTCTCGGTCGCCGCTTCAGGAGCAAACGTGAGCGAGCTGCGGCGGCCCTGGTGCAAATTTTCAGCCAGGTTTACCGAGTATGAGTCAAGGCGCAGCGAAGGTAGGCTACAACGCACTCCTTTACCGATCAGCGCTTCGTCCACCTTTTTGATCAGCTCATCTATTGCAGGATAATCGCTACTGCTAAGGGAAGATAACGAAAGTTCGTCATAACCGGTTGAGGCAATCAGATCCCGGGCAGTTTCGGCAATTTTTGCAGCACTGCGGCGACGCACCGGCTTAAAAATATAACCGGCCTGGCAGAAACGGCAACCCCTGGAACAGCCGCGAAAAATTTCGATCACCGCTCGATCATGAGCTGTTTGGATGTAGGGGACAAGCGGGGCAGTCGGATAAGGGGCACTGTCAAGATCCGCCACGTAATTTTTCTCAACCGAACCAGGTGCCTGCTTTTCCAGTTTCTGGAGGCCGCTGAAACTGCCGGAGTAGTATTCAGGGCTGTAGAAAGACGGCACATAAACACCTTTCAGGTTGGAAAGTTCGATTAAAATATTCTGTTTGGCCAACCCTCTTTGATTATGAGTGATCACCGCTTTAAGTAACCGGGGCAGAGCCTCTTCAGATTCGCCGAGCAGAAAGAGGTCAAAAAAAGGCGCAAGCGGCTCCGGATTGAAGCAACAGGGACCACCACCAATAATCAGCGGATAGTCTCTGCTGCGCTGATCGCTATAAAGTGGAATCCCGGCCAGGTCCAACATATTGATCACGTTGGTATAGCTAAGCTCATATTGCAGGGAAAAGCCGATCAAGTCAAAAGCCCTGAGTGGTTTTCCGCTTTCCAAGGCAAAAAGTGGGTATCCTGCCAGCCGCAGTTGCTCCTCCATATCAACAGCTGGTGCAAAAACCCGTTCCATCAACAGATCCTGATCTTTATTGACACTGTCGTAGAGAATTTTAACCCCCTGGTTGGACATCCCCACTTCGTAAAGATCGGGAAAAGCCAGAACCATACGCAAACTGACCTGATCGTGCTCTTTCAGACAGCAGTTCCACTCGTTACCAATATAGCGTCCCGGTTTCTGTACCTTACTCAAGATGGTTTCAAGCTTAACATCAACCATCATAGCTGTTTTCTCCCAGAAAAAATTTTTTATATAATACCATCTATTTCCTGCTTTGACAAGGCCTGCCTAAATGAGACCCTTTTCCCGAAAGCTGAAAAAACAGCCATCACCGATGATGAGATGATCGCGCACCGAAATTCCTAAGATATTTCCGGCATCGACCAGGCGTCGGGTCACTTCGAGATCTTCCTGGCTTGGGGACGGGTCACCACTGGGATGATTATGGCAGAGGATCACCGAAGCGGCGCTCTTACGCAGGGGCAGGTTAAAAATCTCGCGCGGATGAACAATTGAAGCACTAAGGCTGCCCACAGATATTTCCTCCCGCGATATTACCTGGTTCTTGGTATTAAGTAAGAGTATTTTAAAATACTCTTTCTTTTTATAACGTAATTCTTCCATAAACAGTTCAGCTGCCTGGCGCGGGTTGGTAATGCTGCCTCCCGCTTCCCTGGGAGCTGTGGCCAGACGGCAGCCTAGTTCCAATGCAGCTTTAATAGTTACTGCTTTGTCAGGGCCGATGCCTTTATTCTCCTGCAGGTCTTCCAGCGAAAGGTCGGGCAGACTTCTCAGACCACCACCCTGCGCCAATATCCTGGTTGCGATCTGTACGGCCGATTCGTTTCGATTACCGCTACGGATTAAGATCGCCAACAGCTCAGCGTTTGAAAGTGTTCCTGCACCGCAAGCTATCAGTTTTTCACGCGGCCTCTCCTCAGGTGGTAAGTCCCTGATCATTACCGACTCATTTTGCATTGTTAAAATCCTCTCCATTGAGCCATGTCGTAAAGTGCATTCTCTTCAGCAATTCCAGCAGTAGATTAAGGGGCAGGCCGACTACGTTAAAATAACAGCCTTCGATCCGGTTAACAAAAAGGGCAGCCAAACCCTGAATACCGTAGGCTCCCGCTTTGTCATGAGGTTCATCAGTCGCCAGGTATGCCGCTATCTCCTGAGAGGTGAGCTCTTGCATCCAGACTTTTGTTGTTGATATACCACTTTCGGTACGCTTGGTAGCAGTGTCAATCAGGTAAAGGGCAGTAATCACTTCATGCAGATCCCCGCTGATCAATTTCAGCATGCGTCCGGCTTCTTCAGGATCGACCGGTTTGCCGAGAATCAGCCCCCGGTAGTAAACAAGGGTATCTGCTGCAAGCACCAGCCCCTGATCAACACTCCTGGCAACAGCTTCGGCCTTCTCGCGTGCCAGTTTACCAGTCAGTTCCTCGGGGGATTGCAGCTCGTTGACCTGTTCAGTAACTTTGGGCACGATCACTTTAAAGGGTATACCGGCCTGCCTGAGCAGGTCAGCCCTTCGCGGAGAAGCAGAGGCTAGGATCAGGTTCATCGAAGCAGCCCCGACCCAGCCTGCTTTAACATGCGTCTGGTTATATTTTCCAGATATTGCACTGCCAAGCCGGTAAAAACCCCGGTCGGAACAGATAGTAAAAGCAATAGAGGATAGTAACCTTGAAAAAGAAAGATATTGGCAACGATTAGCGAGGCGGTTGCAAGCTGGGTTAGATTATGGACTGCGGCACCGATGACACTGACCGAAATTAGACTGATCAAGCCCCTATTTTTAAGGGTCAGGAGCATGGCCATGACCAGGCTGCTAGTAATACCGGCTGTTAAACTGAGCCAGAATCCAAAGCCAAAAAGACCTCCCACAAAAAGGCTTCCAAGCACCGTCCTTAAGACTGAAACCAACAGGCCGCTGCGCAGGCCGAACAAAATGAGCGTTAAAAGAGTAATAATATTTGCTAAACCCAACCTTATCCCGGGAACCGGCATCGGTAGGGGCATGGCGGCTTCAATCGAGTGAATGACAATTGCAAAGGTTATCAGAACGGCCAGGTACGTTAAATGATTGAGGCGGCTTCTGAGGATGAGCTTGCTTTGCGGCATTCTCCGGCTCCTATCTACAGAAATTCAATTTCTCCTTCAATATTGCTTGAAATAATTAC
>DBBD01000079.1:0-5478 GCA_002292015.1 Firmicutes bacterium UBA993
AAAATAGGAAATAAAAGCGGCGAGAAGCCGCTTTTATTGTTGCTTTTTGCGGGGTAGTATATTATAATAATAACCAATGTAGTTAGTTATGTAAAGGCGATGATTTTACATGTTTACATCAAAATGCCCGGGACAGGATATGCGCTATTGGACGGCTGCTGATATCTTTGAGGAAAAATGCCCGCAGTGTGGGGAGATGATCGAGTTTATCAAAACCGATATCCGCCGGCGCTGTTCGAACTGTAAAACACGGCTGACCAACCCAAGGTTTGATATGGGTTGCGCTCAGTGGTGTTCCTATGCTGAGCAATGCCTCAGCTCGGGGGCAAAAGAACCAAATGCTAAGGCAATCAAATTTGCCCTGGAAGATGAGCTGATCAGCAGGGCCGGTTGTTTCCCGGACATTGTTGACCAGGTTAAAGCAGTTTTTGAGAAAGCCGAAGAAATCTGCGCTAAAGAGCAGCTTGGTCTGCCGCCGATTATTGCCAACATTGTGGCACTGATCTTAAAAAAACTTGAGTTGATTGACTCACCGGTAGCATACTTACAAACGATCGCTAAAAAACTGGCTATGTCGCCCGCCGCCCATACCGAAACGATCAAACTGGCCGAAAAACTGGCAGCAAACAATCTTGCAGACCGGGCCGGGCAAACAGTGAATTTGTTGCTTGAAGAAATCAGGGTTGGCCGGCTGGCTTGATACAGTGACCCCGGGTATAAACGAGTATTTATTAATTAAATTATTTGGAGGGCTCGCCATGGAGAAAATTTTCAGAAAGATCATCGCTATTGATGAGGGTAAGTGTGATGGCTGCGGACTCTGTATTCCATCCTGTGCGGAGGGGGCCTTGCAAATAGTCGATGGTAAGGCCAGGCTGGTAAAGGATATTTACTGCGACGGCCTCGGTAATTGCCTCGGTGAATGTCCCCAGGGTGCAATTGAGATCATCGAAAGAGAAGCGGAGCCGTTTGATGAAGCTGCGGTTGAAAAACATCTGGAAAGACTTTCTACTGAGGCCGGTCCTGAGGCAGAAGAAGGATGCAGTGCCTGCTGTGGCAGCAACATGATCCGGGACTTGAAACCGCAGAACAGAGAAGTCCAGGCAGTGGCTGCCGCTGCCTTTGCACCGGAGGCCGAACTCAGTCACTGGCCGATTCAACTGCATCTCGTTAATCCGCAGGCCCGTTTTCTACAGGGTGTGGACCTGTTGATCGCTGCCGATTGTGTACCTTTTGCTTATGCGGATTTTCATCGCCGGTTTTTAGCCGGCCGGTCGCTGATTATCGGCTGCCCAAAGCTTGACGATGTAAAAGCCTATTATCAGAAGTTGGTACAGATCTTTAAACTAAACAACATAAAGAGCATCACCCTGGTTCACATGGAAGTGGGTTGCTGTTTCGGAATTTCGAAGTTGGTAAAGTCCGCTATAACAGAGGCCGCTGTTGATATTCCACTCAAAGAATTTATTGTCGGGGTGGATGGCAACCTTAAGTAGCTTAAACTAAAAGTCACAACTGAGTACAGCAAAGTGGTTTGCCGCTTTAGGCTTCTAAAGCAGCCGCCTCGACCAGGTCTTTAATGTTAACCTCTTCAAGCACTTTAAGCATCTCCTGCTGAGCCCGTGACCAGATACCCCGAAGGGAACAATGCTTTTGATCGCGACATGGTGCGCTGCTGAAAAGGCAGCGTGTAATACCCATTGGCCCATCTGCTGCCTCAACCACTTCTCTTAAGTTAATTTTCTCCGGATCGGTTATCAGCCGGATTCCGCCGGCCGGCCCTCGCGTACCCTCAGTCCAACCTGCCTCTTTTAGTACTGCCAACAACTGAACAACCAAGTTTACCGGTATTGAACGCCGAAAAGCGATCTCCTTGCTGGTAACAGTTGTTCCCGGCGGGTTAGATGCCAGTTCGGTCAGGATAATGATGGCGTACTCTGCTTTTTTAGTTATCATCGCTTAGGACCCCGTTAAGAATATAACTAAGTTAGTTATTATTATAACGTAGACATATATAGTGGTCAACAGGTCACGAGTGACACTGGACGCGAGTGGCAGCATTGCCTGTTAGCATAACTTGACAGATAATTCATATATTTGTAATATCCTCTGAATTGAAGTATAATTAAAAGCGAAGTTACTGCAAAATGAGGCGTAGAAAATGAAGATACACGGATCGAATGTAATGTCTATAGTTGCCATGTTTTTTGTAGTTATCACCCTGATCCTCGCAGCTACTGCCGGGCCGGTATCGGCTGCTCAGAAACCGGTTTATGTTGTGGAACTGGATGGAGCTGTGACAGCAGGTTTCAAAAATTATCTGCAGCGGCAGGTTGAGTTAGCCCTGGCCGAAGAAGCACAGCTTATGGTCTTGGTTATTAATACACCAGGTGGCTTGGTCGATGCGACCCTTCAGATTAACCAGCTTTTTTTAAACCTAACAATGCCGGTTGCCGTTCTAGTTGCCCCATCGGGAGCAATAGCTGCCTCAGCCGGTGCGTTTATCCTAATTTCGGCTGATTTGGCGTTTATGGCGCCGGGCACAACCGTTGGGGCTGCCCAGCCTATTGCCTTTTCACCCGAAGGGGCAGAACCTGCCGATGAGAAACTTATAAATTTTTATGCCGGACATTTACGCAGTATGGCCCGCGAAAAAGGGCGCCCGGAATCGGTGGTTGAAAAATTTGTCACTGAAAACCTGACTATTGGTGCCAGTGAAGCTCTTGAGCTGGGTGTCATCGATTACCTGGCTGCCGACCTGCAGGAGCTGATCAATCTAGTAGATGGTAAGCAAGTCGAAAAACAGGGCGTAACCTATAGCCTTAATACAATCGGTGCGCCAATCTTAAGGGATGACATGAATTTAAGAGAGCGTCTGCAAAACTGGCTCAGCGATCCGCAAATCGCTTTTCTGGTCTTAATGATCGGTTTTCTGGGTATCTACTTTGGGTTAAATGCGCCAGGCACAATTATTCCAGAGGTTGGCGGTTTAATCTTAGTAATTTTAGGCATTTACGGTATAGGACTGTTTGATACCAATACAACCGGGATTATTCTGCTATTGGTGGGTTTGGGTTTGATTGTTGCTGAGCTTTTTACGGCCGGTTTTGGCGTACTTGGGATCGGAGGGGCACTTTCGATGGTTGCCGGAGCAATACTTTTACCGATGGAACCTCTAATGGCGAGGGATTGGTATGCCACTTTTGTGGTAACCGTAGCAGGAACCGCAATCGGGCTGTTAATTATTATAATCTTTATTGTTCAACGTGTAATTAACAGCCGGCGCCGCATAATTAACGGCAGTAATTTTTTTAACCTGCCACCTAAGGGGGTAACTGTAAGCGAGCTCAAACCGGAAGGGTTGATCAAGGCCAGGGGTGAACTCTGGAATGCGAAGAGTGTTGACGAAACTGAAATCACATCCGGAACAGTTGTTGAAGTGGTGGGTTCCGAGAGCATGATCCTCTGGGTCAGACCATTAAAAGCAGACAGTAAAGTTGAATCGGATAAAGGGTAAGTACATAAAATTATCGCGAATCAATTAGGAGGCATGAAAAATGTTTGATCTAATATTTAGCCTAATAACTGGTGGTGGTTTGTTGATTCCAATCATCCTGATCCTATTTTTCTTTGTTACTTCGGCCTTAAGAGTAGTAAGAGAGTATGAGCGCCTGGTTGTCTTTCGCCTTGGCCGCCTGATTGGGCAAAAGGGTCCCGGTCTGGTATTCATCATCCCGGTCATCGATCGTTTTATCCGCATTTCCCTGAGGATTTTTACCCTTGACGTACCGACCCAGGAGGTTATCACCCGCGATAACGTCACAACCAGCGTAAACGCGGTTGTTTACTACCGGGTAATTGATCCTAACCGGGCAGTCAACAACGTGGAAGAATACAAGATGGCTACAGCACAGCTGGCACAGACCACCCTCCGGAGTGTGGCCGGCCAGGCTGAACTTGATGAACTGCTCTCCGAGCGGGACAAACTGAATCAGAAGATCCAAAGCATTCTGGATGAGGCGACCGATCCCTGGGGCATCAAGGTGTCAGCGGTGGAGATTAAGGATGTCGGCATTCCCGAAGCACTGCAAAAGGCCATATCAAGGCAGGCAACGGCAGAGCGTGAGCGGCGGGCGGTTATTGTCCAGGCCGAAGGTGAAAAAGAGGCCGCCGGCAAAATTGCTGAAGCCGCGAAGATCCTTAATTCCGAGGAAGGTGGATTTTATGTTCGCTTGCTGCGCACCCTGCCTGAAATTGCCAGCCAGCAGGGTTCTATTATCGCTTTCCCCCTGCCGATTGAATTAAAGCACCTGCTGCCGTTAACCGGGGATGTAACCCCGAAAACCAAAGAAGAGTCATAACTTAAGTTGATGCGAAAAACTAATGAGGCATACTAACGGAAAATTCAACATACCTTACAAAACAGCTTTTGTGGTCAACCCCACCAGCGGGGCGGGGCATGCCGGAAAGACCTGGCCGCAGATAGCGGAGAGGCTTGATCAATCCGGACTAAAATATAAAGTATATTTTACCCGCTGCAGCGGGGATGGAAGATTTATGGCTGAAAAGGCGGTCAGTGCAGGGGCCGAGCTCGTTGTAGCAGTTGGAGGCGATGGAACATTAGTTGAAGTCGTCAACGGTATCGATCTTGACCGGACTGTTTTTGCCGTTATACCCTTGGGTACAGGTAATGGTTTTAGACGCTCTTGCGGCCTACCCGGGCAGTGGCAAAGCGTGTTGCAGGGATTTAGCTGCTGGCAGCCCCGCCGTATCGATCTAGGAGTGATCAATGGCACCTGTTTTTTAAATGTCGCCGGGATCGGTTTTGATGCGGCTGTAGCGGAGATGGCCTCGGAAAAGTACAAAATGATCAAGGGTTATACCGCTTATGTACTCGCTTTTTTTGACGGATTAACTCGCCTTGACCATTTTTACACTAGAGTTACCTGTGACCGGTGGGGGATTGAGCAACCCAATACGTTATTGGTAGTGGTAGCAAACGGGCCTTATTACGGTGGCGGCCTTACCATAGCGCCACACGCCTCCCTGGACGATGGCAGTCTGGACTTGATCATTGTCCGTCGGCCGACCGGGACGGAGACTACCGTTCTGGCGTTTCAGGCCATGGCAGGCATGCACCTCGAGAACTCGGCGGTCATTTCCACAAAAATCGACTCCTTCCGGGTTGAAGCAGATCATCAGGTACCAGTTCATATCGATGGCGAAATAATTGGAAAGCTTCCGGCGGAAATTATGATAAAGCCGGGCGCGCTGCAAATTCTCGCTCCGCCAAAGAATCAAAGCAACTGCAGTTTGCCAAATTTTTTAAAGAAGCCACTTGATAAGCGTAACAAGTGTGGTTATAATAACAGGGCAAGTATAGATGCGAGCGTGGCGGAACGGCAGACGCGCTAGGTTCAGGACCTAGTGGGTGTAACGCCCGTGGAGGTTCAAGTCCTCTCGCTCGCACCATTGTAT
>DBBD01000079.1:5824-18916 GCA_002292015.1 Firmicutes bacterium UBA993
CAGTGACGGGGTTTAGTCTCGTCACTTTTGTTTTATTGAGATTGTCTGTTCTGCTCTTTAAATTGAACTATCAAGACCGGTCAGTCTGCAGCAGGCCGTGCAGGATAATATCGTAAACTGCCTCCAGGACATACTCAGCCCCGTATTTTTGATCTAAAATCTCACGGTAGGAGAAGGTATCAAGCATCGATATCATGGCAAAACTGGCAATCTCACTGTTGATCGGCCGGATTGATCCGCTTTTGATGCCCCGGGCAAGATCTTTGGCCAGCGGGTCAACCCAGGCTTTCCTTAAGATTTCTTCCGCCCTGGCACGCTCTTCGCGATCTTCATGGCGCAGCGATTCCTTTAGTAAGTTGATCGAGGTCAGCACCCGGCCTGCGTAAGCATGTCCGGCCTTCCATCTTTTCTCCAGTCTGCCAAGCGGAGTTTTTTCCCGGCGAATACCGTCCAGCGAACTTTTTGAAAATGAATTAAAAATGCTGTCCAGGCAGGTTAAATAAAGATCTTTTTTGTTTTTAAAGTAATAGTAAAAAGAGGGCTTGGTTATGCCCACGCTTTCCATTATTTCGGCAATAGTGGTATTGTTGTAACCCTTTCGCAAAAATATCTGCGAGGCATCTTTAATAATTAAACTCTTTGTTTGCGATTCAGAGTAGCCGCCAGCCTTGCGTTTTGCTTTTTGAACCGCAGAAAATTTTGCTTTACGCTCCCACATGGCCGAAGCATACGCGAGGGGAATTGCTTCGGCGTTGCATTTTTTTAGGAACAGCAGCCGATCAAGATGCTGTTGATTGTAAAAAGCCTGGTTACCGCTTTTGTTGACAGGCGAGTGCAGATATTTCATGCGCAGGTAATAGTGGATTAGCTGTTTGCTGATGCCGGAACGCTTTGCCAGTTCACCGATTCTCACTACTTTTTCGTCGATGGAAATTTCCATTTTAGCACACCTCATATTATTGGCGGATTTTATGTATTCATTATATGCTTTTTATACAATTCCTCTACTATAATTTTCGGAAAGGGCAGCTATTTAGGAAATATTATCAAAATATAAAGTTGACTAAAAATATTGATTAAACCCAGTCAAAAGAATACACTTAAGTCATCCATTATATGCAAGGGGGTAATGTTGAGAATGGCGGAATTAAGGTTTGAGAACAAGGTGGCAGTGGTTACCGGTGCCGGTGGAGGTTTGGGCAAGGCTTATGCCCTGCTCCTTGCCGCACGGGGTGCAAAGGTAGTGGTTAACGACCTGGGGGGGACCTTTGACGGCAGCGGCTCCAATGCCACTTTTGCCCAGCAGGTTGTTGACGAAATTAAAGCTGCCGGCGGCGAGGCGGTGGCTAATTACGACAGCGTTGCCGAGTGGGACAGCGCCCGGAACATTATTAACACCGCGGTTGACACCTTCGGCCGACTGGATATTCTGATCAACAATGCCGGCATTTTGAGGGACAAAAGTATCTTAAAAATGGAGATGGAAGATTATAGAAAGATCATGTCTGTACACCTTGACGGTACTTTTTTCTGCACCAAGGCTGCTTTTGCGATCATGAAGGATCAGGCTTACGGCAGGATTGTATCTACCGCTTCTGCCGCGGGCCTCTACGGCAATTTTGGGCAGACCAACTACGGGGCGGCCAAGATGGGTATAGTCGGGATGATGAATTGTGTGGCCCAGGAAGGCGCCCGTTACAACATTAAGGCTAACACCATTGTGCCGACGGCCGGGACCAGGCTTACTTTTACAGTAATGCCGGAAGATATAATCGGCAAAGTCAGGCCCGAGTACGTAGCGCCGATTGTGGCCTGGCTCTGCTCGGAGGAATGCACGGAAACGGCAAGAATGATCAGTGCCGGTGGCGGCTACTTCAGCCGGGCGGCGGTGGTTGAAGGACCCGGCGTGGTTTTTGATTCCACTAAAGAGATTACTGTTGAGATGATTGTTGAAAAGCTGGATCAGATCATGACCCTTGAAGGCGGGCGCGAGTATACTTCGGCGATGGAGCAGGCCGGAACGGTACTTTCCAAAATGATCGTGAGTTAAACGGTTGTCCAATTTAAGTTAATTTAAGGAAGGAGAATAATTATGCCGATAGATCCGAAATTGGTTGGTAAAGAGCTTCCGGCATTGGAATACAGCTACACCCAAAAAGATATACTGCTTTACGCTTTGGGGATCGGTGCGGGTGCTGACCCCGATGATCTGAAATTTGTTTACGAAAGCGAACTGGCAGTCATTCCGACTTTTGGGGTGATTCCACCCTTCGGCGCCCTCTTTGGCATTGTCGGGATGGAAGGGATGGATTTTAACCTGGCCATGTTGCTGCACGGCGAACAGTATCTTGAAATATACCAACCGATTCCCACGGAGGGGACAATTACTTCGTATCCCCGGATAGCAGCAATTTACGACAAAGGTAAAGGGGCGCTGGTTGAGCTTGATGTGATAACAAAAAACAGCAAGGGGGAAGCGCTGTTTAAGAACCGCTTCAGTACCTTTATCCGCGGCGAAGGAGGCTTTGGCGGAGAAAAGGGGCCCGAACCGGGGTTTGCAGCTCCGGAACGAAAACCCGACCGGGTTGTCGAAATGAAAACATTACCACAACAGGCCTTGCTTTACAGGCTATCCGGTGATTTTAATCCTCTTCATGCCGACCCGAATTTTGCCGCAATGGGCGGTTTTGAAAAGCCGATTTTGCACGGACTTTGCACCTTCGGCTTTGCGGGGCGGGCAGTCCTGAAAGAGTATTGCCACAACGATCCGGCCAAGTTTAAAGCGATCAAAGCGCGTTTTTCGCGCCACGTTTATCCCGGTGAAACCATCGTTACCGAAATGTGGCAGGAAGAAGATGATCAGATTATTATTCGGGCGAAAACCGCCGAACGCGACGAATACTGCCTGACCAATGCGGCTGTCTGGCTAAACAAATAAATGAGATCGGAGTGAAGAATCGTTGATTGGTATCTGTTCATATGCAGGCTATGTCCCCCGCTACCGCCTGAACCGGATGACTATCTTCAGCGCCATGGGCTGGTTCAACCCGGCGATTATTATGAATGCTGCCGGCGATAAAGCGGTGGCCAATTACGACGAGGACGCCGTTACCATGGCGGTTGAAGCAGGATTGCGCTGCTTAAGAGGTTTTAACCCGCAAGAGCTGGGGGCAGTATATTTTGCTTCGACCACGGCCCCTTTCAAAGAAAGGCAAAATGCTAACCTGGTGGCAGGTGCGCTTGCCGCGGAAGAAGAAATTAGAACTGTCGATTGTGCCGGTTCGGTTAAGTCCGGAACGGCTGCTTTGCTGGCAGCCCTTGAATACTCGGCTGCTGAAAACGGCAAACAGGCTATTGCCTGTGCTGCTGACTGCCGGATGGGCAAAGTCGGATCAGTCCAGGAAATGGTCTTCGGCGACGGCGGCGCCGCCATGCTTGTCGGCGGCGATCAAGTAATTGCTGCCTATAAGGGGTCCTATTCACTGTCCTGCGATTTTGTCGATCATTTACGCGGTGCTAACTCAAAATACGATCGCCAGTGGGAAGAACGTTGGATCAGAGACCTAGGCTACGACCAGATGATACCAAAGGTAGTTGCCGGGTTACTTAATAAATACGATCTGCAGCTCTCTGATTTTAGCAAAGTGATCTACCCCTGCTATTACGGCGGCGCCAGGAAGAATATTAACCGTAAAATTGGTTTAAATCCAGACCAGATCCAGGACGAGCTGATGATGGATGCCGGCGATACCGGTTCGGCCCACCCGCTGTTGATGCTCGCAAAAGCCCTGGAAGCTGCCGTCCCGGGAGATCGGCTGTTGGTTGTCAGTTACGGTAACGGTTGCGATGCCCTGATCTTTGAAGTTACTGAAGCGATCGTTGCTTATCGCGACCGGGTAAGAGTAACTGATTCAATTAATAATCAGCTCGAACTCGATAGCCTTTATAAATACCTCGCATGGCGCGATATGTTGCCGTTGGAAATTGGGATGCGCGGCGAAGAAGAACGGTTAACCCGCTGGTCGCTAGTCTGGCGCAGTCGCCGGGCGATTCTAAGCTTGCAGGGCAGCCGCTGCCTGGCATGCGCGACCCAGCAATATCCGCCGCAACGGGTTTGTGTTAATCCTGACTGCGGAGCTGTCGATCAGATGGCGCCGGTTACTTTATCGACCCAAAAGGGAAAGATAGTCAGTTTTACTTCTGATTTACTGGCTGCTTCGATCAATCCCCCAGCTATTTATGGTAATGTTGATTTTGAAAACGGAGGGCGCTGTATGATGGATTTTACCGATTGCGTTCTCGACGATTTACAAGTGGGGATGGAAGTGCGTTTTACTTTCCGGATCAAGTACTATGATTCTAAGCGGGACACCACTTTTTATTTTTGGAAGGCCGTCCCGGTAAAGGAGGTGCCCGTCAATGGCTGATGGTATCAGGGATAAAGTAGCAATACTGGGTATGGGTTGTACTGTTTTTGGCGAGCGCTGGGAGGATGATTCAGCTGACCTTCTGCTCGAAGCGTTTCTGGAATGCCTGGAAGATGCCGGGATTGAAAAAAAAGATATAAATGCGGCCTGGATCGGCAATCACATTGACGAAATCGGCATCGGCAAGGGTGGTTGCTACCTGGCTAATGCCCTGCACCTGCCTTTTATACCGGTTACCCGTGTGGAAAACTTCTGCGCATCGGGTACCGAAGCATTTCGGGGAGCCTGCTACGCCGTAGCATCCGGTGCTTACGACATTGTGCTGGCTGCCGGAGTTGAGAAACTCAAAGACGTTGGCTACGGGGGGTTGCCCGATTCCCCTATTTTTGGCCAGCTGGCCCGTTTGCTCAGTCCCAACGCCACGGCGCCGGGAATGTTTGCCCAACTGGCTACCGCATACTCGGCCAAGCATGGCATACCGATGGACAAAATTAAAGAGGCCATTACCCATATTTCCTGGAAAAGCCACCAAAACGGGGCCAAGAATCCGAAGGCGCACCTTCGCAAGGAAATTTCAACCTTCCAGATTTGCGAATCGCCTTTTGTTGCTTACCCGCTCGGTCTTTTTGATTGTTGTGGGGTCAGTGACGGATCGGCAATGGCCATCGTTACCACCCCCGAAATCGCCAGGAAACTGAAACCAAGCCAGGAGTTGGTCATGGTTAAAGCGTTGCAGATATCTGTCAGTTCAGGAGAAGAGCTGCTTTCTAACCGCTGGGATGGCAGCAGCCTGATGACTACTCAGCATGCTGCCGAAAAAGCCTATGCCGAAGCGGGGATAAAGAACCCGCGCGAAGAGATCGGTATGATTGAAGTTCACGACTGTTTTTCAATTACGGAAATGGTTACCATGGAAGATTTGCAGATTTCGCCGCCGGGAAAGGCTCCTGATGATATTCTAAACGGCTTTTACGATCTGGACGGGCCGGTAGCCTGCCAGCCTGATGGTGGGTTAAAATGTTTTGGTCATCCGATTGGTGCTTCCGGGCTGCGGATGATTTACGAACTTTATAACCAGCTGCTCAGGCGCTGGCCGGAAGATCGCCTGGTAAAAGATCCCAAAATGGGCCTCAGCCATAACCTGGGCGGTGTCCCGTCACAAAATGTATGCAGTATCTGTATTCTCGGTAAAGAATGAGGCGGCGGGATGCTTGGGGGACTGTAAAACAGCCGCCGGTGAAGTGAAAAAAAGAGTTGCCCTGGCTGATTCAGGAATCAACCAGGGATGTTATACTGGTTACCGCCGCAGTGAACGGGTATGCTGTTGAAGGGTATCATAAAAAAGTGGAGAATATGTAACCGGGTGATTAACCGTTGCAGGATAAATTGTTTAAAGCTTCAGGTATTTGCACCATTGCCGGAGGTGGTTTGATTGGCTGACTTCACAGAACTGTTAAAAGAAAAAAATGTAACCTACAGGCCGGGGGGCTGCGGCAAGATCTATACCGATCCCGATGCTGACCGGGCACGGGTCTATTTTCGCGACCAAAAACCACGAAAAATGGTCGAAAAAACAACAACGGTCAGCGAAGCGGTAAAGAATTTTGTGAGTGACGGCGATTACATCGGGATTGGCGGTTTTGGGGCCAATCGCATTCCGACAGCTGTACTGCACGAGATGGTGCGCCAGGGTAAGAAAAGTATTGGCCTGTCCGGGCATACGGCAACCCATGACTTTCAAATTTTGGTTGCCGGCAAATGTATCGATCGCTGCGATATCGCTTATGTTGTAGGACTTGAGGCGCGCGGTCTCTCCAAGATTGCCCGCACTGCCATTGAAAGCGGGGAAATTGATACCACGGAGTGGACCAATGCCGCCTTGACCTGGAGATACAAAGCGGCAGCGATGGGCTTATCATTCATGCCGGTGCGCTGTATGCTGGGAACCGATACTCAGAAATTCAGTGCGGCAATGGAAATGGAGTGCCCCTTTACCGGCACCAGGTACCTGGCTGTTCCCGCTCTTTATCCCGATGTGGGGATTATTCACGTGCACCGGTCCGACGTTTACGGTAATTGCCAGATAGACGGGATTATGGTGGCCGACAGCGACCTGGCCCGGGCTGCCAAGCGGTTGATCATTACCACCGAACGGTTGGTGCCCAACCGGGTTATTCGCCGTGAACCAACCAAAACTGTAATTCCCTACTACCTTGTCGATGCCGTGATCGAGGTGCCCTTTGGCAGTTACCCGGGAAACATGGCTTACGAATATTTTAGTGATGAAGCTCACCTGCGCGATTGGCTGAAAGCGGAAAACGATCCTGAAGATTTAGCCGCTTTTCTGCAGCGCCATATCTACGGGGTAAAGGATTTTAACGGCTACCTTGATCAGATTGGCGGTATGAGTCGCCTGCAGGAACTGAGATACCAGGAAAACCTGGTCGAGAAATAGGTAAGTTTGCGGCCAAAGGAGGGACTTATAAAAATGGAATATAACGATATGGAGCTGATGATCTGCCTCGCCTCCCGTTACCTCGAAGACGACAGTATAGTAGTTGTCGGAACCGGCGCTCCCTGCGCGGCAGCGATGTTGGCTCAGAAGCTCTATTCCCCGCGGCTGATGATCATGTTTGAAGCCGGCGGCATTGGCCCGTTGTTGCCCTCGATGCCAATTTCCGTAGGAGATTCACGCACTTTTTACCGGGCCCTTGCTGCCAGCAGTATGCCGGAAATTATGGAAACCTGCCAGAGAGGCCTGGTTGACTATACTTTTCTTGGCGGGGCCCAGATTGATCAGTACGGAAACATTAACTCCACCATGATTGGCGAGGATTACACGGCTCCCAGAGTGCGCCTCCCCGGAAGCGGGGGCGCTAACGACTTAGGTTCGCTCTGCTGGAAAACAATGATGATCACCCCCCAGGACCAGCGACGGTTTACTGAAAAGATCGACTTTGTGACTACCCCTGGTTACTTAACCGGGCCGGGAGCCAGGGAAAAAGCAGGTTTGCCACCCGGTAGCGGGCCGTACAAGGTGATCACTAATCTTTGCGTGATCGGATTTGACGATCAAAGCAAAAGGATGAAGGTTGAAAGCATGCATCCGGGAATTACTAAAGAAAAAATTATTGAAAGCACCGGATTCGAGCTGCTCTGGTCCGAAAGCGTGACAGTCAGTGATGCGCCCAAGGAAGATGAATTGAACATATTGCGTAACGAGGTGGATCCCTACCGCTATATTATCGGCCGGGGATGATAATAAGGTTCTAAAGAGATGGAGGGATGAGTGGTGAGAGAAGCTGTTGTAGTGAGTGCGGTCAGAACAGCAGTCGGCACGTTCGGCGGATCGCTTAAAGATATCAGTCCGGTTGAACTAGGAGCGTTGGTAATCAGCTCAGCGCTCGAAAAAGCTAACTTAAAACCGGAACAAGTTGACGAAGTAATTATGGGTTCAGTACTGCAGGCCGGCCATGGTCAGAACGTTGCCCGCCAGGCGGCCCTTAAAGCGGGACTGCCAATCGCAGTGCCCTGCCTGGCGATTAATAAAGTTTGCGGATCCGGGTTAAAAAGTGTAACTCTCGCGGCTGCCGGTGTTGTTGCCGGAGATGCCGATATTGTCGTTGCCGGAGGTATGGAAAATATGAGTGCCGCTCCGTACCTGACTGCCGGGGCGCGCTGGGGGTTGCGGATGGGTGACAGCATAATGACCGATTCAATGGTCAAAGATGGACTCTGGTGCGCTTTTAATGATTATCACATGGGTATGACCGCGGAAAACGTAGCTGTTAAATACAACATTGGGCGCGAAGAACAAGACCAGTTTGCCCTTCAAAGTCAGCAAAAAGCCCAGGCCGCCATCGAAAGCGGTCGCTACAAGGACGAAATCGTTCCCGTAGAGGTGCCCCAGAAAAAGGGCGATCCGCTTGTTTTTGCCGTTGACGAACATCCGCGCATGGCAACCCTGGAAGCACTGGCTAAACTTAAGCCAGCCTTTAAAAAAGACGGCACCGTAACTGCCGGCAACGCTTCGGGCATCAACGACGGTGCCGCTGCCGTGGTGGTGATGAGTGCGAAAAAGGCCAAGGAGCTGGGTATTAAGCCGCTGGCCATCGTAAAAAGCTATGCTTCAGCCGGGGTCGATCCGGCGATTATGGGCACCGGGCCGATTCCGGCCACCAGAAAAGCGCTAACTATAGCCGGTTGGTCGGTTTCCGATTTACAGCTGATTGAAGCCAACGAAGCTTTTGCCGTGCAGGCATTAGCCGTTTGCCAGGAACTTGAATTTGATCCATCAATTGTTAACGTAAATGGTGGGGCGATTGCCATCGGTCACCCGATCGGCGCCAGCGGCGCCCGGATTTTTGTGACTTTGCTACATGAAATGCATAAGCGCAAGAATAAGCGCGGTCTGGCCACTCTTTGCATTGGTGGCGGTCAGGGTATTGCCTGCACGGTCGAAATGGAATAAAGGTCGATAGAAATATCAGGTAATGATAATCACCCTGTTCAGGAGTCGCCGGCAATACCGATTACGGAAGCGGCCTTGATCTTTACCGGTTTACCGCTGCCGGTGTCGATGTAAATCGTGCCGGCAGTTTCGTCTACCCGGCAGGGCAAACCACTCAAGCTGCTGCGGCCTGTTTCGTCGAGCAGCGTAAATTTTAGCCTTAGTTTGCAGTAAAGGGCCTCCTCCAACAGCCGTTGTTGTTCCGCCCGCAGCTGTTCGTCAGTAAGGGGCCGGCCCTGCTCTTCCGCGCGCTGAACGGCGGCGGTATGCTGCCGCAGGCTGTCGCAGTGCTCGGGCAGCATCATCCGGCTACAGGCAAACTGCTGGTTAATTTTTTTACTCATGCATCATGACCGCCGATCTTGCCGGCGCGCTGCAGCAGCTGTGCTCCCGGCCTGAGCGATGAAGCGCGAAACAGGCTGGTTTTTCCGAAACGTTCCCGTAGCTGGTCAGCGGTTCGGATCAACGATTCCTCCTTTGCGGCACAGGCCGAAAAGGGCAAGCGTAGCTGCCGGTAATCGGTCAGGCCGTTTAGGCTGACGCCGACCGCCCGCAGCGGTTTGCGATCCCAGTGTTGACGGAAAAGGTTGAGGATCGTCGGGTAGATAGTCATGGCATTTGCTGTTGCCTCGGGCAGTTTTTTCTGGCGGGAAAAACCGCCCGGGTGATCGAAATCGGCCCCCCGGCAATGGAGGTGAACGGTTGTGCCGATTTTTTGACGGCGGCGGGTGCGCTGGCAGACCTCCTCGGTTATCTCCAGCAGCACCAGCTCAATCTCCTGTTGGTTGCGATAGTCGCGGGGCAGGGTTGCCGTATGGCCTACCCCCTTTTGTTCCTGGATTTGGTCCGGCCCAACGGATGAATAATCAATACCCTGCGCATTCAGCCAGAGCACCTCGCCGCTGATCCCCCAGCGCCTCCGCAGTATATCGCGCGGCAGGGCGGCCAGGTGGCCGATCGTGCGCACCCCGATGCGCTGAAAGTTGCGCACCATGCGGTACCCCACCCCAAAGAGCGAACCGATCGGCAAGGGCCAGGTAAGGTTGGCATAATTGGCGCTGTTCAACTCGAAAAAAAGATCCGGCCGCTTTTTGGCGAAACAGTCGCAGGCCATCTTGGCCTGCAGCGGGTTTTCGCCTACGCCGATCCGGCAGCGAATCCCGGTTTCGGACCAGATATTTTCGATCAGCAGCTGTGCCGTTGCCCGGGGTGAACCACCCGGCAAAAATGAACCGCTTAAATCGAGAAACTGTTCGTCGATCGAGTAGGGCAGAACCCGATCGGTAAACTGTTCGAAAATAGTGGTGATGCGCAGCGAATAGTCGATATAGAGCTGCATGTGGGGGTGGACAAAAATGATCCAGGGGCACATCCGCTGCGCCTCCCAGGCCGGCTGGCCCGTTTTCACCCCCAGGGCTTTAGCCTCGCGGCTGGCGGCGAGAATGATCCCGTGACGCAAAGCCGGGTCGCCGCAGACCGCAACCGGCTTACCGCGCAAAGAGGGGTTGCGGGCTGTCTCCACGCTGGCGTAAAATGATTCCATATCGGCCAGAAAGATAGTTTTGCTGCTCATAAATCCCCTGTCACCCGTTATGCGAACCTGTGTTCGCCTTAATTATACATCCCGGCGTCGGAAAAGAAAAGAGGGCGGCTAAAATATATTCGGCAGGGAAAAAAGCATTTGCTGTAGAAACAATTTGCTCAGTCAAAGGAGGATCAGGCAATGGATAAGCCTCTTGCAGGTTTAAAAGTAATCGACTTAAGCCGTTTTATTGCCGGCCCGTACTGCACAATGAAGCTCGGCGATATGGGCGCTGAAGTAATCAAGGTGGAAACCCCGGGCAAGGGTGATGATTCACGTGAGCTGGGCCCGCCTTTCCTCGCGGGCGAATCGGCTTACTATCTCTCGTTTAACCGGAATAAAAAAAGTATCACCCTTAATACGAGGGAAGGAAAGGCCAGGGACATCTTAAGGCGGTTGATTGCCGATGCCGATATATTTGTCGAAAACTTTCGCATCGGTGTTACCGAAAAGATGGGCCTAACCTACGAAGATGTAAAGAAAATCAAAGAAGATATTATCTACTGCTCGATAACCGGTTACGGCCACAACAGCCCTTACCGGGAGAAACCCAGCTTTGATGTTATGGTCCAGGGAGAAGCAGGGTTGATGAGTATAACCGGTTTTCCCGACGGTCCGCCCCAGCGTCTCGGTGTGGCCATAGCCGATATCCTCGGTGGATTTCATGCCGTGGAAGGTATTCTGCTGGCCTTGCTGGCTAAAAATAAAACCGGCATGGGGCAATTTGTCGATGTTTCGCTGATGGATTCAATCATCGCCATTCTCACCTACCAGGCCGGTAATTACCTGGCTACCGGGAAGGTACCGCAGCGGGTGGGTAACCGTCACCCGATGATTACTCCGTACGAGAGTTTTGAAACTGAAGACGGTTATGTAATTTTTGCTGTCGGCAACCAACGCCTATGGGAATGCTTTATCAAGGCCCTTGGCCGCGAAGAGCTTAACTTAGATCCACGTTTTGCTGACATGCAGAGCCGTAACAGGAACCCGGCTGAGCTGAAGGCAATTATAGAAGAAATTACCAGGCAGAAAAAGACCGAGAAATGGGTGGCGGTAATGGAGGAGGCCGGAGTACCCTGCGGTCGTATCCGCACCATTGACCAGGTTCTAAACGATCCGCATGTTGAAGTGCGCGAGATGGTAGTTGAAAAGGAACATCCCCTGGCTGGTCCGATCAAGCTGATCGGCGTGCCGACCAAGTTGTCGATGACCCCGGGCGCCGTTACCCTGCCGCCGCCGACTCTCGGCCAACATACGGAAGAGATCCTTAATGCCCTTGGTTATGGCCAGAACGAAATTGCCGAGATGCAGGGAAAGGGTATAATTTAACCTCTTTGCTCCCTCCCCCTTGCGGACTGAGTCTTACACACACTTGATACCGGGAGCATTAGGGCCAGGCTTCCGGAGGGGGGAGGGGCGGGGTGGGAGTGAGGGTTCCTGTTTTCGATAAACGAGCAACAACCGGCGCCCCAAGTAGCGTTTACCGCTGACTGGTCTGCTGCTGACCTCGAGACCTACCGCGGTTGCTATGCTTTAAAGCTGCTGTCACTCCATGAACATGCGGCCAATTTTCAGGTAACTGGCTGGCCGCATTTATTATTTATCGGCGATCAGAATCTGGCAAAGGGACCGGCAGCTCTCGGTCTCACCACTGAGGATTTTAAGCAGTTTAAGAGCCTGCTCAGGCAGTATAAAAGCGGCAGGTTTGAGGATGGCCGGGCTGTTTTTGATTTAGCTGAAAGTAAGGTGATCGTTGACCGGCGCGGGGGAGAAAGTATTATCTTCGCTCCGGTTTCGTGTTTATGTGAAAATATTACTGAGATGGTAAAAACACTAAGGTATTACGAAAACAGCTTAAAAAAATTGGAACTGCCAACCCCATCAGCGGTGCTCTTGGATCGTCAAGGCGGAGGGTATTACCACCGATTAGCTATTGCCGAAAACTTTCCGGCCATCATTAAAGCACTGATTGATCAAAATGATCAGGAATTAATAAAATATTCTCGAAACATCTGTGGGATGGGACATGGCTTAACGCCAACCGGAGATGATTTGATTCATGCAGCATTTTTAGTCACAAATCGCTTTAGTTGCGTTGGTAAAATATTTATGGATTCGCTCGGTCCCGCAGTAAAGGTGCTTGCAGCCCAGACCGGGTTATTCGGCGGCCACATGATCGAGATCGGCAGGCGTGGTTTAACCCCGGCGCCCTTCAGTAACTTTTTGGAAGCCCTTAGCTTGGGGGTTAAGGAGCCGCGAATAATAAAAAATATGGTTGAAATAGGCTCCGCAACCGGTTTTGATCTGGCGATCGGTATGACTGTTACTGTTAAAGAATGGCTAGGTTACAGCTTGGTGTTGGATAAATAATACAAAAAACAAGCCATAAAATTGTTTAATAATCATAAAGGTTTTTGATTCGGAGTAGTGAATAGTTCACAATTAAGAAAAAAAAATAATATTGATAAAAATATTTAGGTTTATCTTCTTAGGAAAATCGTGCGAGTGAACTAATGGTCGGATGCTTAAAGGAGGTGGCAGAAAAAAACTGTCGTTTGTCAGCATTATCGGTT
>DBBD01000061.1 GCA_002292015.1 Firmicutes bacterium UBA993
ACTTTTTAACTCAGTTTTTTGAGGTCTTTATCCCCTTTATAACCAACCAGACTCCAAAAGCGATCATAACGATGATCCACAAGTAGTTAAGCAGGTTCAGGCCTTCAAGAATGTTTCCGGTAGTGGCCATTCTGACAATTCCGGTCATAACCAGGAGGCCGGCGGCGGGATAAAGCGGCCAAAACCGATCGCCATGACCCAGTTCCTTAAACCAGTAGGTGTGTACAAGAAATACCATCAAAAAGCTTAAACTCAGGAAAAGAAAGAAGAAACCGGGGTTAATTTCTCCCCCGTCGCTACCTGCGCCAAGGGAGGCAAAGAGCGCGATGGCCAGTAAAATAGTTCCGGGAATTAAAAATCCTACGTAACCGTATTCCCGACGGGCGCCAAGGATTGCGTATACGGCAAGAAAACCAAGCCCGAGGAAGTAGAGAATCGATACCCCCGGTATCACTCCCAACTGGCTTAGCAGCATGAAAACCCCGGCCAGAATTAAGATCAGACCTACTTTAAAGTTTTTACTCATTTCTTTCACCCCGTTCATTGTTTTTTTATATTGTAGCAGCCGGAGCGAAAGCATCCCAGTAACCGGAGTCACAAAAAAGTAATCTTTTTCTGTGACCACAGTCACGGTTTGAAGCGACTTTATAGCAATTGATTGTTCAGTGCCAGAAGGACTGCCTGGGTGCGATCATTTGTGCCCAGCTTACCATAGATAGAAGAAACCTGGTTCTTTACTGTTCCTTCACTGAGGCAAAGTTTCTCCGCAATTTCGCTGTTATGTAAGCCTTCGGCCATCAGGGAAAGGATCTTTCTTTCTCTCAGTGTAAGCTGTTCAATCAGCCTCTCGCCCTCTGCTCCGCTTTTTGGGACGGCACCTGTTCCAACCGCCCGTCCAACCAGCTTTGCGGCAATATCAGGCTGCAGGACAATATCACCACCGGCGGTAGCCCGGATGGTAGAAAGCAGCTTCTCGGAAGGCAAATCTTTAAGCAAGTAGGTTTTTGCCCCGGCCTGAAGCGCCTTGATTATCAACTCATCATCATCAAAAGTGGTAAGCACTATCACTTTTACCTCCGGGAACCGGGCAGTGATTAACCTGGTTGCCTCAACACCGTCCATAATAGGCATTCGAATATCCATCAGGATAATGTCCGGGCGCAGACTCTGACATAGCTCCAGCGCCTCGCTGCCGTTTGCAGCCGTACCGGGAACTACCAAATCTTTTTCCAGCTCAATGATAGTTTTTAAACCATCCCGCATTAACCGCTGATCGTCGGCGATCAGGATCCTGATTTGATCCTTCATTTAATTAATCCTCCAGGACCAGGCGTACTGTAAAACCCGAACCGAAAGCATTAATAAAATAGATGTTTGCTCCGATGGCTGACGCGCGCTCACGCATTCCCCTGATACCGTAACCTTCGAGCAGAACGGGGCAACCACTGCCGTTATCGGCGATCTCCACCAATAAACGGTGATCCCTGCGTTGCAAATCAACAGCAATGAGCGTTGCTTCACTGTGACGAATACTATTGGTAATGCTTTCCTGAATAATGCGGTAAAACGAAAACTCCAGCGGCGCCGGTAGCTTCAGATCTTCCTGCAGGTTAAAGGCAATCTCAATCCCCCTGCCGGAATAGTCGCGGGCCAAACCTTTTAGGGCAGCAAAAAAGTCAAGCCCTTCCGCCTCTCCATGCCTGAGCGTTTTAACAGTCTGGCGAACCTGCTCAAGGCCTTTCCTCGCTTGTTCCTGGCTTTTTTCAATCTCTGAAAGCACTTTCTGCCAATCAGTCAGGGCCAGTTTCTTACCGGCTTCAAGGGAAACGACAATCGCCGTAAGAGTGTGGGCCATTGTATCGTGCAGTTCGCGGGCCAGGCGGGATCTTTCTGCTGCTGCGGCAAGCTGTTCGCGCTCCTTGCTGATTTCAATCAGCTTATAATAGGCTGATTCAAGCTCGTTGCGGGAGCGATCGAGTTCCATAAGGGCCTTTTCCGCCCTTTCTTTTTCTTCTAACTGCCGCCGGGCTACATAACTGATAGCATAGGCAAAAAGCATAAAAATTGAGTTGATTAAAATCATTAATACATGGTTCCAGTTAAGATTAGCCCGCCAATGGAGCCCCAATACGCTGACCATGATAAAACCGACGAGAGAGCTGATCAATAACTGCTCACCGGTAGGACGCGGCAGAGAGATCAAGCTTTCGGCAATAATGATTATCAGGAGAATACTGCCGACAACAGAACCGTCAAGAAAAATAAACAGCATAATCAGGGCAAGCTGGAAGAAAAAGCTCGGTTTGACCATATGCTCTGCTTTCTGTTCCAGAAAGAAAAACCGGATGCTGTCAACGGCAAGAATAGCCAACAGAATATAGATTGGTATGCTGACAGCAAAACCGCTGTTGTTGACAGCAACCCATAATACTGCCATGTAACCGCTGTACTTGACCAGCTTAAGGATAAATGCTGTTTTCTGATCCATCCGGCAATGTTCCTTTATCAAGTTTAATCTTTGAAGCTCTGCCTATAACTTATCATATGCGACAGGCCGCGGGTAGCCGCCACTTTTTTGTTTTTTATACACGCAGGCACTGCAGTTATGCCCCGGCTATCTTTGCTTTGCTCCTACCGGAGCGCACAATCATCTAACCACCGCCGGCGATCCGGTAACAGTGACTTCGAGTTCCCGGCCATTTGTCCTACAGATTATGGCACCATGAAAATCTGTACGGTAGAATGGCACTCCTGCCTCCTCAAGAGCCTCAAGCAAATGTGGGTGGGGATGGCCGAAAGAATTTACCCCGACCTGGATCACTGCCAGATCAGGCTGTGCCGTTTCGAGCAACTTGGCAATCGAAGGCAGGTAACCGCCATGATGTGGTATTTGCAGCAAGTCGACATTCAGATCGGGATAGCGGTTGAGCAAATCGAGCACAGCAGTATTTTCGATATCACCGGTTAAGAGAACTTCTACTTCTTTGTACTGCAGCAACAAAACAAGCGAGTTGTTATTCAGCTCGCTGCCGTCACCCCTGATTAGGTCATCCGGAGGGCTTAAAACTCTTAGTTGTAGCTCAGAGCCGCTACGCCAACTCAAGCCGGCGGAGGCAACTTCCACCGGAATCCCTTCTCCTGCCGCCTTATTAAGCAAATTCAGATAATGGGGTGAATCGCTGCTCACCGGTGAAATTAAAAAACCACCGATCGGTATTTGCCCTACCAGGTAGAGAAAACCGCCAAAGTGGTCTTCATGGGGATGAGTTACTATAGCCAGATCGATTTCACTAATTCCCTGGTATCTTAGAAATGGCAACACCACTTTTTCGCCAGTTACTCCGGGATCTGCACTGTAAGTCGGCTCTCCTCCCGCATCAACCAGAATGTTTACCCCGCATGGTGTCTCTAACAGAACTGATGCTCCCTGGCCCACATCAATAAAGGTGATATTTAAATCTTTTTGCCCGGGAAATAGAATTCCGGTCCACACAAAGATAACAGCCGTAAAAAATGCGAGGATTGTAACCGTTTTCGACAGCCTGGGGTTTTTTAAGTAATGTCTGCCGGCACCGGCCTTAAGATAAGCTACATAAGAAAGATCTTTCCTCGCGGCCAAACGCTTTTCCCAGCTGTAATAGCTTACCAGAAAACCAATAATAAAAAGATAGGTTATAACCAGGGTTGGTGTCCGGGGCGGACTTAAGGCAAAGTAAAAACCGGGAATACTGCTGAACGCTGAGATGAAGAGCAGCAGCTCCAACAGCGGCCGGGCAGCCCAGAGCAACAGCTCCCCCGCAAAAGGGATTATTAAACCGAAAAGCGCACCGGCCAAACCGAAGCCGACAACAAAAGCGATCAGCGGCAAAAAGAGCAGATTGAAGAGCAGTGCGCCTGCAGCAAGATGATGAAAATAGTAAATGCTTAAGGGCAACACTCCTATCTGGGCCGCTGTAGTTACCGCAAGGGGAGCACGGATAAAGCCCGGTATGCGTGCTGCTACCAGCAATTGATCAAGTGGACGGTAGAGATAAATCAGGGCCAGGGTTGCAGTGTAAGAGAGCTGAAAACCAACTGAAAACAGCAGTAGGGGGTTGAAAAACAAGGTCACCAGGGCAGCAAAAGAAATCGCCGTCGGCAGATCATTTTCCCGATCCAGAAGCACTGCACCCATAACCATTGAGATCATGATTGCCGCCCGCAAAGCAGAAGGGCGCATGCCGGTTAAATAAGCATAAGCAAAAACCAGAACAATTGCCAGGATTAACGGTAAGCGGCCTTTGAAACGCAGGCGACTGAAGAGCCCGATGATCATGGCAGCAACCAGCCCGACATGCAATCCGGAAACAGCCATCAGGTGGCCGGTACCGGCTTTTCTGAAGTTTTCTTCAACCGCTGCCGGCAGCTGCTCCCGCCGACCAAAAAGTATGGCCGTTAAAAGGTTCGAGGACGGTACCGGAAGGGTCGTATTGATAAAAGCAATCATCTGCTGTCTTAAATTGATGGCAGAGCCGGCCAGAGTATTAGTTTTACTGGTTTCCAGCCGATCCACCTGCGACGGGTTGGGATAAGCAAGAGCATCAGTCCCCTGGCTGCGCAGAAAAAAACGGTAATCAAAACCACCCGGATTACGCAAACCTTTTGGTTCAACGATAACTGCCCGCAGGCGCAACCAGTCTCCGTACTGAAAATCTGCATGATCATTGCCATAGATTCGCACCAGCAGTCTCCCGCCGGCATTTTCCCTGCCGTTGCCGGTTTCGACAGTTTCAACCTGTAACAAGTAGGCGCTTGACTCCTGATCGAAAAATGGTTCTTCAACCACCACACCTTCGATGTATACATGCTTACCGGTATATTGCAGGATGCTTTTTGCTGAAGGAGTAGCTGTAAAAACAAAGGCTACCACGCCGGAAGATAAAACCAAAAACAGCAGGCCGACTCTGTAATTATTAGCCAGCCCGAAAAACCGAAGCGCCGCCAGGGAAATAAATGAACCGCCAGCGAACCAATAAAACAACGGTGTTTCAGCAATCCAAAACCGGCCGAGTATAATGCCGGCTACATAGGCCATGGTTACTAAAACCAGGTCGCGATTTCCCAAAATACTGCGGAACCAACTCTGTGTGGTTACTGTATTGTCTGCTGTAATCATCGCTTTACTTTAGTCTATTTATTTGAAAACCTTGTCAAATACACCAAAGGTCACTTCGCGCTGCCCAGGCGCCGGAGCCGGGGTGAGACAAAATGCCGCTTACCGTTCCGGTTTTCCCGGCGGAATTAACCCCGGATTATTCAGCTGACAGCTTATAATTCCTCTGTCAAGATAGCCTTCTATTCTTCGATGATCACCTCACGGGTGGCACGGATCTGATCGCCAACGATGGCTACTATACGGTAGAGACCGGGACTGCTAAAAAAAACAAGACTGTAATGATCGTGATCATCAATTTCAACATCGAATGGTTCCTGGGCAAGAATCTGATCATTTTTGGTATCTACCAACTGAAATTTAATTTGCTCGTTTTCAAAAGGTCCGTTGTTTTCAAAATGGATATAGAAATCCTGATTGATTTTAAAGGTATCGCTGACCAATGCGATTAAATTATTGTCATCCAGCTCAAGACCGGTTTCAATAAAGGCGCCGTCTATGGAGGTGCTTTCGGGTGTTCTCAGTTCAGCGTCGCTAAAAAATCTTGTAACCGTCACCGCCGTAATTATGGCAATTACAGAAAATACTATAGCAAACCGCATCACCATGGCTGTTCGCCTCACAATTTTAAGTACTTTCTCCTATTCTACTCCATTTTGAACATTCTTCAATAGAAATTTTTTGGTCTTGAAGGAGATGGAACCAATCCTGTAGAATGTTACCGCGTTTT
>DBBD01000026.1:0-381 GCA_002292015.1 Firmicutes bacterium UBA993
TAGGGAAGTTTGCGGCGTGGCAGACGGCCAACATCGCGGTTAAAGACCTTTAAGCAGCCGGCAGAGGGTGTAATTTCGCGGATAATCAGCTTCAGGATCGTTGACTTGCCGGCCCCGCTGGAGCCGACAAAAAAAGCGAACTCGCCGCGATCGATAAAGAAAGAGATATCGCTGAGGGCATACTGCCCGTTTTTGCTATACTTCACGCACACGTTTTTAGCTTCGATCATCTTGGCCAGCCTTTCCATGTATTGATTGATGTATTAACCCATTTATTAAACATCTTCTCAGTACAGGAAAAATAATCCTGTTCACTATTTTAATCTATTGTTAGTTATTTTGCAAATAATCGACTGCCACATCCCTACAATAACTTTACAC
>DBBD01000026.1:690-13965 GCA_002292015.1 Firmicutes bacterium UBA993
ATCCCTACAATAACTTTACACTATGACTGCCACAACTGCTACTCCTCTAGATGCATCTTCTGAAACCCCTGACCGTGAACTTCAGTGGCATTGCCGATAATGACAAAAGCATCGGGATCTATTTTCCGGATAATCGCTTTCAGGTTTACCGTTTGCTGGCGGGCAATCACACAAAGCAGCACTTCCCGCGACTGCCCGGTATAACCACCGTGTCCCTCCAGCCAGGTAACTCCGCGGCCAAGCTCGTAAAGCAATTTTTTGTTGATCGCCTCACCGTTTTTGGTAATGATGATCACTGACTTGGCCTGGCCTAAACCTTCAAGAATGCCATCGATCACTTTGACACTGATAAAAAGAGCCAGCGCAGCATACATAGCCGCTTCGCTGCCGAAAACAAAGACTGCCGCCGCTAAAACCGCAAGATCGCCCCACAACATGGCTTGCCCGGGTGAAATTCCTTTGGCCTTGGCCAGGATCAGCGACAAAAGGCCGGTGCCGCCCGATGAACCGCGGTAACGAAAAACCAGGCCAACCCCCACACCCATCACCAGCCCACCGTAGACCGATGCCAGCAATAGGTCATCGGTGGCCGCCGGCAAGTACGGGGCGGTCGCTTCAATAGCAACCGAGAAAAGAAAGGTCCCGAGTAGGCTCTGAATTACAACCCGCGGGCCAAGCACCAGGTAGCCGGCAATAAAGAGCGGGATATTAAGAAGAATAATCGTAGCGCCAACCGGCAAGCGGAAGAGGTGGTATAGGACCACGGCCAAGCCGCTTACCCCTCCCGGAGCCAGCATGTTGGGAACCATAAACATGTTCATACCTACAGCCAGGATTACTGAACCAACCAGGATCCCGACAAAATCGATCAGCGCGGCCTTTACGGCAGAGCGTCTAAAACCCGGCATTTTCATTAAAGCACTACTCCTATTTCCTCAGTGGAATCATACCGCGCGCCTTCCAGCGCAGGTAAGCTTCAATAAAGGGGTCCAGCAAACCGTTCATCACTGCTTCAACCTGACCCACCTCCACAGCGGTACGGTGATCTTTGACAAGGGTAAAAGGATGAAAAGTGTAAGTGCGGATCTGGCTGCCCCAGGCTATTTCTCGTTGTTGACCCCGTACAGCATTAATCTCTTCAACCTGTTCGCGGCGCGTTATTTCAGCCAGCCTCGCCTGTAACACATGCAGCGCCTGCCGGCGATTAGCGTGCTGGGAACGATCATTTTGGCAACTGACGACAATTCCGGTCGGCAGGTGAGTTATCCGCACGGCAGAATCGGTTTTATTTACATGCTGCCCTCCGGCCCCACTGGCCCGGAAGGTGTCAATCTTCAGATCTTCGGGGCTAATCACAAATTCCTCTTCCTCAATTTCCGGTATCACATCGACCGAGGCAAAAGAGGTGTGACGTCTTTTAGCGGTGTCAAAAGGCGAGATGCGAATCATCCGGTGTACCCCTTTTTCAGCCTGCAGGTAACCATACGCAGCATGGCCGCGCACAATAAAGGTAGCACTCTTGATCCCCGCCTCATCGTCAGCAAGCAAATCAACCAGCTCTACGGTGTAGCCCTTCTGCTCACACCAACGGGTATACATCCTAAGCAACATCTCAGCCCAGTCCTGCGATTCAAGGCCGCCGGCGCCGGGATGGAGTGATACTATAGCATCGTTAAAATCATAACTTCCGCTAAAAAGAGTTTCCAGCTCCAGATGATCCAGCTTGCCGGTAATGGTGGCCAGGATCAAACCTGCTTCCCCAAACGCTTCCTCCTCACCGGAGCCCTCTTCTGCAGCCAGTTCAAGAAAGATACCGGCTTCCTCGAACAGTTTGTCGAGTTCCTGTATTGGACGCAGTTGATCGCGGAGTGCCCCCTGTTTTTTCATTTGTTCCCGGGCTTTGGCGCTGTCTTCCCAAAAATCGAGCCGGAGAGCCTCCGCTTCCAAGACTTTTAGCTCCTGCCGCTTCTGCTCATATTCAAAGAGAAGCCCTCATTTCTTCCAGCCGCTTTTGAAGAAGGGCCAGTTGCTCAAGTTGTTCCTTCAGCACCTTATCACCATCTTTCAGGATCTAAAAAAGCAGATTAGCTGTCGCTGCAACATTTTTTATACTTTTTACCGCTGCCACAGGGGCAGGGTTCGTTTCGGCCGATCTTTTTGACGCTTACCGGTTCCGGTCGGGGCGCTATGCCCCCCAGGCCCTGACGGGCTGACTGAGGATGGGGCTGAACCGGTGCAGAACCGCCTGAAGCCTGCCCCCCTCCCACTGCTGCAACCCGGGGCTGATAACCTTTCCCCTCGCCGGCGACAGCCCGGCGCTGAGGGGCGGCAGTCACTTGGGCCCGGTAAATGGCCCTCACTACATCTGTCTGCACCTGCCGGATCATATCCTCGAACATATCAGCACTCTGTAACCGGTATTCCACCAGCGGATCACGCTGACCAAAAGCCTGGAGATGAATCTCATGGCGCAGCTGGTGCATCACATCGATAAAGAGCATCCAGTGGCGGTCTACTGTTCTAAGCAGCACCACCCGCTCCAGTTCGCGCATCACTTCCGGCGACAGTTCACTTTCCCGCGCGTCGTAAGCAGAGCGGGCTTCCTGCAACAGCAGTTCGCGCAGGTCGGCTTTTTCCATATCTTCCAGGGTCTTTAGACTTAGCTGTCCGCGGCGCGCAAAAAGATCCCCGACCTGGCCGTATAGAGCCCGGGCGTTTTCGTCATCAAGGAAACCCTTTTCGCTGGTATATTCTTCAACAAGACGGTCGGTAATCTCTTCAACCATATCAAGGACCGGCTCTTTCATGTTTTCACCTTCCAACACCCGTCGGCGTTGGCCGTAAATCACCTCGCGCTGCTGGTTGAGCACATCATCATAATCAAGCAAGCTGCGCCTGATTTCAAAGTTGCGCGACTCCACTTTTTTCTGAGCATTTTCAATGCCCCGGCTAACCAGGGGGTGATCGATCGGGATATCCTCATCAATACCGAACCGATCCATCAGCGAAGCGATATTGTCACCGCCGAAAAGGCGCATCAGATCGTCTTCCAGCGATATAAAAAACTGAGATGAGCCAGGGTCGCCCTGACGACCGGATCGGCCGCGCAGCTGGTTGTCAATCCTGCGACTTTCGTGCCGCTCGGTGCCCAAAACATGCAGGCCTCCCAGTTTCAGCACATCCTGCCGCTGCTTCCCGGTCTCCTCCAACGCCCGGGAGTATAATGCATCGTACTGCTGCTGCCATTGGATCTTTGTCTCAGGGTCCAGTGCGGATTCTTCCGCCCCAAATATTTTGAGCAGCCTCTCCCTCACTAAAAACTCCGGGTTGCCGCCTAAGATGATGTCCGTACCCCGACCGGCCATGTTGGTCGAGATAGTCACCGCGCCCCGGCGCCCAGCCTGGGCTATAATAAAGGCTTCCCGGGTATGGTTAACGGCGTTTAAAACTTCGTGCTCAACTTCCTGCCGCTTTAACATCTTGCTGAGCATCTCCGATTTTTCAACCGAAATGGTTCCCACCAACACCGGCTGCCCATATTCCTTAAACCTGATAATCTCTTCAACCACCGCCTTGAACTTGGCCCGCTCGGTCTTGTAGATCAGATCGGGCTTTTCAGCGCGAATTAGTGGCTGGTTAGTGGGGATGGATACCACGTCCATGCCGTAGATCTTACGGAACTCTTCTTCTTCTGTCGCCGCCGTGCCGGTCATACCGGCAATTTTTGCGTACATCCTAAAGTAGTTCTGGAAGGTTACCGAAGCCACGGTGCGGGTAGCCGCCTGAACCCGGACCCCCTCTTTGGCCTCGATTGCCTGGTGCAGTCCATCCGAGTAACGTCGTCCCGGCATCAGACGCCCGGTAAACTCATCGACAATCACTACCATACCGTCCTGCACAATATAATCAACATCGCGTTCAAAAAGCGAGTAGGCTTTAATCAGCTGATCAAAATAATGGCGGTGCTCGGAGGCCACATCTGAATCGCGGTCATCGGGACTCTCTTCTTCACCAACCTTATTCTGCCCCAGCCGTAGTAATTTCAACAGATCAGGGTTGATCTTCTCCAGCTCGCGGTAACCTTTATCCTTGATGTCAGCCAGGCGGGTCGCCTCGTCGATAGTATAATAAAGATCTTCGTCAAACTGATTGAGACGTTTATCGGTCATCAGGCGTTGCTTGGTCCGCTCCACCAGTTTCTCGATCCCCGGCTCTTTTAGCAGCTTTAGAAGTTTCTTATTTTTAGGCACTCCCCGGCGGACCAGCAGCAACTTCTCGGCCGCCGCTTCACGCTCCCCGTTATCAAGATCTTCACGGGCAGCGATTAAGAGGTCGCCGGCAAGCCGCCCCTGCTTGCGCATCAGCTGTTCAACTTCATTTTTCCAGCGGCCATATTCTTCCTGCACGTCAACCCGGCTGCTGATAATCAACGGCGTTCGCGCTTCGTCGATCAGGATGCTGTCCACTTCGTCAACGATGGCGTAATTGAGTTTCCGCTGGACCATCTCTTCCTTGTAAACAACCATATTGTCCCGCAGGTAATCGAAGCCAAGCTCGTTGTTTGTTGCGTAGGTAATATCACAAGCGTAATTTTCACGACGCTCAGCTGAATCCATCCCCTGCACAATCAGGCCGACGCTTAAGCCCAGAAATTCAAAGATCACACCCATCCATTCACGGTCACGGCGAGCCAGGTAATCGTTGACAGTAACGATGTGCACACCCTTGCCACTCAGCGCATTCAGATACGCCGGCATCGTAGCCACCAGGGTTTTACCTTCCCCGGTTTTCATCTCGGCAATGCGGCCCTGATGCAGCACAACAGCGCCTAGCACCTGAACGTCAAATGGCCGAAGGCCGGTCTGACGATCTGCCGCCTCCCGGGCCAATGCAAAGGCCTCAGGCAGCAGGGTATCCAAGCTTTCTCCTTCGGCCAGCCGTTTCTTTAACAGCTCAGTCTGGCGGGGAAAATCATCGTCTTTAAAAGCAGCCGCCCAGGCCGCTAACGCGTTTACCTCTTCAACAACCTTTTCCAGGCGCTTAACTTCCTTGGCGTTTGAATCTCCAAACAAATTTCTTATAAATCCGGACATTGTAAAACCCCTTTCAGGCTCTGCAAGAAAAAAGAACCTTTGCGGTTCCACTGACAAACGGCGGAGCCCCCGTCAGAACTGCCGCTGGTTAATATTATCACCTCCGGCAGACTAAAACAAGGGTATGCTGCAGCGCTGTGGGTTAACTGCAGCCGGCGACTTGACTCAACTCGTCACAGAGCGCCCACAAGCTACCGGCTACCAGTGAATGTCCGCCGAGCATAACCGGAATAGTGCAATTTACAGCAGCGCGGGTAAATGCCCGTAACCACGTGTTTTCGATTTCTTTCCAGCGTCCAAGGTCGGATAAGAATCGCTCCCGGTCGGCCAGTTTGAGGCGGTAGTGATAAAAGAGCACCCGGCTATCGATAAAGGCGCAGCGCGCTACCCGGGCCAGGTAGTCAAAAAAAGCATCGACCCCGGAATGATCAAGCAATAGTCCGAGCAGAGAGATCACTTCATCCGCCTCGATCCGTCCCAGGGACTTCATCCCCCGCTCCTCGGAAAAGACCCGCAGCCTCAGCTTTAAGTCTGCGTTAAGACGTCCGATAATTGGCGCCCCTACCCGACCGATCAGAACCACATCTTCGTACTCAGCGCTTAAAATTTTCTTGGCGGCGATCAGCGTGCTGTAGTCGAGTTTCAGCTCATCCAGGGCTTTTCTGGTGCGCGATCCGCCAAAGGGACCGGCCCCTAGAACTACCAAGTCCGAGGGTGTATCGATATCGAAAAGGAGACCAAGCGTATGGGGCATTAACTCCATATCCAGGCCAAGCTGATCACGCAGGGCCAGGGCCAGGCTGTTATCCATGGCCGGCAGCTGTGCCGCAGCAAACCCGGCCGGAACGGTGAATGCCGTCATGTCCGAAGACTGGGTATTGTTGGTATACACGTAGTTTTCGCGTTCCACCAACCTGCGGGCTACTATTTTTAGCTCCTCTACTGTGATTAAGGGACAGCCGGCGCCGCTGAGACAAAAAACTCTCTGCAGGCCATGATCCAGAACTGCGCTTTTTAGAACCTGGCCAAAATGAAAAGTTTGCGGGTCAGCAGTATTAAGAAAAACCTGCACTCCCAAGCGGGAGGCAGGTTCTTTAAGCTCCGGACGGTTGGTATAAAGGTAATATTCCTTTATTTCAGGAACCTGGATCAACTTTTCTAAGTTGTCGAGCAGAGCAGCCTGTCTCACCCTGACCATCAGCTCCTCTACCGGAGAACAGGGTGATGATCCCTCAAAAATAACAGCGCTGACCCGTTTGTTCATCTTTTAAAAATTTTGTCTCACTTTCAGTCCAGCAGCGCTCCGCCGCTTTTATTCCGGCTCGATCAGACCATAGTGACCGTCACGGCGCCGGTAGACAACATTTACCGCTTCGCTTTCAGCGCTGGAAAAGACGAAAAAACTGTGGCCGAGCAAGTCCATCTGTAAAATGGCTTCCTCGACAGTCATCGGTTTCAACGTGAAGCGCTTGTTTCTGACAATACGCGGCTCTTCTCCAGCCCGCTCTTCGGCCTCCAGCGCTGCATGCTTTTCGCTTATAACCCGTACCCCGCGTTGGCGCAGCGTTCTGGTCATTCTCGTTTTATACTTCCTTACCTGGCGATCCAGTTTTTCTACGACCATGTCAATCGAGGTGTACATGTCACCAGTAGACTCTTCGGCCCTTAACATCAGCCCATTTAGAGTTACAGTCACTTCAACTATATGATCTTCACGGATAACGCTTAAGACAACTTGCATATCGCTTTTATCGTCAAAGTGCTTATCGAGCTTACTTAGCCTTTTTTCCGCATACTCGCTTAAAGCCGGCGTAACTTCGATGTTCTTACCGCGCACATTAATCTTCATGATCAACGACCTCCTGTTGATTTTATAAAAGATATCCCACATAGTTATTATTCACCGGCCCGGCAGAAAATCCTGCCCTGTTGCGATTTCTTTATTAGCTTTACCGTGGCGGATTAAAGGCAACAACAGCCCCGTATACTAAAGCTCCGCTGCGCTGCAGGCATTTTGCCGCTTCGCTCATTGTCGCCCCGGTTGAAAAAATATCATCAATAAGCAAAACTGTCGTACCGGGTTCAATTTTTGCCTGGCATAAAAAAGCTCCCCGCACGTTTAGCAGTCTTTCGCGGCGGGAAATTTTTGTCTGTGATTCAGTTTCCCTACTCCTGATCAACAGCCCGGAACAGGGTATCTGCAGCTCTTGAGCCACCTGTCGAGCAAGCAGGGCGCTCTGATTAAATCCGCGGTCTCTCTCCCTGTTGCGGTGCAGGGGAACCGGCACGATTATTTGCGGCCGGCAATAACACTGGCGCCGCAGCTCCTCTGCCAACCAGCGCCCGAGCGGGCGGGCCAGGCTGCGCCTGCCCCGATATTTAAAATCGTGCAGCAGGTTCCTCCATCGCCCTTCGTAGTGGGCAAGAGCAAAGAGACTCCGCAGCGGGTAACCTGGTTTGAGGCAACCACAGGGCTGGAAATGATCACGTTCGGGATTACAGTTGCATGTGCATAAAGGCCCGATCGGCAGGCTTGAACTATCACACTTTGAGCACAAAGGCCGAACAGAAGCAGGTGAAAGCAGGCTGCGACAAAGCAGGCAACGATCGGGAAAGAGAAGCTGCAATAAGTTTTCGATAAGCGCAAACCGAAACTTAGTGGGCAGGGGTGCCGTTTTTTCAACCTCCGGTTTTGCCATTAACCGTGACCGGAGCCTTGCAGTCGAAAATGGAGCAGGCTATAGCGATCTTCAGCCTTGGTATTGCGCACAGCTATGGCCAACGCCTTTTTGCTGCCCACCAGCACAGCCAGCTTCTTGGCCCGTGTGATGCCGGTGTAGAGCAGATTACGCTGCAGTAGCATATAATGCTGGGTTAAAACAGGCATGATGATTACCGGGTATTCACTGCCCTGGCTCTTGTGTACCGAAACAGCATAGGAAAGCACCAGTTCGTCCAGCTCGGTAAAATCATAGATCACCGGGCGGGGTTGAAGCAGGTCCCTGAAAGTAACAATTAACTCCGCTTCCTCCCGGTCGATCGCTGTAATCACGCCGATATCACCATTGTAAACCTCTTTCTGGTAATTGTTGCGAATCTGCATAACCTTGTCGCCTAAACGAAAGAGCGTGCCTTTGCTTGTGGTTTCTATTTTATTACGGGTAGGCGGGTTCAGAGCCTGTTGCAAAAGCAGGTTAAGACGCTCAACACCAGCTGCTGTTTTGCGCATCGGGGTTAATACCTGGATATCCAGCAGGGGATCGAAGGGACCGAAGTTGGGCAGGCGCTCACGGCAGAGCTGCACCACTTTGCCTGCCGCTTCTTCCGCATCCTCTTCATGAATGAAGAAAAAATCCTTATTTTTTACGTTAAGGTAGGGCATCTCGCCCTGGTTGACACGGTGGGCATTGACGATAATCATGCTCTCGCGGGCCTGACGAAAAATATGATTTAAGCGGATACAGGTAATGACGCCGGAGCAGATCAAGTCGCGCAGCACGTTACCGGCACCGACAGCCGGCAGCTGATCGACATCGCCGACCATGATCAGGCGGCAGCCCGCAGGCAAAGCTTTAAGCAGGTTATACATCAGGAGCAGGTCAACCATCGAAGACTCATCTATGATTACCACCTGGGCTTCGATCGGGTTTTTCTCGTTACGCAGAAAGCGGAAGCCCTCGTCCTCGCTAAAACTATACTCGAGCATCCGGTGAATGGTGAAAGCATCGGCCCTGGTGGCTTCAGTGACCCGCTTGGCCGCCCTGCCGGTTGGCGCTGCCAGCAAAACCTTCTGGTGCATCTGCCGGAAGAGACTGAGCAGCGCTTTGATCGTGGTGGTCTTGCCTGTACCCGGACCACCGGTAATCACCAGCACCCCGTTTTCCAGCGCCCCGGCCAGCGACTCAAGTTGTTCTTTGTTCAGGTGTTTGTTCTCATGGCTGACCCGGGCCAAAGCCTGGTTCGCCTCGATAGCAGCGTATGGATGCACCAGTTCGCTAACCCGTTTTAAGAGGTGGGCTGAGCCCTGCTCAGCATGGTAGAAGGGGGCATAGTAAACCGCGTCACCCCCATTTCGCGACTCGCAATAGATCCTCCTCTGCTCGACCATCAGTTGCAGTTCCCGCCCGAAGATCTGCTCTTGCAGACGCTCTCCGGAGATATCAAGCAGATCGCGCACCCTATCTAACAGTTCTTCACCGGGCAGATAAACATGGCCCTGCTCGGCTGCCTTACTTAAAGTGTAGGTGATCGACGCCTGCACCCGTTCAGGAGCGTCTTCGGAAAGACCAAACTGGCGGGCAATTTTATCCGCCGTCTTAAAACCGATGCCGAAAACATCTTCCGCCATCCGGTAGGGGTTCTCTTTAACCTGCCTTACCGTATCGGGCCCGTAGCGGCGATAAAGGCGCATCGCCTGACCGATACCAACACCGTAACCCTGCAGAAACACCAGCACATTCTGTATATCCTTGTACTGGTTGTAACTCTTGATAATGCCCGCCGCCTTAACCGTGCCGATCCCTTCGATCTCCTGAAGGCGGTGCGGTTCTTTATCCAAGATTTCTAATGTTTTTTGACCAAACCGGCCCACAATTTTTTCCGCGGTTACCGGACCGATACCCTTGATCAGTCCCGATGCCAGGTAGCGCTTAAGGCCGGCCTCGGTGGCCGGCATCAGCCTTTCCCACTGTTCTACAGCGAGTTGTTTACCGTAGCGATTGTGCACCTGCCAGCTGCCACTGACCAGCAGATTTTCGCCTTCCTGCAGAGGCGGGAAGTTGCCGACAATGGTTAGTGTTTTGCCGTCGCTCAAGCGCAGGCTGCCGACCAGGTAGCCGTTATCTTCGTTGTAAAATCTGATCTTCTCCAGCGTGCCATCGAATTTTTCCAACCAAGCAGACTCCCCTGGACCATATAACTCACAACTTTTAGCTGGTCGTTGACAATAATCAACCCAAACATCTGTCTGCCAATTAATACAACAAACAACTGCTAAATACCTGCTTTTTACAGTGCCTCTTTCAATTGGTCAGCTTTGTCCAGCCTTTCCCAGGGCAGATCAAGTTCAGGGCGCCCGAAATGGCCGTATGCAGCAAGCTGCTGGTAGATTGGACGGCGCAAACATAAGTTTTCAATTATTGCGGCCGGGCGCAAATCAAAATGCTTGCGGATTAAATCTTCAATCACTTCAACCGGTATCTTTTCAGTCCCAAAAGTCTCAACCATGAGGGAGACCGGCTTTGAGACCCCGATCGCGTATGCTACCTGGAACTGGCACTTGGAAGCAAGCCCGGCAGCCACAACGTTTTTCGCCACGTGCCGGGCAGCATATGAAGCAGAACGGTCTACTTTGGTCGGATCTTTGCCGGAGAAAGCACCGCCTCCGTGGGCAGCATATCCTCCATAAGTGTCAACAATAATTTTACGCCCCGTGAGCCCGGTATCGCCTTGCGGTCCTCCCACTACAAACCGGCCGGTCGGGTTAATCAGAAACCGTGTTTCCGGCAGCAACATTTCAGCCGGCACAATTTTCCGGATCACCTGTTCAATTAGATCTTCTTCGATCTGGGCTAAGGTTACCGTATCGCTATGCTGAGCTGAAATAACAACTGTCTGGATATGCGAAGGTCTGCCGTTGCAATAGGCCACGCTGACCTGGGTTTTTCCATCCGGTCTTAAGTATTTCAGCAAACCTTTTTTGCGCACATAGGCCAGCTGCTGAGCAAGTTTATGAGCCAGGGAGATCGGCAGCGGCATCAGCTCAGGAGTCTCATCGCAGGCAAACCCGAACATCAAACCCTGGTCGCCTGCGCCAATCGAATCAAAGCTGTTTGAAACGTCTTGATTTCGGACTTCCAACGCCTGATCTACGCCCTGGGCAATGTCGGAAGATTGTTCGTCAATTGAGGTCAACACAGCACAGGTGTCGCCGTCAAACCCGTATTTGGCCCTTGTATAGCCGATGTCCTTGGTTTTGCTGCGAACCAATCTTGGTATATCGACGTAACAGGTAGTGGAGATCTCTCCGCTGACCAAGACCAACCCGGTTGTAACCATTGTTTCCGCAGCCACCCTGGCCACCGGGTCCTGCTCGATAATGGCATCAAGAATTGCGTCTGAAATCTGGTCGGCCAGCTTATCGGGATGGCCTTCAGTTACCGATTCGGATGTAAAAAGATAGTTGTTCTGGTGCATATTTTTTCCTCCTTCGTGTTGGTTTGTGCTATTAGCTGCAATTAAACACAAAAAAACCTCTTTCGATTTAAGAGGTCTTTTCAGCACCCCTCATCTCCCGGGGCCAGGTGACCACCCCGCAGCAATTGGCACCTTGATCAAATGACCTGGTTGCCGGGATTCATCGGGGCTGTCCCTCCTCCGCTCTGGATAAGAGTAAAACATATTCAGCTACGAAAAAATAATACAACAGGCAACCTTGCACTGTCAACAGGCAGGCTGGCTCTGCACGCAAGTCTGGCACGCAAGCGGCGGATTACTGTACAGATATATTTTGGCTGCTTTTACCCCGGCGCACTACCAGCCCGGGCCTGCTCCAAAAGCGCAATCACCTCTTGGTCACTGACCTGGTCAAAGTTCTTGTAAAACTGACCCACTGCGGCAAAATCGACCGGAGCTTCGAGATAAACCAGGGCATTGACTTCTTTCTTCAGCCGGGCAAAAGTTTCGGGCGGGCCGACTGGAACAGCCAGCGCCAGCTCGGCCGGCTGGTGCTGTTTCAGATAGCTAAGAGCTGCTAACAGAGTATACCCGGTAGCCACTCCATCATCAACCACGATGACTAAGCGCCCTTGTATCGGGAGCATTATTTTTTCACCCCGGTAGAGCTTCAGACGGCGGATAATTTCGGCTTGCTCTTTTGCGGCCTCTTTTCCAACGTAATCGGAAAAAACGCCGATCCGTGAAATCAGTTCGTCGTTGAGCATCACCACCCCATCACCACTAGTAGCACCAATAGCCAGCTCGCGCTGGTGGGGTGCACCGATCTTACGGGTTATAACCAGGTCGAGTTCACCACCCAGTTCGCTATGAATCTGGGCGGCCACAACCACCCCGCCCCGGGGCACGGCCAGGATAATCGGATCCCGCCCCTTATATATAGCAAGCCTGGCTGCAAGCATCTGGCCGGCATGCCGGCGATCTTTAAAAATCATGAGCAAAATCCCCCAAATTTGTCCTGATATGGACCGGGTTTAAAGCTCCAGGCCTTTAAAAAGGCCCTGTGCGGCGACCACAGCCTCTGAATCATTTGGTAGTTCAAACAAGGCTTTGGCATTCAGATCGTATTCGGCTACATAGGGATCATAGGGTATTTCGCCAAAAAGCTCAAGGCCGGTATTTTCAACTTCACGGCCCAGTTGATCGGTATCCCCTGAGCGGCTGCGCCCGATCACCAGGCCCATTTTTGTAACAGCAATATTGACATTTTCCACAATATCTTTTACCCTCCCGGCCGAGCGAACTCCACGGGCCGAAGAGTCGCTGGTAACCAATAACAGGTCAAGCATCGGCAGCAGACGGCGGCTCAGGTGTTCAAGGCCGGCTTCATTATCGATAACCATGAAGTCATAGCCTTTGCTTAATTTTTCGAGGTACCCTTTGAGCAAGTCATTGGGGTAACAGTAGCAGCCCGGCCCCTGGGGGTTCCCCATCACAAGCAGATCAAAAGCATTTTCTTCCACCATGGCCTGCATCAGGCGCGATTCGATAAATATATCTTTTGTCATCCCTGTGGGAACAGCATTTATCTTCTTGACATCCTCAAGGATGGTGCCGATAGTAGCTTGAACTGTAACTCCCAAAGCCTCGTTTAAGTTGGCGTTGGCGTCAGCATCAACAGCCAGAATACTTTTCCCCGGGTGATTTTCGATCAGGTAGCGAATCAGCAAGGCTGAGAGTGTTGTTTTTCCGGTACCGCCCTTACCGGCAACTGCTATGCGCTTCGTCATCGTTAGTACTTCCCCTTTCCGATCATTCAAATAATAAGGCTCTTACAATCCAGCTCTAATGATACTATAAAGCCTGGAGATGGGCAAACAACAGTGGTGGCCGGCAAAGAAGGCTTAGCCAGGTATAAGCAAAGGCAGATGATTGTTGAACATCCCCTTGGCACGATCAAACGCCGGCAGGACGGCGGCTATTTTCTAACCAGGGGCCTGGGAAGTGT
>DBBD01000029.1 GCA_002292015.1 Firmicutes bacterium UBA993
TTATCACGTACTAACCACATCAGCACCCGCCCGCCCGTTGACTTTTAAGATAGAGCATGCTAAAATTAACAGCGCAGTTGGAGGTGGTGGGTGTAGCTCAGTAGGTTAGAGCGCCAGGTTGTGGCCCTGGAGGCCGTGGGTTCAAATCCCATCACTCACCCCATATAGAAAGTTCTGCAAAAGTCTTCCGGCTTATTGATGCTGGGGCGTGGCCAAGCGGCAAGGCACGGGTCTTTGGAATCCGCATTCGTAGGTTCGAATCCTACCGCCCCAGCCATTGTTATTCTTTTTTACAACTACTTCCAGCATTCTATTTCGCCATCTTTAAAAGCTCCTCGAACCTGAGCTCGATCACATCGCCAATTGTTAAACCGAGTTCAGCTGCCCGCCCACCTCTCAACTCTATGGCGTACTGCGCCGGGATACTGCTACGGTAAACCGGAAGTTCGTGATCCGGGGTGCCGGGCGACGGAGGATCCATTTCATGGATGGCAATAATTTTACCGTTCGGATCAAGAAATAGCAGGTCAATTGGTACCAGGCAGTTTTTCATCCAGAAGCCAAGTTCCCTTGGATACGGCGGTCTGTCAGGAAAAACAAATAGCATCCCTCCATTTACAGCGATCTCTTTTCTGCCCATCAACCCCTCTGCCCGTTCAGCGGGAGTAAGAGCCAATTCAAGATCAAACGTTGTGCCCTTTATTTGCACAGACTCAGTTTGCAGTTGACCGCCGGAATCACCGGCTCGACTACAACCACCGGTTAACATTAAGATCAACACTAAGAGCAGAATCAGACCTACCATAGCAGATACCCTATGCTTGTAATTCAATATTACAATCACGACCTTTCCGGCGAAGAGCTGTTAAATACTGATAATCGACTAACTAGCACATAGATAACACCATTCAGGACCACATAGCGCTATTTCCGATCGTTGACAACGCTCCAGCTACTGGTAGAATATCTATGAAGTCAAGTTAGCTTCAGAGCGAGGTCATTAATCTTCAATGAAGACCAAAACCGTATTTACCACAGGGTTGCTGACAATTTTACCGCTCGCGGTAACTATCTATGTTTTTTACATTATCTTTAATTTCCTTGATAACCTTATCGGTGGTCTAATCGAATCGGTTATTAACTATCGGATACCCGGCATCGGTTTCGTTTCCGGGCTGTTACTGATTCTGCTGATCGGCTTTATAGCCTCCAATATCATCGGCAACAGGCTAATCAATTTTTTCGACAGAATCTTTCAGCGGGTCCCGATCACCCGTGGCATCTACGTCAGCGCTAAGCAAATCATCGATGCCTTTACGGTTCAAGGTAAAAACGCTTTTAAAAAAGTGGTGCTTCTAGAATATCCACGTAAAGGGCTCTATGTAATCGGCTTCATAACCGGGCAGTCCCGGGGTGAAATCCAGGAGAAAACTGCTGAGGAAACACTCAACATTTTCGTGCCCACAACCCCAAACCCGACTTCCGGCATGCTGGTTCTAGCACCCAGGCGAGAGGTGATTGAACTCAAGATGACCGTAGAAGAAGGAATGAAAGTGATCGTCTCCGGCGGTCTTTTCTCCCCGGGTGACTTTAATGAAAAAGAAATTGCTGCCCTGCCGGAAAATACAGGCACCACTAGACAGTAAGCTTCTATTTCCCATCCACCCAGCCGAGTGAACGCTTTACTGCGGCACACCAACCCGAATAAAGTTTCTGCCTCTGCTCCTGGCTCATTTGCGGCTGAAAGTAGGCACTTTCCCGCCATTTTTCACTAAGCTCGTTTAAATCCCGCCACAAGCCACAGGCCAGGCCGGCCAGGTAAGCGGCACCGAGCGCAGTAGTATCAAATGTAGCCGAGCGGCGAACCGGCGTAGAAGTGATATCGGCCTGAAATTGCAGCAAAAGGTCCATCACAGATGCCCCGCCGTCAACTCTTAGCTCCTTAACCGGCAACTCAGCATCGCGGCGCATAACATCGAGTACATCACGGGTCTGGTAGGCCATCGCTTCAATAACCGCTCTACTGATATGCGCCCGGGATATGCCCCCGGTTATGCCGATTATTAAACCACGGGCGTAGGGATCCCAATAAGGAGCGCCAAGTCCGGCAAAAGCCGGCACCAGGTAAACTCCCCCGTTGTCTTCAACCTGGGCAGCCAGACCTTCAAGCTCCTCTGCCTTGCCAATCAGGCCCAATCCATCACGCAACCACTGGACAGCTGCACCGGTAATAAAAATACTGCCTTCCAGTGCATACTCCACCCTGCCCTCAAGCCCCCAGGCAATGGTTGTTAGTAAGCCGTGCTCTGATACAACCGCTTTTTCGCCTGTATTCATCAGCAAGAAACAGCCAGTGCCATAAGTATTTTTCGTCATACCCGGGTCATAACAAGCCTGCCCAAAAAGCGCTGCTTGTTGATCGCCGGCGATGCCGCCGATGGGAATCTTAATGCCGGAAAACAATTCCGGGACAGTCTCGCCGTAGATCATACTGTTAGGCACCGCCTGCGGCAGGGCTTCCGGCGCTACATTAAAGAGCTGCAACAAAGTTTCATCCCATTTTAGTTCATGAATATTAAACAGCAGGGTACGGGAAGCATTGCTGTAATCGGTAGCAAAAACCCGGCCTCCGGTGAGGCGGAAAAGCAGGTAACTGTCGATCGTTCCGCAGCACAGCCTGTTTTCAGCTGCCGCCTTACTCACTGCGCTGATGTTGTCAAGGGCCCAGCGGACTTTAGAACCGGAAAAATAGGGGTCGAGCAGCAACCCCGTTTTTTGACGGACCGCTTCCTCGTAACCCTCTTCCTTTAAACGCCGGCATAAATCAGCTGTCCGGCGGCACTGCCAGACAATCGCCCTGGTCAGCGGAGATCCGGTGTTTCTATCCCAGAAAACAACTGTTTCACGCTGGTTAGTAATCCCGATCGCCGCTACCTCGCCGGCTCTTCTACCAGCCTGCACTAATGCCTCTGAAGCGGAAAGCAAAACATTTTTCCAGATCTCTTCAGCATCGTGTTCCACCCACCCAGGCTGAGGGTAGTACTGTTTATGCTCCCGGTTAATCCGCGCTACCGACACTCCTTCTTCATTCCACAGGATCGCCGTTGTCCCGGTTGTCCCCTGATCGATCGA
>DBBD01000094.1 GCA_002292015.1 Firmicutes bacterium UBA993
CGGCGCGTAACCAATACTAAGTGGTTATTGGTGCTTTGAATAGGGGTGAAGTATTGAAGGATAAAATTGAGGTAAAGTTTGTCCAAACCCGGCAGGACAGGAGGTGTTTTGTTGAGCTGCCCTGGAGCCTATACCGCGAAGATCCGAATTGGATCCCGCCCTTACTTAGCGATATGCACCATACACTAAACCCTGCAAAGAATGCTCTTTTAAGGATGGGGCCTTCAATATTTATGATCGCCTATCTGAATGATCTTCCGGTTGGACGAATTGGTGCCGGTATTGATTTAAGACTTAACCAGGCTAAGAATAAAGATTTAGGCTATATTACCCTATTTGAAGTCATAAAAGATTACACTGTTGCTGCAACTCTCTTTGATCGTGCTGTCGACTGGTTAAAGGAAAAGGGGGCTAAAATAGTAACCGGACCCCAGTCACCAAGCAACGGAGATGATTACCGGGGACTGCTGATTAATGGGTTTGATACTCCCCCGGTTTTACTCAACTCATATAATCCGGATTACTATGTTTCTTTTTTTGATCGGTATGGTTTCGAAAAGCAATTCGATCGATTTGCCTATTATTATGATATCAGTGACGGCCCTCCGGAAAGACTGCTTAGGGGAGTAGACCTGGCACAAAAACGATACGGTTTTACTGTCCGCAAAGTTGAGCTGAATCGATTGAATCGGGAAAAAGAAATTATCAAGCAGGTTATTGAAGCAGCAATGCCGGACTGGCCCGACATGATACCTCCCAGCGAGGAGGAGCTGACTGCCGAAATTGAAAGGCTGAAGCAGTTAGCCATACCGGATCTGGTTTTATTCGTTGAAAATAAAAATGGGGATTGCCTCGGCTTTGCCGTGGCATTGCCCGATTACAACCAGGTTTTAAAACATCTTAATGGACGGCTTTTCCCACTCGGTTTTTTCAAATATCTTATATACAAGCGTAAAATAACCGGTGTGCGCATGTTTGTATTATTTGTAACTCCACAAGGCCGACGGAGGGGCGTATCTGCCGCCCTCTACTACTATACGATGCTTAATGCCAGGCGCCTCGGTTTTACACACGGAGAGGGTTCAACCATTCATGAATTTAATACGCATATGAATATTGATGCTCAAAAAGCAGGCGGTAAATTATATAAAACATACCGCATATTTCAGAAGGAATTATAAGATACCTTATTGAATAAGCGAGAATAAGTTATTCCCATTCAAAGGAGATTGAACATGACCCCTGAAGCTGAAAAGGAAAAAAAGCCGTTAATTTTATGTACTTCTGCAGACCACCTGGCAATTGAACCGCTAATTGACAGATTTAAAAAAGTTGCAGCAGGAAATCATACGATAACTTTTGTCGGCTCTGCGGCCGGCAACAGCGATAAAAAAGTGCTGACTATGACCTGGGGCGAGTTGCATCAAAACGCTAAGGGTATGGCTGCCGTTTTACAGGATAAAAAGATCAAGCCCGGTAACCATATTGCGTTGCTCGGACCGACCACGCATAAATTAGTGACGGCGATCCAAGCGGTAATGCTATGCGGCGCCAGTGTCAGCATGCTGCCGATTCCGATGCGTTTCAGCTCGGTAGAGGAGTTTGCCAACCAATCCCGCAGCCTGATGAAACATGGAGATATCGATCTTTTATTGCTAGATCCGGATTTGGCAGCATACCATGAGATTAAGCCGGGCGATCCACCGGTGCTTCTCTTAACTGATTTGGAGCCGGCCGAAGGCAGACCTTCGGACATAGATTATCTTGAAATCGAGTATGATCCCGAAAGGCTTGCAATCCTGCAGTTCACCTCCGGATCCACTTCGAGCCCGAAAGGGGTAATGCTTCCTAATCGGATCCTGGAAGCCAACATTTTTGGGATGATTGATGCCGCCCATGTAGTGCCTGAAGATGTTTTTGTATCCTGGCTTCCGCTTTACCACGACATGGGACTGGTTGGCCTTCTGATTGTGCCGATGACAATCGGCTGCTCCCTGGTGCTTGCTGCACCCCAGGATTTCCTGGGACGCCCGGCCGACTGGCTGCGGTGGATGCATAATTATCGCGGGACTGTTACATCCGGACCCAACTTTTCCTGGGTATTGGCTGCCAGGGCTGTCAAGAGGATGACCGATACTGGTGAAATGCTTGATCTTTCCAGGATTAGACTTGCCTTAAATGGAGCGGAACCTGTTGACCCGGCCGTTGTTGAGTCTTTGATCGAAGCAGCAAAGCCCCATGGATTTAGAGGTGAGGCAGTATTTTGCGCCTTCGGCATGGCTGAACTTTCACTGGGCGGTACTTTTCCCCCTCCATTGAGAGGGATGGCCACTGATACCGTAGATCGCAATGCGCTGGAGGAGGAAAGAGTGGCCCGCTCTGTTGAAACCGGCAGCAAAGGTTCACGTCGTTTTCCGCTTTTGGGAATGCCGATTCCCGGCCTTAAGATGCGGATCACCGACCCCACAAGCGGTGTACTCAAGGGTTTAAGAGAAGTTGGAGAACTGGAAATCAGGGGAACATCAGTTATGGCCGGTTACTACAAGCGTCCCGACCTTAACGACGAATTGTTTCACGACGGATGGCTGCGTACCGGGGACCTTGCCTATTTTGTTGAAGGGCCGAACGACGGAGAGCCGGAACTTATTCTTTGCGGAAGGTTAAAGGATGTTATTATCATATCCGGCCGCAATATTTACCCTGAGGATATTGAGCGCTCCATAGGAACCGTAGAGGGAGTCAGGGCCGGAAATGTAATCGCATTCGGAGTTGAGGGAGACAAGCGGAAAGAGACAATTGTCGTTGTTGCCGAAGCCCGGACTGACAATCTTGGGGAAACCAGAAAAGCAATCAGGCAGCAGGTCGTCGAAGTGGTTGGTTTTCCACCCCGCGATATAGTTTTGGTCCAACCGGGCACCCTGCCCAAAACCAGTTCCGGAAAGCTGCAGCGCACTCTTTGCCGCAAACAATATTTGGATCACGAACTGCAGGTTTTGGAAGGCTAATCTTAAACATCAAGCATTAAAAAGAAGCGCGGTTTCAGTCCGCGCTTCTTTGCAACATGGTTGCTTTTTTATTTAATTGATCCCGCATACCCTGCTTTTACCTTACAGGCGACCTAACAAAAGCGTAGTGCCCAATCCGGCCAGCATTACGATCAGAAGCAAAGGCAAAAGTGGCAGAACAATACCCCGTATATCCGCTTTAAAATACTCTTTGGTGAGCGCAAAGCAGGGGTGGGCCGGAGAAATAATATGCCCGGCAGTTGAGCCGGCGTAGAGGTAAGCGGCGTAAGAACTATACGCCAAAGTGTTCTCCATTGGAAGCAGCGGTATAAACAGTGGAAATATTATTGCGACACTGGCTGAATTGTCACCGGTCAGCATCCCGATAAGAAAGGGGATAAAAGTAATCAAAACAACGACTGGTATGCCAAGGCTTAAAATCAGGTTGGTCATATCGTTCAGAACCGCTGACTTCTGGAGCATCTCTTTATAAATCATTATGCCAATAATTACCAGGGCTATCGGCAGTTTAATGCCGGGTATAAGCATAGTTTTAAAGCGTTTAATGATGCTCGAAAAGATCTTTTCAGCAGGCAAGTAATTAAGCAGCGCCAACATAATTCCGGCAGCGATGGCCAATGGGAAATAAAGCTCAAAAATAACTACCAGCAACATAATAAAAATAAGCGGAAAAATACTTCTAAGCAATTTCCACAGCACAAGCCTTGAAAATTCATTATTACCCCGGGACTGTTTGTGGCCCCGGAAAAGATAATAAAAACCACAGGTAACGCCGATTATGGTTAAGGGCAGATTAATGAGGAAAAACTGGTTCACGGCAACCCCGGAGAGCTGCGAGGCGAGAATCAGGCTGGGAAAGAGAGGAAGCATCAAGTAGAGAACATGTCTGAACCAAATATTAACAGCAGCTTGCCGGTGGGGAGGCATATTTATTTTGCCTCCCGCTTCGGCGCAGAGGGGCGCCGATAAAATTGCCCCGCCCGGTACGGTCAGCATGCCGAGCAGCGCCGGCATGGTTACCGCGATAAGCCTGATGTCGGACACAAGGCTTTGCAGATTTTCAACTGCTTTTTCCAGGGCTTCTGTTTCTTTCAAAATGTTGCTGAGTACCCCTAGGAGGATGATGCTGACTACCAGCATCACCGTGATGTTATTAGTCAGTCCGTTAAAAAAAACATTTATGAACTCTGTGAAAGACAGGCCGGCCAGCAACCCCAGGGCTAAGGCGCCAAGCAGCATGATCAAGCCGATATTCAGTTTTATATAAATCCCGAACAAAATAACAAGGATTGATCCTGTTAATGATATATACCAGGGCAATACTTCACCTGCATTTCCGATTTTATTATTCTTTTAAAGCCATTTATCATCATAGTCTAGTTCATGCCGTGAATCAACACGCCGGGTTTCGTCGAAACGTGGTAAATATGCTGCGGTACGATGTTTAGTAAGTTAAACAACGCTAAAATAAGTGATAATGTTTTAAGAAATCAAAAGCGCCGGCCTGATGCCGGCGCTGTTTTCTGGTGCCGAAGGTGGGAGTTGAACCCACATGCCCGGAGGGCGCACGATTTTGAGTCGTGTGCGTCTGCCAATTCCGCCACTTCGGCCCGCTGGAAAAATATTAGCATAATTCACATCCTCAGGCAAGCGTCGCCGGGCGATTTATGAAAAAAGTTTCCGACTATTTAAATCGAAGAATTTAATAATTCAATTTAAAGAGCGAAGTTTCCGGACAATTGCGTAAGTTAATAATTTCACAATGCAGGGAAAGATATTTTCCCAGAGAAAATATTAAACGGTGAAAGTATTGTTTGCCAGACTACATTACTAAGGGGTGAGAGTGTATGAGTGAATTAATTAAAGGTGGTGCTTTTCTGCTTGGCCCGGTGGATGAAAACACGGTTTTTACTCCCGAGGATTTTGATGATGTCCACTTGATGATCAAAAAAACCAGTTACGATTTCATGGTGAATAAGGTAGAGCCGCGAATTGATGAAATCGAAGAGAAAGCCGAAGGGGTGACCCTTGATCTGATTCGGCAGGCCGGCGAATTAGGCTTGATTGGCAGTGACATACCCGAAGAGTACGGCGGGGAAGAGGCAGATAAGATAACCACGATGATCATCACCGAAAATGCATCTATTTGCGGCGGTTCTTATGCCACATCCTTCGGTGCCCATACCGGCATTGGTACCTTGCCGATCGTTTATTTTGGCAACGAAGAGCAGAAGAAAAAATATTTGCCCGGTCTGGCCAGTGGTGAAAAAATAGCTGCCTATGCTTTGACCGAGCCCGAAGCCGGTTCAGACGCCCTTAACTGCAAAACCAAGGCTGTGCTGAGCGATGACAAAAATTACTATATTTTAAATGGTGCAAAACAGTATATTACCAATGCCGCTTGGGCCGAAGTTATTGTCACTTACGCTAAAATCGATGGTGAAAGATTCACCGCATTTATTGTCGATGCCGATAGTGAAGGGGTTTCGATCGATCCGGAAGAGAAGAAAATGGGTATCAAAGGTTCTTCTACCTGCAGTGTAATTTTCGATAATGCCAAGGTCCCGGTAGAAAACATGCTCTGGGAGGAAGGTAAAGGACACCAGGTTGCTTTCAACATTTTAAATATCGGGCGTTTTAAGCTCGGTGCCGGGTGTGTCGGAGGTAGTAAAAAGGTGATCGAGTTCTCATCTGCGTATGCTTTGCAGCGCATTCAGTTCAAACAGCCGATTGCCCAGTTTAACATCATCAAAAACAAGGTTGCCAATATGACCATACTTACCTACTTAATGGAGAGCCTTGTTTACCGTGTGGCTGGAATGATTGAGGACAAACTTTCTGCGGTCAAAGCCAGCGGAGCAGCCGCATCGGATATCGTCCAGGCAATCCAGGAATATGCCATTGAATGCTCAATTTCTAAGGTTTGGTGCTCCGAGGCAATGGATTATATTGCCGACGAAGGCGTTCAAATTTTTGGTGGTTACGGCTACGGCCAGGAGTATCCGGCAGAGCGTTCTTACCGGGACAGCAGGATCAACCGGATTTTTGAAGGGACAAACGAAGTTAACCGGATGATCATTCCCGGCACCTTGCTTGGTAAAGCCATGAAGCAGGAAATCCCCTTCATGGAAGCAGTAATGAACCTCGGGGCTGCCCTTAAGCCGCTTAAGGATGCAGAAGCGCCGGCAGAAAGCCCGGCCCGTGAAGAGTTTTATTTGCAAAATCTGAAAACCCTCTTTACCCTGGTGGCAGGCAACGCCGCTCAGAAATTTGGTGCCGACATCAAAAATGAGCAGGAGATTCTTTGCCGCTTAGCCGATATAGCAATGGATATCTTTGCGGCTGAAAGCGGTCTGTTGAGGGTTAAGAAAATGATGGCTAATGGCGAGAGTGAAGCTTCCAAGATGGCTCTCAAGATGACTCAGTGTTATATTTATGAGATGATTCCCAGGCTTGAAGCGTGGGGCAAGGAGATCATAGCGGCTACTTTGGAGGGCGAAGCTGCAAGTAAAGCATATTCGGGCATTCGCCTGTGCTGCAACTTCGAGCCAGCGGATATTTATGGGCCGAAGCGGGAAATAGCCGATGCGGTCTATGCCGGTAAAAAATATTTTCTCGATCGTTAATTCAAGCTATATTAATCTAACGACCTAAAGTAAATAAAGAAGGGAGCCGGATAAAAGATCTGCTCCCTTCTGAATTTTTGTACATTTCAATATTAACTAGACAGCTCTTTCGACTTTACCCGCTTTAATACAACGGGTGCAGACATTGACCCGCCGGGGAGAGCCGTTAAACATTATTTTTATGCGCTGGATATTAGGACGCCATCTCCGCAGAGTTTTTATGTTGGAGTGACTGACTAGATGTCCTTTCACCTTGGATTTATTGCAAACCACACATACTTTTGCCATTTTTCTACCCTCCCTGCACCTCTGATGTCACGCGAAGTATTTTAGCACATATAATTGATACAAACAAGTATTTTTGACAATTTATGATAACCGGGCATTTTTGAAAATCAGAGCTTTAATCAGTTTTGAAAGGCAGGGTTAAGGAGATTTGTAGCGAATAAAAAGGTAGTTATTAACAATCTGTTTTGTGAAAGGGGTTCTGCTTTGACCAGGGCAATTTACCCGGGCAGTTTTGATCCTGTCACTAAGGGGCATCTCGACATTATCACCAGAACCAGCAAGATTATGACGCACCTGACGGTGGCGGTGCTGGACAATCCACGCAAAGTGGCAACTTTTACTATCGAAAAAAGAATTGAAATGCTGAAGCTGGTGACCGAGTCTTATCCGAATGTCGAAGTTGAATATTTTAATGGACTACTGATCGACTATGCGTTAAAGAAGGATACCAACATTATTGTTAAAGGGTTAAGAGCGATATCAGATTTTGAATTCGAGTTTCAAATGGCCCTGGTTAATCAAAAGTTAAATCCGGCTATAGAAACTTTATTTATGATGACAAACAGTAAATATTCATATCTCAGTTCTAGTATTGTGAAGGAGATTGCTGCGCTTGGCGGAGATATCAGCAGCCTGGTTCCAGAAGTGTTGCTCGATATGATTGTTACCAAATTTAAGTAGCAACAAAATTATTCCGGGCTACATCTGCCTGGATAAAAAGAAATACGGAGGTATTTTATGATTGATTCAGATGCCTTGATTTTCACAACAAATCTGCTGGCTGCTGATGGGTCTTTGCCCGGGCTCGCCGGCTTGCGCATTTTTGGTTTTTTTATTTTTTCGGTCGGGTTATTATCGCTTATTCGTCCCCAGGTATTCTGGTATTTAAGGGTTGGCCGGAAGATTCCCGGGGTTCCGGCGCCTAAAATTTATTTGCTGGTCTTAAGATTTGGTGCTATCTTGGTAATTGCGCTTGGTTTGTTTATGATGTTTGGATTAAACACGTAAGCGGATATCAGCGGTATAGTCAGAGAAAGGCTTATCTTCTATGCAGCAGCTTCATATAAAACTCGGCAGCCGGCTGGTCAGTAAAACCTGCCTAAGGTATTTGCTGGTCTCTCTGGTACTTCTTCTTGGCGGTTTCCTGATCAGGCTCGATTATTACATTGCCGCTCCGAGTAGGGCTTTGGAGTTAGGCAACCTGATAACTGTCGACGGAAAAGATCCCGGTGATAGCGGTACTTTTTTTCTGGTTACCGTTTCACAGATGCAGGCTGTCCCGTTTACCCTGCTTTACGCCTTAATCCATCCCCATCTTGATATCAAACCGGTTAGCGAGGTTATCCCTGTGGGAATGGATAAAGAAGAATACCGGCAATTACAGGCTGAAAACATGAGGGAAAGCAGGCTCATGGCCCAGGTCGTAGCATTAAGACGTGCCGGCTATGAAATTAGCATCGAAAGTGACGGAGTTGAAATTGTCGGCTTCCTGGAAAATGCTCCGGCAGAACCTTACCTGCAGTTGGGGGACAGATTGTTGAGTGTTGATGGGAAACAGATATTATTAGCGTCGGAAGTGTCGCTGCTGGTCCAGGAACGACAGGTAGGGGAAGTGGTTAACTTTACTCTGGTGAGGGACGGCACGCTATTAGAACTTGAACTGGCTACCGGAGAACACCCGGAAGAGAAGGGAATGCCGTTTGTTGGTATTTACATCAAAACACTGCCCTGGGAAGCAGAAATTCCGCTTAATATCGCCATGGATACCGGGCGGATCGGTGGCCCTTCAGCCGGGATGATGTTTACCCTGGAAATAATCAATCAGCTATTGGACGGGGATATTACGGCCGGCAGAAAAATTGCCGGCACCGGAACAATAGATTTTAATGAAAACATCGGTCGGATTGGCGGAGTAGCCCAGAAAGTTATTGCGGCCGAAAGAGCCGGAGCTGAATATTTTCTGGTGCCTGTGGCCAACTATGAAGCGGCACAAAATATTGCGCGCCGTATTGTGGTTGTGCCTGTGGATAACCTGGAACAGGTGCTTGACTTTCTGAATACCATAACGCTGGCAGTTCAATAAAGACAGACAGAGAAAGCATATTTTGACTCTCAACCTGAGCGGTGCTATACTTAGGTTAGTGCTAGTATGGGGACCGAGTAAACAAGGCAGTCACGGGAAGAATACCGCAAGGTGCTTTTCGAGGAAAGTCCGAGCTCCGCAGGGCAGGGTGCTGGGTAACGCCCAGTGAGGGTGACCTTAAGGCCAGTGCCACAGAAAAAATACCGCCCGGTAATTTTGCCGGGTAAGGGTGCAACGGTGCGGTAAGAGCGTACCAGAAACCGGGAGACCGGTTTGCTAGGTAAACCCCACCCGGAGCAAGACCAAATAGGAGGGGGATGAGGTTGCCCGCCGACTCCTCGGGTTAGGTCGCTGGAGGTGCCAGGCAACTGGTATCCAAGATAGATGGCTGTCGTTGCATTTTTCCGGCCAAGCCGGAACATGCAGAACAGAACTCGGCTTACCAGTATGCTCGGTCCCCTAGCTATTTTGACCCGTTATGTGTTCGGGTCTTTTTGTTTGTTCATTGAAGATGTTAAAGTTCTCTATAATTGTATCAACCATGTAGCATCTGCCCCAGTTTGACTGTGAAAGATAGTAAAAAAGGTACTCTCCGCCGAACACGGCTTTGACGATCATCTTCCCAGGGGCCCCGGCTTCATGCAAATCCTTGACTTTTAATCCAATATCCCACCACTGCTCGTATTTGCCGAGCAAGCGCTCAGTGGCGTTTTCAATACGCCCTTTCAGGCCGCAGAACATAATTGCCGGTTTTAGGGCTATTACCTTCGCAAGACTTTGAAAATGATCGGCGATATTTTCACCGATCATAAAACCAGTGAGTTTCTCGCCGAGGAAAAGATCTCCGCAAAAGAGCCAGCGGTTAATCGGTTCAAAAAAACAGACGTGGTCAGCGGAATGCCCGGGTGTATTAATTACATCAAATTCATATTTTTCAGTAAAGATTTTAGGCCCGAGCGGAAGACCGTTAGCCGGAGGTTGGGCGCCCCAAAGAAGATGACGGTAAATCGGAATCTGCGGCGGATTTTTCATGGTTTGTAAGGTGCCTGAATTAGCATAAACCGGCACCTTCAGTTCACGTTCAAGAGAATGGCTGTTTCCGGTATGATCCTCGTGCTGATGGGTAATCGCTATCTGCTTAATTGGCATTTTGCATAATGCTTTATGAACTTCCGCCGCAGTGTGGACAGGACCGGTGTCGATCAGCAGCCCGTCAATAAAATAGAAATGATTTATATACAAGGGGCGGCCAAAAGCAGTTCGCGAAACTTTAAATTCAATTATTTCACCGTGGTCAGTTTTCCTTAGCATCAGGCAGCCGCTGCTTCCTCCCGGAATCGTTGCCTGATATTTTAACATACAGCTCACCATGCAGGAAAGAAATAAACTGCTACGAATAATTAAATGTAAGTGATCTGTCCCATATATTCCCTCACCCGTATTGGGGGAGAGTGTCAGAGTGAAGGGAGGGATTTAGCCCCTCTGTAAGTACCACCCAGTGGCCTGATAGTCATTAATATCAATGAAGCCTTGAAAGGAATAGCACTAATGACGATTAAAACTACTGCTCCCGGCAGGGTTAACCTAATTGGTGAGCACACTGATTACAACCAGGGCTGGGTTATGCCGGTTGCCATTGATCTTAAACTTGAGGTGCGCCTTATCCCGCGCCCCGATCGTTTATTTATCGCCACTGTCCCCGGGTTCGATCAGTTGCAATCATATAACATCGATAGCTTGCGGCCGGTGCAGGGGCAGCCGGATTGGATTGATTATCTAAAAGCGGTATGTTGGGCGTTGGGGAAAAACGGATATAGACTAAAAGGGGCAGAAGTTACTATTACCAGCGAAATACCGATCGGTGTAGGACTCAGTTCTTCGGCAGCTCTTGAACTCGCTGTTGCCGGGGCGTTGAATAAAGCGCTAAACTTAAACATTGATCTGCCGCAGCTGGCGCTGATCTGTCAACAGGCAGAAAATGAATATGTAGGCGTGCGCTGCGGGATCATGGATCAATACGCAATCGCTTTATGTCGCGCCGGGCAGGCCTTGTTGCTTGATTGTCTAACCCTGGATTATCAGCATATTCCCTTTATCCTTGGTCAATATAGCCTGTTGATCGTTAACAGCAGGGTTGAGCGCTCTTTAAGCGCTTCTGATTATAACCAGCGTCATAATGAATGTGAGGAGGCGGTACAGTTAATCGGCAAATACCTGGGGAAGCCGTTTAATTCGTTGCGTGAAATCAACCTCGAAGATCTGAAAAAGGCGGAAGAATACCTGCCGAGGCTTTATTATCGAAGAAGCCGCTACATTATTGAGGAAAATGCCCGGGTATTGGCGGCAGCTGGAGCGCTGGACAAACATGACTTGGTATCTTTCGGTCTTTTGTTGAAAAGATCACATGCCGGGTTGCGAGATCTTTACGCTGTTAGCTGCCCGGAGCTAGATCTGATTGTTGATACCGCCGTTGCTGATCAAGATGTTCTCGGCGCCCGGATGACCGGTGCCGGTTTTGGCGGGTGCGCTATTGTTTTGCTGAAGCAAAGTGCAGTTGATCGGGTTAGTGCTGCTGTAGATGAAGCATTTGTTCGGAACGGCTGGTTGCGGCCTGATTTTTATCTAACTGCTGCGGCAGTGGGGTTGAAAGTGGAGTGTGAATGAAGAACTGCTCATAAATCTTATCCCTGCCAAAAAATTTATGATAGAATAGCGAAGTATTAAAGTGTTTTACTTTTTACTGGAGGTATGACTGATGGCTTTAATGGATGCAGCAGAACAATACAAAATCCTGACAGAAAATATTGCGGAAATCATTACCGAAGAAGAGTTCCGAAAAAAGCTCGAATGCAGCGTGGCCGAAAATAAACCGCTGCGCTGTAAACTGGGAATTGACCCTTCCGCGCCCGACTTGCATCTCGGCCACGCCGTAGTTTTACACAAACTGCGCCAGTTTCAGGAGTTGGGACATCATATTATTATCATCCTGGGTGATTTCACCGGGATGGTAGGAGATCCAACCGGTCGCTCGGAAACCCGTAAGCAGCTGACCGAAAAAGAAGTAATGGCTAATGCCCGCACCTATCAGGATCAGATCTTTAATATTCTGGATGCCGACAAAACCGAAATGGTATTCAACAGCCAGTGGTTGGCTAAACTGAACTTTGCCGACGTAATCAAGCTGGCATCTAGCCTGACTGTGGCCCGCATGATGGAGCGTGAAGATTTTTCCAGGCGCTACCAGGAGAATATGCCGATCAGCATTCACGAGTTTTTCTACCCGCTGATGCAGGGCTATGACTCCATTGCCATTAAGGCTGATATCGAATTTGGAGCCACAGAGCAGAAATTTAACCTACTGATGGGCCGGCAATTGCAGCGTGATTATGGTCAGGAACCGCAGGTGGCATTTACCATGCCGATCTTGATCGGAACTGATGGCGTTCAGAAGATGAGTAAGAGTTTGGGCAATTATATTGGCATCACTGAACCACCGGGAGAAATCTATGGTAAAACGATGTCCATTTCTGATGATCTGATGCCTGAGTATTACAGGCTGGCGACTTCTTTGCCCGGCAATGAAATAGATGCGCTCCTTGAACAGCTAAAATCCGGATCGCTTCATCCCCGCGATGCAAAGATGCGTTTGGCGCGAGAGATTGTAGCTCTCTATCACGGCAGTGCCGCGGCTCGGGCAGCTGAAGAAGGCTTTAAGCAGGTCTTTCAGAAAGGTGAATTGCCTTCTGAAATAGCAGTGTATAGTTTTACTGCTCCGGTTAGCTTGGTTGATTTAATGGTTAAGGCGAAGCTGGCTTCCAGTAAAAGCGATGCAAGACGCCTGGTTGAACAGAATGGGGTTAAAATTAACAATGAAACCGTAAGTGATATCGCTTACCAAGTCTGCCGGGCAGATCAATTTGTTGTTCAAGTTGGCAAACGAAAATTTGCCCGAATAAATGTTAGTTAGATCAGTAAAACCGATTCACTGTACACCAACATTTAATGGGCGGCGCTTGACAGCGCCGCCCATTAAAACCTTCGCCCGAATATCCCCCAACAACTGGCATCTAGATCTCCTCTCCCGGGAGAGGGCCAGGGTGAGGGGGGATTTAATCCCTCTTATAATGCTACCCGGTGGTATGTTAGTCTATTCCATGATTCCATCTTTAATCGAGGCGACAACTTGGGGATCCATTAACGTGGTTATATCGCCTAGTTCACGGTTTTCAGCAATATCGCGCAGCAGCCGCCTCATTATTTTTCCGCTGCGGGTCTTTGGCAGTTCGTAAGTGAAAAAGATCTCCTCGGGTCTCGCTATGGCCCCGATCATCTTTCCTACATGGGTTTTAAGTTCCTGAACCAGTTGTTCTGAACCTTCAATTCCTTCTTTAAGGGTTACAAAAGCGGTAATGGCATGTCCCTTGATTTCGTGAACTTTTCCAATAACAGCCGCCTCAGCCACAGAGTGGTGGTCAACAAGGGCGCTTTCCACTTCCATCGTTCCGATTCGGTGTCCTGATACATTAAGCACATCATCAACCCGACCCATAATCCAAAAGTAACCGTCTGCATCTTTCCAGGCTCCGTCTCCAGTAAAATAAAGCCCCTGATGCTGTTTCCAGTAAGTGTACTCATATCGTTCATTGTCTTCATACAGGGTGCGCAGCATTGCCGGCCAGGGCGATTTAATAACCAGAAAACCTCTTTGCCCTGCTACGGTTGAGCGTCCCTGATCATCTACCACATCTGCCTCGATTCCCGGGAATGGATAGCTTGCTGAGCCCGGCTTAAGCGGGGTGACCCCCGGTAGCGGGCTTATCATAATCATACCAGTCTCAGTCTGCCACCAGGTATCAACAATTGGACAACGGCCTTTGCCAATATGCTCATGGTACCAAAGCCATGCTTCCGGGTTGATCGGCTCGCCAACCGAGCCTAGCAGCCTGAGGCTTGATAGGTTACGGCCGTCTGGGTGCTGGTTACCCCAGCGCATGAAAGTACGGATTGCGGTAGGGGCAGTATAAAAAACCGTTATTTTGTACTTTTCTACCAGTTCCCAAAAGCGATCTTTGGCCGGGTAATCAGGAACACCCTCGTACATAAAAACAGTTGAACCGTTCGAAAGCGGTCCGTATACTAGGTAGCTGTGACCGGTGATCCAGCCGATATCAGCTGTGCACCAGTAGATATCATCATCTTTGTGGTCAAATACATAACGGAAAGTAGTGTTAACCCCGACGAGATAGCCACCGGTGGTATGCAAAATACCTTTTGGCTTGCCGGTGGTGCCGCTGCTGTAAAGTATAAAAAGCGGATCTTCAGCATCCATGGCCACTGCATCAAAACTGCTGTTAGAATCGGACATAAGCTCGGTCCAGGTATAATCCCGACCGGAGGCTTTCTCAAATGGTATGCCGGTTCTCTCGACGACCACAACCTTTTTAATCGTCGGGCAGCTAAGCAGCACCTCTTCAGCTGCGCTTTTCAAGGGAATAGTTTTGCCGCGCCGGTATGCCCCGTCGGCAGTGACTAAAACTTTTGACTTCGAATCGAGAATCCGATCTTTTAATGCTACCGGACTAAATCCGCCGAAAACGACACTGTGGATAGCGCCAATACGGGTACAAGCCAACATCGCCATAACCGCTTCGGGAACCATCGGCATCCAAATCGTAACAGCATCGCCTTTGTTTACCCCCAGATTTACCAAAACAGCGCTGAACTTTGAAACTTCTTTCAGAAGTTCGCTGTAGGTTAACGAGACACTATCTCCGTTTTCACCTTCAAAAATAATCGCTATCTTGTTTCCCAGGCCTTTTTTAATCTGGCTCTCCAGGCAGTTTGCTGCCACATTAAGCTTGCCGTTTACAAACCATTTGAAATATGGTGGATTGCTGTTATCGAGAATCTGATCCCATTTATTTATCCAATCGATATTTTCAGCCATTTCTGCCCAGTAAAGGAGCCTGTCATTTTCTGCTTTACGGTATAGGGTCTGATCGTTTGTCAGCGCCCTGCTCTTAAATAATTGGTCCGGCAGGAACGGTTTAAGGTGCTCCTCGCTAAACATATCGCCGTGATCCGTATCGTACATAATTATCGCCTCCCAAAAATTAAATGAATATAGAACTTCGCGAAAAGAGTTTCCATTTCCTTTAAAATTCAGGCAATAAACTTTATTTTGTGATAAGGGTAGGTAAAGCAAAAATAGTAAACAAGCAGTAAATAAAAAAATAGTTTTCAAGCAGTACCGAGGCAGCAGCTTGTGAATTGGGTTATCTCGGATCTGCTGATCTTATTTCCGACTCTGGCCAGCAGCATGTTACCAGGATGTTCCCTGATCTCCGGATCTACCGTTTCCCAGGTGGTAAAGTTATATTGTGCGAAAAAATCAAGCATGAACTGTCGGTATGCCCAGGGCGCAAGGCCGGTGTTTTTTAGATCCCAGCTATGTACAAAGTGGGCTGCCATCACAACGTATTGCTCAAAGTAGTTAAAACCTTCATTTTTAAAGATACTGTCGAGCAGAGCTTTGCCCAAACCCATCTGACGCCAGGCGGGATCAGTCTCGATGCTACCGAGTTCAATCAGTTTGTGGAAACAGCGGTTATACCACCATGGGTAATCCGGCTTTTGAAAAGCGACATAAGAAACGATCTTGTTGGCCAGGGAAGCAGTAAAAATCAAGCCATCAGGTTGGCTGGCAAGCCCGACTAGAGCCTGGTGCTGACGGTCCGGTTGGCGAAAACAGTATAGACCATCTGTCAGTGAGCATGATGCAAGTTGATCGGAGTTAACCGGGCCCCTGATTTGCAGATTGCCCAAAGGAGTGCGACTGATCTTATTTATGCTGTCGTATGGCGGTTTTATTATGCGCCGATTGTCAAAGCTTTGGTAAGCCTTCATAAACAGCACTCCCTTGTTTAGCTATTATTTCGCATTATTTAGATGAAATCCTGCTTTTGTTACAAAACTGGTTTATAGAAATTTTGTATCTCGTTGTCCTTGACGGTAAGGCTATTCTATGGTAGAATGAACGTCGCACAAAAAACGTTTTTCATAAGGATCTTCGTTCTTTGAAAACTG
>DBBD01000111.1 GCA_002292015.1 Firmicutes bacterium UBA993
AATATTAGTTTCTGAGGTGCTTCTTGTTTCTCCATAAGCGAACCAGGTAAAACAGTATAACAACAATAATGAGGGCCGGGATTAAAAGCAGCCAGGGGGAAAAACCGGCCATTACCCTTAGCAATCGCAGTGTCAATCCCATGGTGTGCGTTAAAACTATACTACTGCCGATAGCGACAAAACTAAAAAGCATTCCCCCGAGAAAAGTATAAACGACGAATAAGTAAAAATTCATCTGCATGGCCCCTGCCGGAAAAGAGATAAAGGTGCGGGTAAACCCCCACAGCTGGGCCATGAAAATTGAAAAATTACCGTAACGTTCCCAGAGGCGAAGCAGTTTGGATTTACCATGAACGTCAGGGCACACAAAGGGTTCATGCGGATGGTTAAAATAGCTGACCCGCATTTTACTGCCGACAATGCTACCGACCATTCCTATGAAATAGCTGACAATACTACCCAGGGTAATGCCGCTGACCGATGCCCAGAAGATTGACCAAAACGAAACAGTACCGCGTAAAATCATGCTGCCCGCAGTTAACAGGACAATAGTGGAAGCAAAAGGTACCCCTGCGCTCTCGGCAAACATTGCCGCGGCAATCCCTATGGGTCCATATTTGGCGATTAACATCTCAAAAACTCCATAGATTGTTTCAAATGGTTCCATATTTTCCATTGCTCAATCATTCCTTAGCTCTTAAAAGGGCATAAATCCCCCATAGGCCTGAATCCTCGGCCAATGCAGTTTGCACCACTTTCACTGCGCTGATTTCAGCAGCCGGGCGGATGGCATTTTGGAGCATTACTTTTTCTAACTCAGTTATTAGATCAGGATGAGCATTGATTATGCCACCGCCAAACACCACACAGGAAGGGTTTAAAATATTGACAAGATTTGCCAGACCAGTACCTACAGCGTAAATTGCCTGCTTAACAATCATCTCAGCCGGTTGGTTTCCGGTTGCTGCTTCAGCAAATACTGAGGCTGTTGTCAGTTCATCTAAATTAAGATCAGCCGGTTCCCATAAAGTGGCGGCGCTTTCAGCAATCCCACCGCCTGATGCCCATGCTTCCAGGCAGTTGTCACCACCACAGTTACACTTACGCCCCTTTCCAAAAGGCTTAGTGTGCCCAATTTCACCAGCAAAACCGGAACTGCCCCGGTACAATTTACCGTTTAGGAATAGGCCGCCTCCGATTCCGGTGCTCAGGGTAATATAAATAACATCCTGATGGCCGCGTGCAGCGCCATAGTTAGCCTCTCCAATCACCGCCGCATTGGCATCATTTTCTATTAGTACCGGCCGTTGCAGCTTTTCTTCAAAAAGGTCTGCCAGGGCAACCGGTTCCAGCCAGCCTAAGTTTGGGGCCTGGTGCACTATTTTATTGCGGTGTTCGACAAAACCGGCAAAACAGATGCCTGCTGCTACAATATTTTCGAAAACAGCTGTTTCCGACTCATGCTCCAGGGCACCCAATGTTTCTATTACAAGCTTTACCAAATCTTCCGGACACCGATTATCAGGAGTAAGCATTTTTTTTCGAACAACTATGTTGGAGGCATCATCAAATAGTACCACCAGTATTTTGGTGCCGCCGATATCAATTGCCAGGTAAAGATCATGCTTCATAATTCACCGTCCGGCAGAGGTATAAAGCTATTTTATCATTAAGAGAGGATCGTGCCAAAAATATAGCCGAGCTACCACAAGCAGGATATAAGCGGTAAAGAGGTATTTTACGTGATCTGAAAGGTAACTAAAATTGTGAGCCATGTTCCTACCCTAAATTAATAGTCGGTACAAAGGCTTTTATTTAAGGGTCTCTTTCGATTGGTAGATATCGCGATCGCAGCTGAAACAGGCCTGTGCTTCTCCTGATATACAGGGATGGCTGTTGACGATCATCGAAGTGATGTTTTTGCCAACCCCGGGTCCCAACATCAAGCCCTGGCCGCACATGCCGACGGCTAAAATCAGCCCTTCCAACCCCGGCGCATAATCAATAATCGGGACGCCGTCCGGAGTCATCGGATAACAACCGCGCCAGATCCTGCGGATCAAAAGATTTTTAAATTTCGGGATCAGAGCAATCATTCTCGCAGCCAGCACCGGTAAAAACTCAGAAAGGTTCTCATGGTTGGTACCGACGAATAAATCTTTTGGAGTGTAGCAGAAAATAATCTGCCCCTCTTTATTCTGTCCAAAATAGAAGTTTGTGGTTTTACCTTCTGGACCGGGCCGTAAATCAACAATCAGGGGCGCCAGAAATTGTTCAATCGGTGCGGAAATACCTGCCTCATGTGAATCAGGGGTAACGGGAATGTCTATTCCCAGAAGCGGACCATGTTCAGCAGCGTCTGAGCCGGCAGCCAGCACTACCCAACATGATTCATAACGGCCCTTGTCGGTTACTACCCCGGTTATCCGATCCCCTTCTCTCAAATAATCGGTAACCCTTTCATTCAAGCGATATTCGGCGCCGCAGCGCAACGCTTCACGTTGAAAAGCTACCGGAGCCAGGATCGACGAAACTTGGCCGTCATCGGGCGAATAGGTACCGCCGCGTAAGCCTACCGGGTTGACTCCCGGTATGATCCTCCTAATCTCATTCGGTCCAACCCAGTCAATCAGCAAACCGTACTTTTTCTGAGTTGGCAAAAGTGAAGTTAAGGTGCTTTCTACTTTTTCATCATAAACCGGGAAACAATAACCGCCCGGCTTCCAGCCAATATTAAAGCCGTACTCTTCTTCCCAGGTGGAAAAGATCCGGATGCTTTCCTGGCCGATACTGATCTTGCCGGGATCAGAATGTGTGGCCCTCACCCCGCCGATTGCCGTTTTATTTTCACCCTGGCCCACTGCTGTGCGGCGGTCAATAACCAGTACCTTTAAACCGGCCTGGGCCAGCCGGCAAGCGGTCGGGTTACCGACGCTTCCTGCTCCGATAACGATTACATCGAAAGCTCGTCGTAAAGACATAGCGGTGGCCCTTTCGTTTGGTCGTTTATAAAATCGCCCAGGTGAACCTCAGCCACCAGCGGCCGGAGGGTAGGCATGGTTATTTCATCGATCTTTACTCCTTCTTCACGAAAAATCCTTAAAATCAGTTCGGTGCAGGTTTTTCCGTTACAACCGCCCAGTCCTGTTCTGACTACCGCTTTAAGCTGGTTCATATCGCGAACGCCGTCTCTGATGGCAGCGACTATTTCGCTCTTTCTTACCCGTTCGCAGCGGCAGACAATTGGATCAAGCGAGTCGTCGTCAACCGCGGCAACCGGTGTTCCCCTTTCAATTTCGCGAACCATAAAACCGGCTACTTTAAGTTTCTCATCTTCCGGCACTTCGAGCAGCAACAGCCGCCTGCAGTTTTGCGTTTCGCGATTGCGGTAGGCAATAACGCGGCCTCTGCCGACTACATTACCCTCCATGTCAGTTGTAGTCACCTCGCGATCGAACGGAATAATACTGTCGGCAAATTCAAAAGGCATCATTAAGAGTGCTCTTTCTTTTTGCGGATCGTAATCTTCGATCACCAGGTTGATAGCCAGGCCCGGGCAGGCCAAAACGCATTGGCCGCAGCCGATACATTCACCGCTGAATTCCGGCAAAGCTAGGATTGATCCCGGCATCAGGATACAGTTATTCGGGCAGGCTTCGATACAGGGGTTGCAGGGTATCTCCTGCATGCAACGGATTAAGGGGTAAACCGAGGCATCAAGAGCCTGCGCTTTAAAAGGAATGCTTTCGCCAGGGCGGTGTTTAAGCATTTCCCCAAAACCCTCCCAGTTACTCGGCACCGGTATATCTATGCCAATCTCCTGCGCGATTCTTCGGCCAGTGATTTTGCCGGAAAATATGGCAGCTGAGGCTTCAGCAATCTCTTCGGCATCACCGGCAGCATAACACGTAATGCCATACTCACGGGCCTTGTTCAATAGTTCATCTACCGGGCTTAAGCCTACGGCAATCAGCACCGTATCGACCTCAAATGAACGCCCAGTGCCGGCAACCGGTTTAAACTGTTCGTCAACAGCGGCCACGACAATCCTCTCCACTTTTTCCTTGCCCTCAATTCGCAAAACAGTATGGGAAGTCCAGACTGGTACGCCAAGGCGCTTTATCTTATCCTCGTGCACCTTGTAACCGCTGCAGCCCGGTAATGCTTCAACCAGACCTATAACATCAATGCCTGCCTGCAGGGCATGATAGGCCCCGATTAAACCGACGTTACCGCCGCCGATGATAAACAACCGTTCGGCGCAGCGAACCAGGTCACGGTTAACCAGGGTTTGAAAAGCTCCTGCCCCGTAAACCCCGGGCAGATCGGCCCCGGGCAAAGACAGGCTTTTCTCCCTGGCACCGGTCGAAAAGAGCGCATTTTTAGCGCGTACCAGCTTATAAGTGCCTTTTCCGGACACTCCGAACAAGCCGTCAAAATATACTCCGACAACCGTGGAATCATACCAGATATCAACTGTAGGCAGTCCCTGCAGCGCGTTAGTTAAGAGATCGCCGATATGTATGCCGCGCTCACCGGCATAACAGTCCTTAACTGAACCAAAAAAGTTATGGGTCTGCAAACTGAGCTTACCGCCCAGCTCATGTTTATCATCGATAATAAGGGTATTAATGCCCACGCTGCCAAGTTCAATTGCAGCGCTGATCCCGGCCGGCCCACCGCCGATAATCAAAACATCAACATCATATTCAGGAGTTGCTGGAATCACCGCGGTTCCCGGTGCCAGATCTTTTAAGGCCGGCAAGCCTTCAACACTGAAAACCTCAATCCCCTCTTCCACCGGAGTCATGCATCCTTTCACCGGTTTGCCATCGACGATCACCATGCACTGCGAACACTGTCCGTTGACACAGTAGATACCCTGGGCTCCACAATCGCGATTATGATGACCGAATATATGAATTCCGGTAGCATATAAAGCAGAAGATATGGCCTCACCTTTCCGGGCCCTGATTTTCATGCCGTTAAAAGTAAAATCTGTATCGGGCGGTGACAGCGGTTTTAAGATCGGGTGATTCTGCACCCGGTAGTGATACGGTGAGCCTGTAGCGTTAACCTCCCTGACGCTGCCTCCCGCCGGCAACTGAAAGTCAGGATGCGGTGCAGCCGAAAAACGCCAGGCACCCGGTCGCAAAAACAAAATATACTGCAGGTACTCGGCCAGGCTGGTGCAGGTTAAAGCGCTGCCGGTTTTATGTCTTTCCAATAACCGCTTTTGCCCTGCCGGACTAAGCTTGAATGTGAAGGGTTCTTCCTGTTTGATCAGCTCTTCCAGCCTGCCCAAATCGTTTACGGTCATAGAATCGAGCAGGTCACTGATTACCGGTTCTTTGAACAACAGCTTAAACAGCAGGTGCAGTTCAGGCAAATAGTCAAAATCGTAACTGCCGGCACTGCTTAATGCAGCGGTTAGCTCTTCAGAAAGGATACGATTAAGTCCAGGCTGTTCTTTTAACCAGCGCACGATCGTTAATGCCAGGTCCATTCCGCTTTGGTTATGTGGATCCCGGGGGATCACAAAATTAAGCCCGGTTTTAAGCCGGCCGATTTCGTCTTTATAACTGCGCCAGGACAGTTCGGGCCCCTCCGGCCCCGGGTAAGGATGCAGCAGCATAATGCGCTCCCGGTTAAGTCCGCAGTAAGTGGCTAACTGCTTGGCAATCAATATCCGCTCTTCCCCCAGATCTCCACCAGGCCTGTACGGGCAGGTTAAACGGTCGCGACAGATCACCCCAACCCCGGCAGCGCCGGCTGCCAGGCAGTAGAGGAGGATTTCAATGCCTAACCGGCCGATGCAGCTGACCCTGATTAACTGGTCTGCGCTGGCCGGTAAAGGAGATCTGGAACAGGCAAAGACTAAAAACTTACCACTTAAGTCCCGGTTAAACAAGTCAGCGGGCAAGTTGTCCAGGGCTTCATCTTCTTTTTGGCTGATCGCGCCTGTGGGACAGGCACCGGCGCAAATACCACAGCCGACACAGGTGGTTGGCGATATCCGGGCTGTCGGTAAACTTTCTTTTCTCAGGATAATCCGCGGAATTGAAAAAGGGCAAGCCTCCTCGCAAATGCCGCAACCGCGACAGAGATCCGGATCAACAGAGCAGGTTGGGATCGTAAATTCGCGGTTCCAGATTTTTAATACCTGTTCCTGTTGTTTCATCGGAACAGCCCCGGTGGGGCAGATAAAGGCACAGGAGCGGCAACCGGTACAGGATTCAGCCGGGCCGGAAAGACCTGGCCCGATTTCTTTGGCAATACCGCGGTATAAAGTGGCAATCGCCCCGGGGCCGCAATCCTGGCAGACACGTGCGCAGAGCCCGCACATGATACATTTTTCTGCTGCGTCGTGTAGTTCAAATGAAGTCGCGTCAATGCCCTCTAAGCGGGCCAGCTCCCTGATCTGCTCCGATTCGGGACAACGGGCCAGGTAGAGTTCCAAAAGCGTCCTTCTTGTCTCCAGAACCGCTGCCGAACGGGTTGATACGATCAAACCTTCTTCGGCAGGGTAAAGACAGGAAGTTACAATGCGAGAATCTCCCGGCCGCTCTGCCTTGCTTATTTCAACTACACAGAGTCGACAGGCACCGCTGGGAGCCAATGATGGGTAGTGGCAAAGCGTGGGCACGTAAATGCCGTATTCATTCAAAATCTCCAGCAGCATTTTGCGTCTTTCGGTGCTTATTGTGCGACCATCAATCGTAATAGTGATTAATTCGCTCATACGTACCTCGTTGAGGCCGAAACCTCATAACTGTCTAATCATGGTTCTACCTGGTGCTTACCACGCTGCGCGGTTCAACCGCGATCGCGGCAAAATTGCAGGTAGTTTTGCACAGGCCACACTGATTGCAGAGATCCTGATTAATCAGATGTCGCTTTTTCTTTTCACCGCTGATCGCTTCCTGCGGGCAAAGCCTGGCGCACCGACGGCAACCGGTGCAGTTTTCGGAAATTACATAAGCGATCAGGTTGCGGCAAACACCAGCCGGGCATCTTTTATCCTCGATATGGGCCACATATTCATGGCGAAAATGCTGAAGCGTACTACGCACCGGGTTTGGCGCAGATTTACCAAGTCCGCAAAGCGAAGCGGTTGAGAGCACATTTAACAGTTTTTCTATCCGTTCAAAATCATCAGTCACACCTGCTCCGGCGCAAATCCGTTCGAGAATTCCATGCAGTTGGTCAAGGCCCAACCGGCAGGCGGCACATTTACCACAGGATTCCTGGCTTAAGAAATCGGTAAAATAGCGGGCCACATCGACCATGCAGGTATCCTCATCCATGACGATCATCCCGCCGGAGCCCATCATCGAACCCTCGCCGGTGAGCGAATCAAAATCAACCTGCAGATCAAGCTTACCGGCCGGCAGACAACCACCGGAGGGACCGCCGGTTTGCACCGCTTTAAATTCTTTATCGTCCAGGATTCCACCGCAAACTTCATAAATTACTTTACGCAGTGTTATACCCATCGGCACCTCAACCAGGCCGGTATTCTTTACCTTACCAACTACCGAAAACACCTTTGTCCCAGTGCTCTGCGGAATGCCGGTAGCGGCAAACCACTCTGCGCCGTGATCGATGATCAACGGCACATTAACAAAAGTTTCAACATTGTTCAATACAGTGGGTTTATCATAGAGTCCCCTTTCAGCCGAGCGAATATACTTGGCCCGCGGTTCGCCCACCTTACCCTCGATTGATTGCATCAAAGCCGTTGATTCACCGCAGACAAAAGCGCCGGTTCCGCGGTTTATAGTGATATCAAAATGAAAATCAGTGCCACAAATATTTCGACCGAGAAAACCGGCGCGGCGGGCTTCGTTAATGGCCGTCTGAAGCAGTTTAAGCGCCCGTGGATACTCTTCACGCACGTAGATGTAGCCCTCGCCGGCTTTTACGGCATAGGCGCAGATGATCATCCCTTCCAGGACCGCATGCGGATCGCCTTCCATGATACTCCGATCCATAAAAGCTCCCGGGTCTCCTTCATCACCATTGCAGATCACATAGCGGATATCCGCCTCGACCCGGGCGGACGAACGCCACTTGCGGCCGGTGGGAAAACCACCGCCACCCCTGCCGCGTAGGCCTGATTTTTCCACCTCTGAAATGACCTCTTCGGGGGTAAGTTGATAAAGTGCTTTCAACAAGGCGCTGTAACCGTTATGCGCGATATAATCGGTAATATCGAGGGGATTAACCAAGCCCACATTGCGCAAAGCCAATCGCTGCTGACCGGCAAAAAAAGGAATGTGATCATACGCTTCCAGCCCTTTCTCCGCACCTGCTTCATGATACAGTAATCTTTCCACCGGTCTCTTATTAATTACCGTTTCTTCAATAATCAAAGGCACATCTTCAGGAGCGACGTTGTTATAAAAGAGTTTTTCGGGGTAAATAATTACCAGTGGACCTTTTTCACAGAAACCCTGACAGCCAACCCTCTTGCTTGCAAGCCTGACTGCGGTTTTTTGATTGGCCAGGGCCAGTTCCCGATCAAAGGCTTCAGCAACCTTCAGGCTGCTTTTGGCCAGGCACCCGGTTCCGGCACAAACCAATACCAGTGGTTCTGCCGGATCTCTTTTTTGGGATATTTTGCTTCTAAGCTGCATGTAGTCTTCGAAGGAAGCAACTTTGTTCGCAATGACCGGTAGGTCAAATTCTTTCTCTTCAGTAGCCTTACTAACGACATCTGCGGAGCGGCATTTTTTAATTTCCTGCGACATTCGGGCAGAGGTAACACTGCCGTAATAAACACCATCAATAAGCACTACCGGAGCCATGGCACAAGCGCCCACGCAGTGAACCGAATCAAGGGTAAAAATTCCATCTTCGGTGGTTTCGCCTGGCTTGATCCTTAGCTGATCAGAAGCGTGGTTTAATAAAACAGAAGCACCCCTGATATGACAGGCGGTGCCCTTACAAATATTGATTATATGTTTACCACGTGGGGTCAGGGTAAATGACTTATAAAAAGTTGCCACGGAATAGATTTGTGATTTTGGTATCTTTAAACTGGCGGATACTCTGCCAATTGCTTCTTCCGGCAGGAAACCATATTCTGCCTGCAAATCTTGTAAAACCATGATCAGGTTCGATGGTTCCAGTTCATAGCGCCCCAAAATAGAGTCAATCAGAGCTGTTTGAGAAGTCATTACCAGATCCTTGGCAGTAAATATTTTAATTACTCTTCATTACAGAAATATTTCTCTTTGCGGGTTGCTAAAAAACTGCAAGCATTATGCTTTTTCCTGCAAAATTATAACATTAGGTCTTGAATAGTGTCAATTTGGAGTGCGAAACTCTGTGGAATAAGTTGCACACAAACAAACCAGGTCCCAACAGGCCTTCTAACATTTCGTCGGAATTTCTTCGCTCTTCCATCTACAGCTGAGCTTCCGTCACCCCTACGGATGACCTTCCCTCAACCTCCGGCGAGTTACTCATTACCCGAGCTGCGGTTTCCGGCTTCCAGAAGGCTTAACCCTTCATTCAACCGACCCTTTCAGCGTCCCAGCTATCGGTAGTCCTCCGAAACGTTGTCAAGATGGCTCCCGACACGCTCTGATTTTCTCCGTAAACTGAAACCGTCACGCTATCCAGTCTCTCGGAACCTGGTAAGTGTATTGTTGATCAAATAAGTTGATTTGTCAATAGCTTTTCTTGAAAAAATTTTTTGAACCTTCTTTTTTAGCCAAAAACGGTTCTGATTTTATCTAAAGCCCAGTCCAATTCATCGTCAGAGATGATTAGTGGTGGCGCAAAGCGGATTACATTATCATGCGTTTCTTTGGCCAGAATACCCAGTCCCATTAATTTTTCACAGTAGGGGCGTGCTTTTACATTCAGTTCGATCCCCACAAACAGGCCCCTGCCGCGGATTTCATTGATCAGCGGGTTGTTTATTTTTTTCAGCTCATCGGTAAAGTATTTGCCCTTTTTGGCAGATTTTTCGATCAGCTCTTCCTGTATAAGGACCTCCATGGCCACAATCGCTACAGCGCAGGCCAGTGGATTGCCACCGAAGGTTGATCCGTGTGAACCGGGTTCAAAAACACCAAGTATCTCTTCATCGGCAGTTACTGCCGAAATTGGTAAAACCCCTCCACCCAGCGCTTTTCCAAGAATATAGAGGTCGGGTTTAACATCTTCCCAGTCACATGCAAACATCTTGCCGGTCCGGCCGAAGCCGGTCTGAATTTCATCAGCCATGAACAAAATGTTGTTTTTCCGGCATAGTTGGTAAGCTTCATTTAAAAAGCCTTCCGGCGGTATGATAATGCCGCTTTCGCCTTGGATCGGTTCGACTAAAAAGGCAGCGGTATTTGGATTAATCGCCTCTCGGAGAGCGCTAATGCTTCCGTATTCAATTATTCTAAAGCCGGGAGTAAAAGGCCCAAATCCGGAACGGTAGGTATTCTCGGTGCTGAATGATACGATGGTAACGGTTCTTCCGTGAAAATTACCGGCACAGCAGATAATCTCTGCTTTATCTTCGGCGACCCCTTTTACCCGGTAGGCCCAACGGCGCACCGCTTTAATCGCCGTTTCAACCGCCTCTGCCCCCGTATTCATCGGTAAAACCAACTGCCTTCCGGTTAACCTGGAGAGCACCTGGCATAAATTACCTAATTGGTCGTTGTGAAATGCTCTGGATGTAACCGTAATGCGGTCAGCTTGGTCCTTTAAAGCCTGAATGATCCGCGGGTGACAATGACCAAAGTTCATTGCCGAGTAAGCGCTCAGCATATCAATGTAGCGATTGCCCTCGGGATCGGTAACCCAAACTCCTTCGCCGTGAGCTAGAACAACCGGCAGCGGCAAATAATTCCGCGCACCAAACTGTTCGTTTAACTTTAGAACTTCTTTTGTTGAGGACATCAAATCAACGCCTTATCTTTATTAAACGAGATGCTGAACTTGCACAGCACCTCACCAAAAACTGGCAGGGGAGACAGGACTTGAACCCGCAGCCTGCGGTTTTGGAGACCGCTGCTCTACCAGTTGAGCTACTCCCCTACACAAAGCAATTCTATGCGATATATTTTTCTCTGTCAACACGCACATGGCTCGGATCACGGATCAATCGGCTCAGATCATGTGTGGCGCGGATTTATTCTACAGTGATACGTGCGCCGTCCTGCGGATAATTTCGTTTTGCAGCTGTTCACCAAGATTATTGAAATAATCGCTGTAACCGGCTACCCTTACGATCAGGTTTCCGTAAGCTTCAGGATTTTGCTGCGCCTTTCTCAAAGTTTCAGTGTCAACAACGTTGAATTGAATATGGTGGCCATCCATCCGAAAGTAGGAGCGCACCAGGTGAACTAGACTGTCCAGACCCTTTTCGCCGGCTAAAACATGCGGCGTAAACTTAAGATTTAAAAGGGTGCCACCGGTTAACAGGTGGTCCATCTTAGCTGCCGATTTAATCACGGCAGTCGGGCCATACAGATCAACTCCCTGCACTGGGGAAATTCCTTCAGAGAGCGGTAGTCCGCTTAAACGGCCATCAGGGGTGGCGCCGACCACTGACCCGAAATAGACGTGGCAGGTGGTGGGCAGCATGTTGATCCGGTAGGTGCCGCCGCGATAACTGGGCCTTCCGTTAACGGCATCGTAGAATAGCTTAAATACCTGCTTCATGATCGAATCGGCATAGTCGTCGTCATTGCCGTAATGCGGAGTCTTGTGGATCAGATATTGCCTGACCTCTTCCCGGCCGGCAAAATTGTTCTTCTGAATATCAAGTAACTCCTGGAGCGTGTAGCGTTGGTCTTCGAAAACATGCTTTTTCAGTGCCGCCAGGCTATCGGTTATCGAGCCGATCCCCACCCCCTGGACATAGTTGGTATTGTACCGGGAACCGCCGGCGTTATAATCCCTGGCATTTTCGAGGCAGTCGTCGATGATCAGCGAAAGAAACGGTGCCGGCATGTTTGCAGCATAGAGCTCTTCGACTACCTGGTTACCGGCGATTTTAATCTCGATAAAATAATCCAGCTGGCGCTTAAATGCTGCCATTAACTGATTAAAAGTATCAAATTGTACGTTTTCACCGCTTCCCGGGCCGATTATTTTTCCACTGGCCGGATCAATGCCATCGTTTAAGGTAATCTCCAGCACTTTGGGTAAATTAAAATATCCGGTTAATATATAGCTTTCTTTACCGAAAGCGCCGGTTTCAACGCAACCGCTGGTGCCACCACAGCGAGCGTCTACCAGCGACTTACCCTGAACCAATAATTCCTGGACAACCGCTTCAACGTTGAACACGGAAGGCTGCCCCCAGCCTTTGCGAATCACTTCACCGACCTTGCGGATAAAAAGATCGGGAGTTTTTTTGCTGACCTGTACGTTAGTGCTGGGCTGCAGCAGTCGCATCTCATCGATAACTTCAAGTAGCAGGTAAGTAAGGTCATTTACGCCGTCACTGCCATCAGCCTTAACCCCGCCTAAGTTGATATTGGCAAAATCGGTATAGGTAGCGCTCTCTTTAAGGGTGATCCCAACCTTGGGCGGAGCCGGCTGGTTGTTAAATTTTATCCAGAAGCACTGCAACAGCTCCCTGGCCTGCTCACGATCAAGAGTGCCTTTAGCCAGATCAACGCGATAAAAAGGTTCGAGATGCTGATCAAGGCGGCCGGGGCAAAAAGCGTCCCAGGTGTTAAGTTCGGAAATCACACCCAAATGGACAAACCAGTAACACTGGAGCGCTTCCCACATGTTACTGGGCGCATTTGCCGGTACTTGCCGGCAGACCTTCGCTATCTTAAGCAACTCCGCTTTTCTTTCACTGCTTTCTTCAATCATGGCTTTCTCTTCAGCCAGCTCGGCGTGGCGTTCGGCAAACCTGATTACTGCTTCGGCGCATATGGCCATCGCATTCAACTGATCTTCTTGTGCGGCCCGGTCACATCCATTCACTTTTTCCAACTCAGCCAGTTTAATTTTTATCCGGGCCAGCAAGTCCAACATGCCGGTCCGGTAAATTTTATCACCAGCCACGGTGTGGCCAGGAGCACGCTGTTCCATAAATTCGGTAAAAAGGCCGGCCTGGTAGCAATCCAGCCAGGCCGGACTCACCATTTCAAAGATTTTTTCACGCATGGAAAGCCCTTTCCAGTATGGAATGATCACTTCCTGCTGGGCTTTTAGTGCTTCTTCGCTGACTTTAAATGAAATTTTTTTGCGCTTGCTGATTACAGCAAGATCTTCTAAGGTGTGACAGCACAATTCAGGGTAAGTGGGGGTTTCCTGGGGGCCGGGTCCTCTTTCGCCAACCAGCAGTTCACCATCGTTGATGCAGATCGACTTCTTTTCCATGAGCTGTTTAAACACAAGCGCCCTGAGCAACGGCGGAGAAACCTTGCCATAGTTATGCCTATAAACTTCAGTTACCAGCAAAGCTCTTTCCAGCGATATTTCCGGGTCTGTTTTCACGCTTTGCGCCCTTAATTTTTTTACTCTTTCAGTGGCTCCCCGGTCTGCTGTAATCATGTTACTCACCCTCGCTGTTAGTCAATATCCCGGCTCTGTCCAGGGTCATCCTGGCCATTTGCAGATCAGCATCGCTGTACCTGGACAGTCCCTTCAATCTGTATTCACGGCCTATTTTTTCATACTTTGCCTCACCAAAATTATGATAAGGTATCAGTTCGATCTTTTCGATTCCCACCGCCAGCAAGTAGGCTGCAACCTTTTCCAGGCTGTTTTTATCGTCATTTATGCCCTTTATTAAGGGCATTCGCACCTGTAGATCAACTTTTGCATTTTTTAATTTTTTCAAGTTTGACAGAATCGGTTTGCCGGAAACGCCGGTGTACTTTTTAAATTGATCCTCATCAATCAATTTCAGATCATAGAGAAAAAGATCAGTAAATGCCGCCGCTTGCTCCAGGTTCGGCCAGGCGGTATAACCGCAGGTTTCGATAGCGGTATGGATCCCCTTAAGTTTTAATAACCTCAGCACCTCAAGCAGGAAAACCGGCTGCATAAAAGGCTCGCCGCCGGAAAAAGTTACTCCTCCGCCAGACTCCTCAAAAACAAGGAGATCTTTTAAAAGTTCGGTTACCAGCTCTCCGGCAGCTATTGAGTGTCCTGCTTTTTCTACCGCACCGGCGGAACATATTTCGCAACACCGAAAACATTTATTGCAGAGTTCAGGATCAACCAGCGGGCCGCTCGGTCCCTTCTTCACTGCTCCCTGCGGGCACTGTTCATAGCAGCTGTAACAACCGATACACTTTTGCCGATGCCTGATTTGAAGCGGATCGCGTCCAATCCCTTCCGGATTCTGGCACCAGACACAGTTGAGCGGACAACCTTTAAAGAAAACCGTGGTCCGGATTCCCGGCCCATCATGCAGAGAAAAACGCTGGATGTTGAATATTATCCCTATTATTTTTTTCACCACAACTCATAACGAATATTAGTTTATCATAATATTAAACGTCATATCTAATATCATCTTCGCCTGGCAGCTTGTGCTATAATTAATTATACATCATTGCCTGACCGGGAGGAATTTTTAATGTCCGTAACAAAGGGAAAATCCGGCCCTGGTAAAGCACCGACCTACCTGGATCGAATCAGGCGCCTAAAAGAACGAGTCTTGTCCACCATGCCTGAAATGGACCTGGAAAATGCCAGGCTTTTAACTGCCGGTTTTCGCGAGGCAGAGGGTGAACCGCTGGTGATCCGCAAAGCCAAAGCCTTCAGGAACCAGTGTTATCATAAAACTGTAACAATCTGGGATGACGAGCTGATAGTCGGCTGCGCCGGCAGCAAAATTCGCGGCGGAATCCTTTGCGCCGATTCTTGCTGGTCTGTTCTTGACCGGGAGCTTGAGACGATTAGCAATCGAAAGTATGATCCCTTCTATTTAAGGCCGGAAGATAAAAAAATCTTTATGAAGGAAATCAAGCCTTACTGGCAAGGCCGTTCAAACTATGAAGAGTGGCTGGCTCAGATTCCGGAGATTACCAGGGCCCTGCGCGATCACGGTGTTATTTATATCGACCGCAAGGCGGTTCGTGGCTGGGGCGAAACCACGGCTGGTTACGAATGGTTGATTAAGGAAGGGCTGACCGGCATTGTAAATACCATTGAAAAAGAACGCATTAAACTGGATATCACCAAGCCTGGTGATTATGAAAAAGATTATTACTTGCAGGCTCTTTTGATTGCGGCCGAAGGTATCGCCGCCCTGGCTGAAAGATATGCCCTGGAAGCTGAACGCCTGGCAGAACTGGAAGCAGATCCCCGGCGCCGGGGAGAGCTGCTTCAAGTTGCCGCCACCTGTCACCATGTTCCGCAGCAGCCGGCCCGCACATTCAGAGAAGCACTGCAATCACTTTACTTATACCATACCTGCATCTTTATGGAACAGAATGCTGCCAGTTACAATCCCGGACGCATGGATCAATACTTGTGGCCTTTTTTGAAGGCCGATCTTAACGCCGGAATAATAACCAATGATGAAGCACAGGAGCTGCTTGACTGCCTCTGGGTTAAATTCAGCGAACCCTGTCTGTTTCAGGATGCCCTTACCGCCGAGTTTGCCGCCGGTTACCCGATGTTCCAGAATGTCTGCGTCGGCGGCGTGGATGACACCGGTAAAGATGCCGTCAACGAGCTCTCCTGTATGATCCTGCAGGCCACGATCGATGTGCAGCTTTATCAGCCTTCACTTTCCGTACGCTACAGCATGGCTAAAAATCCGAATTCTTTTTTGCGGAAAGTAGTGGAGCTGATCAGCCTTGGTACCGGTTTTCCCGCTTTTCATAATGACGACCTGGGAATTTTAATGCTGATGAACAAGGGCATTCCTTTAAAAGAGGCTTACAACTGGAACCCCTGCGGCTGCGTTGAAACCAACCTGGAAGGGCGTCTACGGCACTATACTGCTTTGGCCGACATCAACCTTGGCAGCATGGTAGAATTTGCGCTCGGCAATGGTAAAAACAGAAAAAGCGGCCTCTACATCGCGGCCCGTACCGGAGAACCAAACAACTTTGTTACCTACGAACAGTTTATTAATGCAGTCAAGACTCAGATTGCTTACGCTATCCGCGCTGTTGTTGCCGGCAGTCACGTACTGGATGAAATTGGTTTTAACAGGCCTGTACCGGCACTTTCCCTCACTTTCCGTGACTGTATCGAAAAAAGTCTCGATTATGCCTGGGGCGGAGCAAAATACAATACGGGCAACGGGATTATTTTGATCGGCGTTGCCGATCTGATCAACAGCATAGCGGCTGTCCGCCACCTGGTTTACGATACCGGCCTGATCCGGATGAGCGAGCTGTTAAACGCCCTGGAGAAGAATTTCGAAGGATCAGATAAGCTCCGAAAACTCTGCCTGGAAGCGCCTAAATATGGTAACAACGATCCCCTGACCGATCAAATTGCCGGAGATATCTTTACCTTTATCGCTGATGAAATTGAACAATACAGAAGTAAGTTTGGCAAAATGACTCCCGGCATCCTCCCTGTTTCCGGTAACACCCCCTTCGGCCTGGAGGTTGGGGCTTTGCCTTCAGGGCGTAAAGCCTGGCAACCTCTGGCCGATGGTGTCAGTCCAAGCGGTGGCACTGATTTTAACGGACCTACCGCAGTGTTGTCAGCAGTTGCCCATATCCCGCATGGTCGCTTTGTTCAGGGTACGTTGCTTAACATGAAAATTGAACCGGCCATGTTTAATACCGAAAATGGTATCGCCCAACTGATGGCCATCCTAAAAAGCATGTGCAGTCTCGGAGTCTATCATGTTCAGTTTAACGTAATCGACCAGGATACTTTGCTTAGGGCCCAGCAGGAACCGGAAAAGTATAAAGGGTTGCTGGTCAGGGTGGCCGGCTACACCGCTTACTTTACCGAGTTGGGTAAAGATGTTCAGGATGAGATTATCGGGCGGACCGTGATGCAGGGAATCTCCGTCGGATGAGCGGCGGCCGGCAAAAATCTGAAATGGCATTAACCGGCAGTGTTCTGCGTTTTGCGCGGGCCTCCATGCACGACGGCCGGGGTTTGAGAACTGTCCTATTCCTAAAGGGCTGTCCCCTGCAGTGCCCTTGGTGCTCGACGCCGGAATCGCGACCCTTTGAGCCTCAGCGCGGCTATGTTCAGGATCTCTGTACGCTCTGCGGCAACTGTGTTGACGCTTGTCGCGTACAGGCACTTGCTCGCGCTGCTGATGAAAAAGATGAAAAAACAGTCACTTTCGATCCGGAAAAATGCCAGCGCTGCTTTGGCTGCGCAGCAAGCTGCCCACAGAATGCCATAAAGAAATACGGGCATACCCTTACTGTCGCCGAAGCTGTGGAACAAATTTGTCAGGATGAGATCTTCTACTTCCACTCCGGGGGTGGTTTGACCATCAGCGGTGGCGAACCCTTCTGTCAAGCCGGTTTTACAGCAAACATTTTACGGGAAACTAAAAAACACGGTATTCATACCGCCGTGGAAAGCTGCATGCACGTTCCCTTTTCGCAAATTGAGATGGCCTTGCCCTGGCTTGATCACCTTTACGCTGACTTAAAACAGATGGATAGCCGCTTGCACCTGCTTTGGCTGGGCGAAAATAATGGCCTAATCCTGGAAAACATTAAAAAGGTTAACGCTTCGTGCTTTCCTTTGGTAATAACGATTCGCCTGCCGTTGATTCCCGGCTTTAATGATAGTGATCAAAACCTGAGGGAATCAGCACAGTTTTGCGCCGGCCTGACTAATATTAGAGAAATTGAAGTACTGCCTTATCATCGCCTTGGCAGCGATACTTACCGGCACCTCGGGCTTGATTACCAATGCCTGGATCTGACAGCGCCGTCGGAAAAATATCTTCAGGAAAGAGCCACCTTTATGCGTAAGTTCTCAGGCCCGTTGCCTGTTAAAACCGGAAGCGGCTTAATTTAGCTGGCGGTCGAAGGCTGGAGATCGGCTGCCGGGTGAAGTTTAAAATCGTTTGGAGGAAACGAAGTGCGTGCAAAACAGGTAATTCACGTAGTCAGCTGTCACGCTGAAGGCGAAGTCGGGGATGTAATCGTCGGTGGTGTCGCTCCGCCTCCCGGGGAGACTATTTGGGAACAATCCCGCTATATTGCCGCGGATCAAAAGTTGAGGAATCTGATGCTTAATGAGCCACGCGGTGGAGTTTTTCGTCACGTAAACCTGCTTGTTCCGCCTAAAAGCCCTAAGGCGCAGATGGGTTGGATTATCATGGAGCCTGAAGATACTCCGCCGATGTCCGGTTCAAACTCTATCTGCGTCGCAACAGTGCTTCTGGAAACAGGAATCATCCCGATGGAGGAGCCTGAAACCAAGATGATCTTAGAGCCGCCGGGAGGTTTGATTGAAGTCGTAGCCCGCTGTGAAGCCGGCAAGGTTACCAGGGTTACCGTCCGTAACGTTCCATCTTTTGTCGACAAAGCCGGTGTCAGCCTGGAAGTAGAAGGAATCGGCACCTTAACTGTTGATACTGCATACGGTGGTGACAGTTTCGTGATAGTCAATGCTGAAAAACTTGGGTTTAAACTGACGGCCGATGAAGCCCGGGATATTGTTGAGACAGGCATGAGAATAACCAATTCCGCTAATGAACAGCTTGGTTTTAATCATCCAGAAAACCCTGAATGGAACCATATCTCATTTTGCCAGGTTGCCGCTCCCCTGAAGAAAGAAAAAGAAAGCTGGCTCGGTCGCAACACCGTGGTTATTCGACCTGGAAAACTCGACCGGAGTCCCACGGGAACCGGCTGTTCTGCCCGCATGGCTTTACTGTACCAACAGGGGATTTTAAGACCCGGCGAACACTACATCGGCGAATCAATTATCGGTTCCCGTTTTTATTGTAAAATCGATTCGCTAACCAGGGTTGGTGAGCGGCAGGCTGTCTACCCGCTTATTTCCGGGCAAGCCTGGATAACCGGCACTCACCAGCACTGCGTGGACCCGACAGACCCCTGGCCGGAAGGTTACCGCATCGCCGACACCTGGCCGCACCTATGATCTTTGCTTAACAAAGAACTTTTTTAGCTGATAGATTATAAACGTTGTCGCAAACGCTGTTCCGAAAATGGCGATCAAACTGGTTATGCTCTCCATGGACTTCGGACTGATTAGCAGGATCAGGCCCAGAATCAGCATCAAAGTACCAGCCACCAACTTCAGGGTTTTCCCCTGCTCTTCCGTCATTTTTGCCAAGCGCATTTTTATAACGGCGAAAACAAATATTATAACTTCATCGAGCAGATACACCAGCAGGTAAATAGCAAATAGCAGCGCAAAATAGTTTGCCGAAAGATCTAAACTTGTAACAATCGTGCTCCAAATGAAAGGAAAGCCCGCAGTGCAGGGCAACTCAACCAAGGCGATCCCCAAACCCATTACAGCGGTGGCGCCGATCATCGGCAGGGCAGAATCGGTATAAAAGACTCTTCTGACCTGTTTGTAAAACCTCGACTTGTACTTTTCCGGTATAGAAAATGTCAGCCCTTCCTTTGCCACCCAAAAATCTTTTATACCAAAAAGGCCTACCACTATAACCAGGGCGGCTACAATATTACGGATCCAGAAAAGGCGGGTGGCAAAAACCATAATGTTGAGGATGCCGAGAATGAACAAACCATAAACAAAAGTAGTAACCAGTAAAAAAGTAAAGCCAATCAGGAAGATCTTTTTGCGGGAAGCGGAGTGAATGATGATGGTCAAAAGAAAAGTTAGTACAAAAAGTGAACAGGGATTAAAGCCGTCAAGAAAGGCAATCAGGACGGTAGTTAACAGGATCGGAGCAGCCTGAAAATCGACTGCGCCGAACAGCGGCAGACGGAAAGCATTGTTTTTATATTCAACTGCCCCCTGATCCAGGGAAGACTCAATGGCCGCAATGATCTCTTCCTGAACTATATTGGAAAAACCCAGCCAGTAGCGTTCATTATAGACCAGGGTCGGAAATCCCTTTGCTGTTATCTGAAGCTCTTCGCTGACCTGGTTGTATTTTTCCCTTCCTGCTTCATCGTAAAAAACTTCATAAATTCTTACTTCCACCGGGAAATCATCAAAAATTCCAACATGCTCTTCCGGTTTACTGCAGACTGGACAATATCCCCAAAAATAATAGACAACATTTTCTTCAATAACAGGCTCAGCAGCAGCTGTTGCCGAAGCCCAAACCAAGCTGTTGAAAATATATATAGCGTATAAAACCAGTAGTAACCGGTAAACTGCATTACGGTAATTAGGTTTCAATAGCTCTCTCCAAATATACGGTTAGTCAGGGTGTTTTTCTTCTCCCAAATAGGCCTTGACGATACTTTCATCCTTGATCAGGACAGCAGCATTGCCGTCCATTACTATTTCGCCGGTCTCAAGTACATAACCGCGGTTAGCCAACTTAAGCGCTGCCTTGGCATTCTGTTCAACCAGCAACACCGTTGTTCCCTCATCGTTGATCTGCTTAATGATCTTCATTATTGTCTGCACTAAAATTGGCGCCAAACCCAATGACGGTTCGTCAAGCATCAGAACTTTAGGCTGAGTCATCAGCGCTCGGCCAATTGCCAGCATCTGCTGCTCGCCCCCAGACAGAAAGCCGCCCATTTGCTTGTGCCGCTCTTTTAGCACTGGAAATATCTCAAAAACATGATCGATGCGCCGTTTTCGCTCAGCATTATTCTTCAGGGTAAACGAGCCAAGCTCTAAGTTTTCGCGAACTGTAAGCTCCTTAAAGATCATTCGGCCCTCGGGTACATGTATAACACCCATCTCTACTATTGAGTGGGGCTGATCGTAGGTTATATCCCTGCCCATAAAAAGCACCTGGCCGGCGCTGGCCGGAACCAGGCTGGAAATAGTTTTTAATGTAGTGCTTTTACCGGCGCCATTCGCCCCGAGCAGGGTAACAATTTCTCCTTTTTTAACCTGAAAATTGATGCCGCGCAAAGCATAAATCTGACCGTAGCGCGTTTCGACATCCCTCAGTTCCAGGATTACTTCGCTCATACGGCATCCTCCTGTTCTTCTTTGCCTAGATAAGCTTCAACCACCAGCGGGTTATCCTGTACTTCCCTTACTGTACCTTCAGCAATTTTTGTTCCATAATCAATAACGAAGATCTTCTCAGATACCTTCATCACTAAGCTCATATCATGTTCAATTAAAAAAATCGTGATTTTCCGCTCGTCACGAACACGGGCAATTAATTCGATTAACCTGGCCTTTTCTTCCCGGTTCAGGCCGGCCGCCGGTTCGTCAAGCATCAATAACTTAGGCTGGGTGGCGAGCGCACGCGCCCACTCTACCCGCCGTTGATCGCCATAGGGCAAATTTTTGGCCATGTGGTGCTTTTTATCAAGGATACCAACAAAATCCAGACACTCTTCTGCTACTTCACGGATATGTTTTTCTTCCGCCTGTTGACCTTTAGTTCGTAAAACGCTGCTGAAAAAACCGGAGTTAGTCCGGCAATGCATTCCCGACATCACATTTTCCAGCACACTTAACTGCTTAAAAAGACGCAAATTCTGAAAAGTGCGTGCCATCCCCCGGTAAGTAACAAAATGTGGTTTTTTATTTATAAGGCTAGCGCCCTGAAACAGCATATCTCCACTGCTCGGTTTGTAAAACCCGGTGAGGCAGTTAAAAACACAGGTTTTGCCAGCACCGTTAGGTCCAATCAGGCTGCGGATTGAATGTTCTTCTATTTCCAGCGACAAGCCGTTGATTGCGCACAAACCACCAAAACGTAATGTTAAATCCCTGATCTCAAGCAGCGCCACTGCAACACCCCATTATTTTTTTGTTGATTGAAACTGCCTGTCCGGCCAGAGACCCTGCGGACGATAAATCATCAGCACTAAAAGTATTACAGCGAATATAATCAGCCGGTACTGCCCGATATCTCTCGAAATCTCCGGGAAAATGGTTACGATAATCGCACCAAGCACAACACCGGGAATCTTGCCCATCCCGCCCAGTACAACAGCCAGCAGGATCATTATTGAATGAATAAACATAAAAGAATCGGGAGAAATCGCTGTCATCTTGACAGCAAAAAAAGAACCGGCCAAAGCGCCGAAACAGGAACCGATAATAAAGGCCGATAACCTTGTGGTAACAACGTTAATGCCCATAGCTGCTGCAGCATCCTCATCCTCGCGGATATACTGCCAGGCCCTGCCCAAACGGGAATCATACAGCCGGTAGGAAACAAAGATTGCAATAATCGACAGGATAAAAAACATGTAATAGAAATGCGAAATCTGGTTCAGAACAATGCCAAAAAATACCGGTCTTTCGATCCCGATTAAACCGACAGCGCCTCCGGTAATACCGACGTTACGAACTGTAATCCGGATTATCTCTCCGAATCCGAGGGTAACTATGGCCAGGTAATCGCCGCGAAGCCTTAGAGTTGGAGCGCCAATGGCCAAGCCGGCTATGATTGCTGCCACGATACTAAAGGGCAGGGTTAACCAAAAATTAATGCCGTAGGTTGCACTCATAATCCCGGTTACGTAAGCGCCAACCGCAAAAAATGCGGCGTATCCAAGATGCAGTAAACCGGCGAAACCGACGATTATATTTAAGCCGAGACAAACCACCACGTAAAAAAACATGTTGGTCATGATTTCCTGTGTAAAGAGGCTAGATGCCCTTGGCAGGTAGACCAGAAAAGCAGTCATCGTGATCAACACCGAGTAGCGCAAAACGTTGTTGTCGAAAAGTTCATAAAGTTTTTCAACAACTTTTTCAAATGGGTTAAGTGTTATCTTCTTTGGTTTTATCTGTTCCATAGAGTGCTACATCCTTTCACTCTCGGCCCGTCCAAGAATCCCAGTCGGTTTAAATATTAAAAAAAGAATCAGGAATACAAATGAAAACACATTTTGCCAAACAGAGCCGATAAAGGGAATTTGCGTGGCGAAAGACTCAAGTAAACCCAGTAGCAAACCGCCGAGCATCGCTCCGGGAAGTATACCAATGCCGCCAATTACCGCGGCAGTAAAAGCTTTTAAACCAATAAAAAAGCCCATGTAGAAGTGAACCGTGCCATAAAAAACACCGGCCATAACACCTGCAGCCGCAGCCAGCGCTGAGCCGACAAAAAAAGTAATCGCCACAATTTTATAGACGTTTATACCCATCAACTGACAAGTATCCCGATCTAGGGAGATGGCCCGCATCGCTTTGCCATACATAGACCTGGTAACAAACTGGTGCAAAATAAACATCAGCAGTATGGCTGCCACCAGTAGAACAACACGGGTTTCGGTAAGGCGCAACGCGCCAACAAAAAAACTATCATGGGTTAAACCGGTCCTAAAAGGCCTGAACTGCCCGTGGGTTAAAAGCATCACCGTGTTGTAAAGCAGCATTGATACAGCCAGGGCTGTAATCAGAATCGATAGACGCGGCGCTTTTAGCATTGGGCGGTAAGCGACCCTTTGAATCAGAACACCGAGTATCCCGATCAGAAACATGCTGATCAGCAAGGATAAAACGATCCCCAGCCAGGCATTGCCGATAGCTGAATCAGCAAAAAACGACAGGGCAATTAAGCCCACAAAGGCACCGCCCATGTAAATATCAGCATGGGCAAAGTTCAGCAGCTTGATAATACCATAAACCATGGAGTAACCGATTGCCACCAGTCCGTAGAAAGAACCGATCAGTAGACCATTGAACAGCTGCTGCAGAAAAATCTCCCAGAGTGTCATCTGTTCACCTCTTAAGAAGGCGCAGGCCGTGGTATTAGCCAGGCCTGCGCTCTTGGTCTTTACAGTAGCTTATTCAGCCAGAGTCCATTTGCCATCCTGGGCAACCAGTAGAACAAAGTTACTTCTGCCCAGGGTGTTTTGCGGGGTAAAGAAGATCGGGCCGGTCAGCTTTTCAAATGCATCGGTGGCAGCCAGTGCGGCTTTAACCGCTTCACCGTCAAAGGAGCCCGCGCGTTCAACGGCATCCATCAACAGGTAAGTAGCATCATACATCAAGCCGGCATAAGCACCCGGATCGCGAGGGAACATTGCTTTATAGCTGCTGATAAAGTCCTGTGCGGCAGGCAGGAAGTCCACAACGGGGGGAGCGGTGCAGTATACGCCTTCTGCATCCGGTCCGGCCAGATCGATTAATTCCTGAGCACTGGAGCCATCCCCAACTATGATGACACCCTCGTAACCACTTTGACGCAGCTGCATAATCAACTTAGCGCCGGGACCCTGGTAAGCCGTCCAGTAAACGCCGTCGGGATTAGCCGACATAATTCTGGTAACAACAGCCGAGAAGTCCACGGTTCCGGGATCGATCCGATCTTCGGATAAAACAGCATAACCGGCAGCCTCCCAAGCTGCTTTAGTCTGATCTTTCAAGTCCACCGAGAACGCAGAGCCATCATCAACCAGTGAGATGGTTTCAACTCCTAAGTTTTCAAACGAGCTTACTGCTTTTGCGGCCTGGGCGTCTCCGGTGCTGTTAATCATAAAAGCCCAACCCGGGTTTTCAGCAATCAGCGTGGTAGCGTTCGAAGCAGCAATAACGAAAGGAGTGCCCGCATCGCCATAAAGCTTGAGGGTCGGCAGAGTTGCACCAGAGCAGAAACCGCCAACTACTCCGAAAACCTCTTCGGCAATTAACTTGCTGGCAGCAGCAGTTGCCATCGAGGGATCGCAGCCATCGTCCCCGATTGTGGTAATGATCTTGTAACCGAGAACTCCACCGGCGGCATTAATTTCCTCGACAGCAAGCAGGGCAGCGTTTTTCATGTCAATTCCGTCTGTGGCTTGGGCACCAGTGGTCGGAATCATGATCCCTAACAGCTTTTCGCCTTTAAATTCTGCGGCCGGCTCCTCGGCGGCAGCATCATCATCAGCAGGCGGTGCAGCCGGCGGGGCGCAGCCAAACAAGCTAAAAACCAAAAACATAACAACCAACGCTAACAACAGGATATTCTTATTCTTCAACAACTAAAATGACCTCCCCGTATTTTAGGTTTTGTCCCTTCTCCCCCGTTAAGTGTAAACGAAGTGTCCGGTAACAGGCAAACTTGATACAGTGTCTGCAGATTATTGTTTTCCCTGGCATAGATCCCCCCTTCTTGCCGGCGGTAAAAGGAAACATTCGAGCAATTTATCTCTTTGCTCACCTCCTTTTCTTGCTACTGACTTATAATGCCATTATAGTCACTATTCTATCTTTAAACACCACATCAGTTTTTCTATCTACGACCATAAAATACCTTTCAAGCGATGCATAACATTAAAAAAATAATTCCCTAACCGCCGGCAATCAGGTGGTGTGCTTGCACTTCGGCCTGGTCGGGGACTTTAAACTCAGCCCATTTTTTCTGCTCAACAACTTTGCCATTCACCCGGACTACAATTTTTGGAAAGGTATAATTCATTTTTTTTAGCAAGCTCTTGATTGTTAAGTTTTCTTCCCACTCAATCTGTTTGCCGTTTACCATGATCACCATATTCTACCCCTTACTGCTGCTCATTTGCTTCCGCCCTTTAAGTCCCCTCTCCTCGGAGAGAGGTTCTAAATGAAGGGGGATTAATCCCTTTGCCGATGCCATAAAACGGCATGATTGGTTATCCTAATAAATCCCCTCTCCCTGAAAAGAGGATCGGGGTGAGGGGAAAATTAATCCTTTTGCCGGTGCCTCAGGCGGCATGGTCGTCTCTAAAGATGTTTTTTAACCACTTCAACAACTTCGGGAAAGTCGATTCCAAGGTTTTCCAGATGCCCCAATGTAGGAACGCCGTTTTCATTCCAGCCCCGGCGCTTGTAAACCACATCAATTAATGTTTCATAACGACCCTGACGGTATTTTCGCATCGCGGCAACCTTTGCGTCCGTGCTCATCCCTTCCGGGTTGATACCCACATCTTCCTTCAGCTGTTTGTCGTAGCGATCCTGGCGTGATTCATATTCTTCTTCAGTTACCGGTCCGAGCGCCCGGTAAGGAGCCGCATCATGTTCCCTGGTACCAAAACCCATCCTTAAGTTAAAAACACGCTGGAAATTGTAAACCCGTTCTGATTGGCGAATCATTTCATCTTTATCTATATTCTTACCCGTAACAGCATTGAAAAGATCAACGTAATTCTGGACATGTTCGGGTATTTTCTCCGGGCTGTCAGCAATGGCATTGCTTTCAGGAATTATATCATTCCAGGGCAGTTTGCATAGCCCCTGCAGTCCGAACCAGGTTCTGAACATCGGGAAGTAATGCAAGGCCTCTGCTTTTTTTTCAAAAGTGGGCAGCTGGTTGTTGACCATATCCATGAAGATCAGCCATGCTTCGTCGTGCTGCGGACCTTTATTGGCAAGGGCGTAGCCACCTTGCTGGGCCAGTGATTCCTTGGCCTGGTACTGCGAATACTCCAAGCCTTTATTTTCCATGCCGATATCCTGTAAAAAAGCCGGATCTCCGCCATACTCTTCAGCGAATATTTTTTTCATCCGGCGCACGCCCTGACCAGCAACTTTACCAAAACCGCGACCCTGACCCATCTGGTGGATTAACTCCATCGCCGCCTCGGCATTACCAAAATTCAGCTTCAAACCGCCGGTAATCGTCTCATTTAAAATATCATTTTCGAAGCATTCCATAATGAAAGCGATGATCGTGCCGGTCGAAATAGTATCGAGGCCGTAAGTATCGCAGTAAAAGTTGGCCTCAATTACGTAATCGGCATCAAAAATACCGCAGTTAGAGCCCAGCCCGGCAGCATTTTCATACTCAGGCCCGTCCACAGTCACTTTCTTTCCTTTGAAAGGTCCTGTTTTTGGCACAAAGTTATCGACCGCCTTGCAGCAAGAAAGGGCACAACCGACCCAGCAACCGTCAGGCATCTTCTGGGTAAAACGGCTACGCAGCACCTCGGATGAAATGCCGGCAGCATCTTTGTGCGATCCGTATTTAAAGTTATGAACCGGCAGCAGGTCATAGTCATTCATCGGCGTCATCAGGTTGGCGGTACCGATCTGCCGCATCCGGAACTGGGTATCATCAAATTTATTAATTTCCCTGGTTATCTTAACACCTGTGCGGGCAATAGCGGCCGGGTCGGCCGGGTTATTGCTTTTTCCGCTCAGACCGGAGAACCTGACTACCAAGGCTGCCAGTTTTTTGTCCCTGAATACTGTGCCGATACCACCTCGGCCGGCCTGTTTTAACCGGGCTACCTTTCGCCTTAAATCATAAAATGAAAAGTTTAACATTCCCACCCTGGTGTGTTCGGCACCGCTCCCGGTGGATACTACTGATATATTCTTCTTATCATGCTCTGTTTCTGCCATCAGCTCTGTCAGCTGTTCGCTGAGCAGGTGGCTGGCTGATGGGTCGAGGTCTACCTCTTCAATGGTCACTCTACCGTTATCTCCGTCGATAAAAACAACAACATCCTTATCGGCCTTGCCCTGAATCTCCAGGGCATCCCAACCCGAAAACTTTAAGTAGGGGCCAAAAAAGCCGCCAACGTTACTGTCCATTACCGAGTCAGTTAATGGTGACAGGGTGACAAGCAAAGATTTTCCTGAACCCGGATACTGGGTTATACCGGCAATGGGTCCGGGAGATATGATAATTTCGTTTTCCGGATCATTCCATTTTGTATCGGGTGTAACCGCATTCCAAAGGTACCAGAGCCCGAAACCTTTTCCGCCGACAAAAATATCTTTCATCTGCCGCGTAACATCTTTTGACTCGATATTTTTATTAGTAAGGTCTATATAAAGGGTTTTACCGGCGTAGCCACGTTCTATCAGCGCCGGTACATAATGATACGCGGCTAAAACTTTTCGAGACGAACGCATCTTTTCGATTAGAACAGACATAAATAATCCTCCCCTAATTAAACATTCCGTCGTACACCCGGAAAGTTATATATCCTGCATAAAAATCGCTTCCGTCGGGCATTCTTTTGTGCAGCGCGCACAGGCGATACATTTAAAAGGCTCGCTCAAATCTTCATGCCAGAACATCGTTTCCGTCGGACAAACCCCGACACAGTTAAAGCAGCCGACACAAAGATTTTTGTTGATCACCACAACCCCGTTTTTTGCCTGGTTGATCGCTAACACCGGGCAAACTTTTACGCAGTCGCCGCACTGGTTGCAGACATTGATCGCCACGCCCCGCTTCTCCGGGAGTTCTTCCACCCGGATCGCTGATTTTTTACGATTGTCCTCCTCAAAATAGAAAGTGGAGCAAGTGGCTTCGCAAGCACCACACAGCGTGCACTCTTTCACATTAGTCCCGACGATTTTCAAGAAATAAACCTCCTAACATTTGCATTTATTAGCTAATTTATAATAATTATAATGTTTCTAATACGTCGGCCATTATAGCATACCAAACTGGTGAGATCCATGCAAACCCCTACAATAACTTTACACTATG
>DBBD01000087.1 GCA_002292015.1 Firmicutes bacterium UBA993
TGAGTTAAAAAGAAGATCCTATTAACCGGTTGGGCCGGCTGTTTCCATAATCTGGGGGGCCGGCCTTTTCCCTTAAGAGAGAGGGTTATCGGTAGGGGTAATATTAGGATCATTCCCGACCCATCATTCCTGACCCTGTATTGTCGCTTTGTACTCCTGGTGATATAATCCTACGGGAGCTTTGGCTTAAACCGGATGGAGGCAGGATTGTTGGACCCGGGTAAAATCAGGAACTTTTGTATCATTGCTCATATTGATCACGGAAAGTCAACCCTGGCTGATCGCTTGCTGGAAGCTACCGGAACCCTTTCCGCCAGGCAGATGAAGGAGCAGGTCCTTGACCAGATGGATCTGGAAAGGGAGCGCGGCATTACCATTAAATTGCAGGCTGTTCGCCTCGTTTACAGGTCAAAAGATGGTGAAGACTATATCCTGAACTTGATCGATACTCCGGGCCATGTTGATTTTGCCTATGAAGTTTCACGCAGCCTTGCTGCCTGCGAAGGAGCAATTTTGGTTGTTGATGCCGTGCAGGGCATTGAAGCCCAGACCCTGGCTAACGTTTACTTAGCGCTTGAGCAGAACCTTGCCATCATTCCGGTAATCAACAAGATTGACCTGGCCAATGCCAACCCCGAAAAGGTTAAGGCAGAACTAACGGCAGTTATTGGCTTCGCCGCCGAGCAGGCTCTACCGATATCGGCCAGGCATGGCACCGGTATCGGAGCGGTCCTGGAAGCGGTTATAAAAAATGTGCCGCCTCCGGGAGGCGGAGGACCGGACAACCCGCTTAAAGCGCTGGTTTTTGATTCACACTACGACAGTTATCGCGGGGTAATTGCCTATGTTAGGGTGATGGAGGGCAGCATTCGTAAAGGCGAAAAGATAAAATTCATGAATACCGGCAAAAACTTTGAAGTAACCGAAACAGGGGTTTTTAGACCGGCCATGACGCCGGTGGATGGCCTGGCGGCCGGCGAAGTTGGCTACCTGATGGCTTCGATAAAAAATGTCGGTGACGCACAAGTCGGCGATACCATAACCAGCGCCGCTAATCCAGCATCTGAAGCCTTGCCCGGTTACCGAAAGGTGGTGTCGATGGTTTACTGCGGTTTATTCCCCCAGGACAGCAACGATTTTGCCGCCCTGCGGGAGGCCATTGAACGCCTGAAATTAAACGATTCGGCCCTGACTTACGAGCCGGAAAAATCGGTCGCACTGGGGCTCGGTTTTCGCTGTGGTTTTTTGGGTCTGTTACACATGGATATCGTCCGGGAAAGGCTGGAGCGCGAATACGGGATTGAACTGATCGTTTCGGCTCCGAGCGTGGTCTACCGGGTTTACTTACGAAATGGCGGGGTTATCGCTGTAGACAATCCGGCCCTGATGCCGGCTATTGATGAACGGGTTGCCATTGAAGAACCCTATGTGGAGGCCTCAATTTTCATGCCTGCCGAATATGTGGGGGCGGTAATGGAACTCTGCCAGGAGAAGCGTGGTGAATACCACGATACGGAATACCCTGATCCGGGTCGGGTTAAGCTTTCCTATTTCCTGCCGCTGGCTGAAATCATCTATGATTTTTTTGATTTGCTTAAATCGCGCACCCGCGGTTATGCTTCTCTCGACTATAACCTGCACGGTTACCGGCAGTCGGCTCTGGTCCAGATGGATATCCTGGTCAATACTGAAAAGGTAGATGCTCTCTCCTTCATTATTCACCGCGACAAGGCGTACCAACGGGGCAAGGAGATGGTGGAAAAACTGCGCGAGATCATCCCGCGGCAAATGTTTGATGTTCCGGTGCAGGCAGCAATCGGGAATAAGATTATTGCCCGGGAAACAATCAAGGCGCTGCGCAAAAATGTAACTGAAAAACTTTACGGCGGGGACATAACCCGCAAACGCAAACTGCTGGAGAAACAAAAAGAAGGTAAGAAGAAAATGAAAAAAATCGGCCGGGTGGAAATCCCCCAGGAAGCCTTTACCGCGGTGCTCAAAGTAAAATAAGATATGTAATAATCAGGCATTATTCGATATTTCATTGACAGCAGGCTATATATAACTCATAATAAGCCTAAGTATAACCAAAATATGTAAGGGGCGGGCTTTTAATGGACAGGCAGGAGATCTTAAAAAGAATAGATCAATTGAAAAAACAGCGCAATGCAATTATTCTTGCTCATAATTACCAGATTGAAGAAGTACAGGATGTTGCCGATTACGTGGGCGACTCCTTTGAACTGAGCCGCATCGCGGCTGAATCCAAAGCTGATCTGATTGTCTTTTGCGGGGTTCATTTCATGGCGGAAAGCGCTGCCATTTTATCGCCCGCGAAGACAGTACTGCTTCCGGACCTGAACGCCGGCTGTCCACTGGCCGATATGATTGATGCTGATCAGCTGCGAAAATTTAAAAAGCAGCATCCCGGTGCTGCTGTTGCCGCCTATATCAATTCCACTGCCGCCGTTAAGGCAGAAAGCGACATCTGTGTTACCTCGGCCAATGCCGTAAAAGTTGTGAACTCCTTATCCGAAGATATTGTTCTGTTTGTTCCTGATGGAAACCTGGCTCATTTTGTGGCGGAAAGAACTGCGAAAACGATCATCCCCTGGGCCGGGTACTGTAACACTCATCACCGTGTTACCGTGGAAGATGTTGAACAGGCCAGGAAACTTCATCCGGAAGCAGTGCTGGTGGTTCATCCGGAGTGTCGTCCTGCGGTGGTCGCTCTCGCCGATGCCGCTTTGGGCACTGGCGGAATGATTCGTTATGCTAAGGAAACAGTCGTAAAAGACATTATTATCGGTACCGAGATGGGGATGCTTCACCGCCTGAAAAAAGAAAGTCCCGATAAGAATTTTATTCTACTGACGCCTAAATTAATCTGTCCGAACATGAAATATACCAACCTGGAGAAGGTTTTGGCTTCCCTGGAAAGAAAAGAATATGTAATCACCGTAGAATCGGGGATTCGTAACCGGGCGGTTCCGGCTCTCGAACGGATGCTGGCCGTTAAATAAAGAGTGGAGGCACCCTAAATGACAAGAGCAGGGGATTATAGCCAAAGGATCAGCACAGCGGTTACTGATTTTGTAATTGTCGGATCCGGTGTGGCTGGTTTGTTTACCGCTATCCGCCTTGCTGAAAAGGGTCGGGTCACAGTCCTCAGTAAACAGGACCTGATAGCCGGTAACACCTGGTTTGCCCAGGGTGGAATTGCTGCTGCATTTTCCCCGGAAGATTCACCTACCCTGCATTTTGAGGACACGTGGAAAGCCGGTAACTATTTCGGCGATCGGGCTGCAATCAGCGTCCTGGTTGAAGAGGCCCCAGCACGGATTAACGATCTGGTTGATCTCGGCATCCGATTTGATCGCACCGATGGCGCCATTGCTCTTGGCCGGGAAGGCGCCCACTCGATGAAGCGCATCTTGCACATTGGAGGAGATGCTACCGGTCGGGAGCTGATCGAATCCCTGATCCAAGCTGCTAAAGAAGCGGGCATTCGGTTTATCGAAGATGCTTTTGCCGAACACATTGCTGTTGAAGATGGCCGCTGCCGCGGTCTTTTTTACTCCACCAACGGCGGGCTGCACTATATCGCAGCGCGGGCGGTCATCATTGCCACAGGTGGCTGCGGTCAGATTTACCAGTTTACCACCAATGCCCCGGCTGTTACCGGAGATGGCCTGGTCATGGCCTATAAAGCCGGAGCAATCTTACGTGATCTCGAATTTTTCCAATTCCACCCCACCGTATTTCTGCCGCCGGAAGGTCAACCGTTTCTGATTTCGGAAGCGGTGCGCGGTGAAGGCGCTTACCTGGTTAATGCAAACGGCGAGCGTTTCATGCTGCAACAGCACGAACGGGCTGAGCTCGGCCCTCGCGATATCGTGGCACGGGCTATTGTTGAAGAACAGCGCAAAACAAAAGATTTTGTCTATCTTGATTTAAGGCACCTGGGAGCTGATTTTATCCCCAGGCGTTTCCCGACCATACATAGCCGCTGCCTGGAGTGGAAGCTGGATATAACCAAAGATCTGATCCCGGTTACCCCTGCTGCTCATTATTTAATCGGCGGCGTTGAGGTGGATCTTGACGGTCGCACAGCGGTGGAAAACCTTTATGCCGTTGGCGAAGTGGCTTCCACCGGAGTACATGGAGCTAATCGGCTGGCCAGCAACTCATTGTTGGAAGGGCTGGTCTTTGGCCACCGGGTGGCGATGGAAGCAGCGAAGAATGGCGATCCAGTCAATAAAGAGCTGCCGCTGGAACTGCCACTATATTTCAACAGCGTTCCTGACCGGGAAGCAGTGAAAGAATGTGCTGCCCTGCGCCGGGACCTGGCCTGGATGATGTGGCACAAAGTAGGCTTGATCCGCACCGAGGAAACCATGCTTGAGATGAAACGGGCGCTTGAAAAATGGCTACCGCTTACTCGTTACCGTTACAGCAGCCCCGAATTGAATGAAACAGCAAATATGCTACTGGTGGCGATGATGATGACGGAGGCTGCGCTGCTGAGGCGCGAAAGTAGAGGCTGCCACTACCGTTCGGACTTTACAGAAAGCGATGATACCCTGGCTGGGAAGCAGATTGCTTTTCGAGATGCAGTAGGCGCTAATGCAGTAAAACAACTGCCCCGGGCAAAGCTTTCTGATAAGATTTCAGTAAAATAGGGATTTGCAGTTCGATGATTGAAACTGTTCGATGGTCGAAAACGGTGACACGACCTGTTAAATAATTAAGGAAAAAGTGGGGGCGAAGAGCTTTAATCTTTTTCCAACTTCCAACTTCCAACCTCCTACTTCCAACTTCCAGTTTGGGGGTGGGGGTGAAAAAGGAGTGATACTGGGTTGCCAACCATTTACCAGGTTGACGATCTTTTAAAAAGGGCTTTCCGGGAGGATATCGGATCCGGTGACTTGACTACGATCTATTGCGTTCCCGCTGACAAAGCCGGCAGCGGCCGTCTTGTTGCCAGGGAAGAGGGGGTGCTGGCCGGAATCGCCATCGCCGCAAAGGCCTTAGTTTATCTGGACCGTTCAGTCCAATGCAAGCTATTATTCAAAGATGGTCAAAAAGTAAGCCGTGGTGATATTGTCTTAACGGTAGAAGGACCACTGCAACCAATCTTGTCTTCGGAGCGGATTGCGCTCAACCTGTTGCAGCGTCTCTCCGGCATAGCCACCCAGACAGCCTTGTGGGTAAAAGAAATCAAGGATTATCCGGCAAAACTGGCTGATACGAGAAAGACCACTCCTGGTTTGCGGGTCTTTGAAAAGTATGCCGTTCAAGTGGGGGGCGGCCGAAACCACCGCCTGGCTTTGGATGGCGGAATAATGATCAAAGATAATCACATAGTTGCAGCCGGCGGCATCGGTGAAGCAGTTTTGCAAGTGCGCAGCAGGGCGCCTTTTACCCTCAAGGTTGAGGTGGAAGTGACCAATCTAGCCGAACTTGAAGAAGCGCTTGCAGCCGGAGCCGATATCGTCATGCTCGATAATATGAGTCTGGAGGAAATGCGTCGAGCCGTAGTGATCGGTGCCGGTCGGGCTCAGCTTGAAGCCTCCGGCAATGTTACGCAGTCTCGCTTAAGGGAGATTGCCGCAACCGGGGTAGACTATATCTCTTGCGGTGCCCTCACTCACACGGTTAAAGCTCTTGATTTTTCTTTTCTACTTGATAAATAAGTTCGATTATTACCCGGCGCAGAGGGCGTCAGCATCAGGATAATAGATCTCCAGACTAAAGTTTTCCGGAAATTTAGGGGTTATATTTTTGTAGAAATTTTTAACCATCATCATATCTTTCCGGTAACAGCCGCTAGGCATAAAGCTCGGTCCGATCCCAGCTGTTTTTGTTCTGTAATCCAGGTAGCTTAGCACAATTGGCACTTGCGCTCGCAGAGCGGAATAGTAAAAGCCGGTTTTCCAGCGATGGACCAGTTTTCTGGTGCCTTCCGGTGAAATCATGATTGCCAGGTTTTCCTTGGAAGCAGTAATCAGTTCGGCAAGGCTGTCAACCATGGTGTTGTTTTTGCTCCGATCAACACCGAGTGCGCCGGAATTGATAAAAATCTTTCTGAGCGGCCAAAAATCAAGCCACTCTTTTTTGAGCAGGTATTTGACAGGTAGCTTCATCTTGTAAAACCCGGCCATCGCCAGTAAAAAGTCATAATTGCTGGTATGCGGAGCTGCGACTACGATACATTTCGTTATTTCCGAAGGCAACTGGCCTTTAAGTTTCCAACCCATTATGGTAAATAAAAATATCGTGAATGCTTTTAACACTAATACGCCTCCTCATTAAAATAATTGGTTCAAGTTTAACACAGCTGAAGGGGTGTGGAAATAGGCAATCGCTTAAAGCTTAAAGCTTAAAGCTTAAAGCTTAAAGCGCTATGCTATAATTATTTATGTCGCATGGTTCTTTTGCAAATTTTGTAGGATAAACATGGAGGGTGCTATGAGCGAGAGTGGAATTGATCACTATCTGAAGGCGGCGGAGCGCTCGGCCCGCTGGCATGAAGAATACCGGAAAGAGATGAAGAAGTGCCGGTTTGATACTATAGCGGTACACGGTATTTATTCAATGCAGGAAGCGTTGGACTTTAACCAGGGATCGATCATCGAACCTATATATATGTCCACTTCGCAGGGTTATCGTGATTCAGATGAGATGGAAGCAGCCCTGTCTTACCGGATACCTACCTGGTGCTATGCCCGGATTGCCAACCCGAGCATCTACTACTTAGAAGGAGTGCTGGCCCTGTTAGAAGGTTATGGCGCTGATGTGGAAACATCCTGCATAGTCACATCATCGGGAATGTCAGCGATCCAGACGGCAGTTGATCCGTTTTTATTGCCCGATCCGAATCAGCCGCAGAGGCCGATTAACTTTGTGGCAACTGCCCAGGTTTATGGCGGTACCTTTCAGCAGTTCGCGGTGCGCAAGGAAAAAGAGCGGGGCATCATCTGGCGCAAAGTTGTTAATTATTATGATATCAGCGAATGGGAAAGACAGATTGATGAAAACACCCGCTTCCTCTATGGTGAGTTGCCCAGCAATCCGGTACAGACTTTCTTTGATTTACAAGCGGTGATCAATCTGGCCCACAAAAACGGAATTCCGATGATTGTCGACAGTACCGTAGCCACACCTGCCCTGCTGCGCCCGATTACCCTTGGTGCCGATATTGTTGTTCAATCAGTATCGAAGACCTTAGGCACCAGCGGTTTCGGCATTGCTGGTGCGGTAACCTCCCGTAAAAACCTGGTTTCCAATGTTGACAACCCGGAGATGAAAGCTGATTTTGCCATCTATGCCAAGACCCTGCCCAACCGGGATAACGGGCCGAACATATCGCCGATCAATGCCATCTTGGCCTTGAATGACATACGTACCCTCCGCTCACGGGTAGACAACCAGAGCCGGGCTACTCTGACAGTTGCACAGTATCTCAGCCAGCATCGGCACATAGAGCAGGTCGACTACCTGGGGCTTCAATCACACCCTCTGCATGGCGTGGCTTCAAGCTATCTTTGGTTGGTTGATGCCGAACATGATGAACAGTACGGTAAGCCGGTGAACCGCTATGGCCACCTGCTGTCGTTCAGGGTAAAAGGCGGGGCTCAGGCTGCCCGCGCTGTTTTTGATACTTTTAAGCGAATCTGGAGGGCGACTGATCTGGGTCGTATTAAATCTGTGGCTACCATTCCGGCGATATCAACTCATGCGCAGCAGGGCGACGAAAGCCGTAAAATTGCGGATATACCACCCAACCTGATCCGACTCTGTGTCGGCGCGGAGCACCCGGATGATATCATTAACGACCTTGATCAAGCCCTGGCTATTCTCGACGGCCACAAAACAACCTGTACAGCGCCCGAGTTCTCAGCCGGGGGAGCATCATCGGCAACTCTACGACGTTAGTCTTATGTAGACGTTATTTTAATTTATGTAAAATTTCAAGGAAGGCTTTTACCAGCACCGGATCAAACTGGGTGCCGGAACATCTCATAAATTCGGCTTCGATCGCTTTTCTGCTCATTGGATTCTGATAGGGGCGTCCATTGGTCATCACCTCGTAAGCATCGGCGATAGCTGTAATCCTGGCTAGCAGGGGAATCGCTGGACCCTTAAGCCCCTGCGGGTAACCTTTGCCGTCCCAGTGCTCATGGTGGGCCAGGATGTCTTTAGCCACGTGGGCAAATTCTTCAGTTGCTTGGGCGATGCGGAAGCCGATTTCCGGGTGTTTTCTGATCGTAGCCCATTCCTCTTCTGTGCGCGGCTTGGCCTTGGTTAAAATTTCTTCCGCAATATTGATTTTGCCGATATCGTGCAGGGTAATCAGTAGATCCAGGCGGTTTAACTCCTCCTCGGGCAGGTTGATTTTTTTACCGATTTTCTTGGCTATTTTCTGCATGCCGCGGGTGTGAGATTCCGACTCAAAGCTTTTGGCTTCAAGCGTTTTCAGCAGGGCTCTTACGACAGCGCTTTTCGTACTGCGGCTTTCAGTCAGCTTCTGCTTATACATGTTGTTTTCCGCTTCCTGCAGGGTTTTGCTGATATTTTCGCAAGTGGTTTCCTTGCATGCGGCACCCACGGCAAGTGAGACCGGCACATCTTCGATGAAAATATTCCGGCAGCGGCTGACGATGCGGTTGCGTACCAGGTTGGCGTCAGGCAGGGATGTTTGGGGTAGTAAGATCACAAATTCATCTCCGCCCCAGCGGGCAAAAATATCGTCTTTGCGACAGGTCTTGCTAATAATCTCAGCGGCCGCGCACAGCGCTTTATCGCCCAGGGAATGCCCGTAGGTATCGTTAATCAGCTTCAGTCCGTTCAGATCGGCCATGATGATGCTTAAGGGCAGCTGCCTGGCCGTATCAAGCCTTTTCATTTCCGCTTCGATAAAGGCGCGGTTGTAGAGGCTGGTCAGATTATCATGCAGGCTCAGGTAGCGCATTTGTTCCTCGGTTTGCTTGCGCTCCGTGATGTTGGTATGGGTCCCAAACATGGTCAATGGTTTGCCGTCGGCGCTGCGGGTTAAAATCTTTCCGCGGTCAAGCACCCAGACCCAGTGCCCGTCTTTATGCTTCAATCGGCACTCGCATTCGTAATAGGGTATTTCCCCGGCCAGGTGGCGCGCGGCTATTTCATCGGATTTAGCGAGATCAGCCGGGTGGGTTAAAGATTTCCAAATATCCTGGTTTTTCGGATTGAGCTCTTCTAAGGTATAACCGAGCATTTTAGCCCAGTTATCATTACATACTGTCTCGTCGGTCTGGGTGTTCCACTCCCAGGTTCCAACAGCTGAGCCTTCAATTACATTTTCCAGACGCTGTCTTTGAGTGAGCAGCTCCTGCTCAGCCTTTTTTCGCTTGGATATATCATCATAGATGCCGAAGCCGCCGGACAATTTGCCATCGATGATCACCGGTATGCCTTTAATCAGCACTTCTACCGGGGAACCGTCTTTCCGGTAGCGGGTGCCTTCTTCTTCCACCGCTTCTCCGGCCAGGATTTTGGTGGTCATTTCCAAGTTGGCTGAGCCAGCCTTGCCCAGGTTCATCACATCGTCAACGTGCTTTCCTTTTACTTCTTCTTGGTTGTAGCCGAATAGATTCGTGAAAGACTGGTTGAGATCAACGATACAGTAGTTTTCATCAAAGCTGATAATGGCATCTAATGAGTTTTTAAAGAGGGCTTCAAGCGAACAGCCGCGATACTTTTCGTTACTTATGTACAATATATCTACCTCGCCGTTGTCAGTTCAACCGGCTTTCTGTTAGATCAGATTGATCAACCGGCCAAGTGTTCACTATTATACTACAAAAACTTATCTGGGAATGCAATAATGTTGTGACAGCTGAGTCTTGTGGCAGATTTGCCGTGCTTTTTTATGCGCTTTTAAGGAATCCTCTGCAAACTAAGGGGTCAAGTCTAGTAATATAAGAGTTTTGGCAATCCTGCAAACAATGTTTAGGCAGGACAGGATACGCTTAACTGTTCCATTTACAAAAACTGATATTTCAAGACCTGACCCGATATGTCTCGAACGGCCGTAGTGATCAGCAGACCCCGTATTGATCTCGAATAAAGGGAAGCAGCCCGAGCTGCTCCAAACGGCCCAGCGGAGCCCGTAAAGTAACCTGCACCACACCAGGCAGTCGGCCGATTTCGATGGCGCCCGTCACTGTCGCGCGGTTTTTCACCTCGGGGATGGAGATCTCCAGCAGCTTAGCCGCCCGGGCCAGGCCGTTTTCTGTTGCCGCATTGAGGTTCGCACCCGTGCCAACGACCGATACAGGTGCTGATTCCTCAAACCTTTCCAGACCCCAGGATCTTGCCAGGCAGCCGGCTCGTGCCTGCTCATCTGCTGTAAAGGGGCGGGACAGAAAAGGCAGGTCCTCGACTACCGGAAACAATAGGGGACCCTCGAGATGCAGGCCCTTTACTACGTGAACCTGTACGGTTACAATCCCTGAAACATCTGTGGTATGGCCTGCCACCTCACCATCCCCCTGTTGCGCGTGCATATCGCCCAAGTATATTCCTCCGCCGGGAACTTTGACCGGGCAGAGTAAAATGGAGCCTGCCCGCACTGCATCAATGTCCATATGACCATCAGTACGGTGTTGCTCGAGCTGTTCGGCTGTAATGGCAAATTCATGAGGCGCTCCTACCAGGAAGGTACCGAAGTCGCCTGCGTTATGGGAATCCGGCATCCTGACAGCGGGTGTAGTGCCTAACTGCCCCATAAAAGGCCTGACCCGCGTTACCAGCCCCACCAAATCGTGTGGAGCAAAGGTCAGCACGGAATGCTGAACAGAATGCTCAGGCATGGCGGCATACTGTTTGCTGTTTCTGGCCATATTCTCTGCCGTTTCACGACCTACCGTAATACCTAAAGAGCGGTTTTCATCAAAGGCCATGGTATAACCATTGGTAAAAATAAAGGCAGAAATGCCGGTTCCGCATTTAACGCAGCGCACAGCCTCTTGCCCAATGCCGTGAACGGCGGTCTTTGGATATAGATCTCCACACCCGGGGCATTTTTGGGCAACATAAGGATCGCCCAAAAAACGGCCTTCGATTATCTCTTCATTTCCCGATGCTGTGGCAGCCGAATTCACCGTAATACTAAGAATTCGAATGGCGATCGCGTCTCCGATTTCTGCTCCGGCAACTGCTACAGGTTGAGTTACCTCATGACCGCCGCGAATTTCTGGCGTGATCATTGGCCCCCAGCAACCACATGTCGTGTGCGCAACCAGGTGGCCGCCATCGGCAACCGGTCCTAGCATCGGTAAACCGGGATCTAGGATCCCGTTTGTAAACCGGTCTATGAAAATATTCGCCTTCCCAATCATCTCTTTAGCTTCCAAAAAGATCAGCTCCTTTAGTTTGGGTCTGCTTCTGTGGAAATTGTAGCAATATTTAGGTAGGCATGTCAAAGACAAGGGGACGTTTCTCCTTGTCCTTTCTTTTTCTGCGCTGTATCAACTAGGAAGACTTAAAATGTCAGGGCAGCTGCGCAAGTAAGTTTAAACGGGTTTTTACCACGTTATGTTTAAGCGGGTAGGTAGCAGCAAAATATTATATAAGAAAGAGATAGAAAGAAATTTCCCGGTAACAACAGGTCGCAATATTCACCAAATTTCGGTGATCGCAAAGAACTAGTAAGGGGCAATTGGCTATGATAAGGGGATTAAACAAAGGCGTGATTGAGAAAGCTCTTTAATGGAAGGACAGAAAGAAACGTCCCTTTGTCCTCTACATAATCAGCGAAACACCCCGGAATTATCTTAGCAGGTTATTTTAACTGAGTAATTGAATTTTATACATTACTACGAGAGTAATCGAGGATATACGATATGGAAAGAAGGTCTACCAAGAACTACTATGTAAAACCGCCGCTGAAATGGGCTGGAGGCAAGAGATGGTTGCTGCCGCACCTGCTACCGTTCTGGGCGCCCTATCAAGACAGGAGGCTTGTTGAGCCTCTCTGCGGCGGTCTGGCCGTTACCTTGGGCCTGATGCCGAAAAGCGCTCTACTTAATGATGTTAATCCCCACCTGATCAACTTTTTCCACTGGCTACAGAAAGGCTTGAAGATCAGCCTGAAGATGGAGAACGATAAAGCCCTTTATTATGAGTACCGGGACCTCTTCAATGCTTTAATTAAAACCGGTAAAGCAAATACCAAAAAAGCGGCGGAGATCTTTTACTATTTAAACCGCACCGGCTACAATGGGCTATGTCGTTTTAATCAAAGCGGCGAATTTAACGTGCCCTTCGGCAGCTATCAAACAATCAATTATTTCCGGGATTATCAGCCATACAAGGAAGTCTTCGCAGCATGGACATTCAGCTGCGGGGAGTTCGATCGCTTAAAACTTGAGCCGGATGATTTCATCTATGCTGATCCGCCCTATGATGTTGAGTTTACCAGCTATTCTAAAGACGGTTTTCCCTGGGCCGATCAGGTTCGCCTGGTCAAGTGGCTGGCTAAACATCCCGGCCCGGTGGTGCTCTCCAACCAGGCTACCGAGCGCATCGTCGATCTCTATACCGATTACGGCTTTAAAATTGCCTACTACGATGCGCCGCGCAGAATAAGCTGCAAAGGTGACCGATCTCCCGCAAAAGAAGTATTGGCCACGAAAGGGTTTAAAAAGACAGGGGGACGTTTCTCCTTGTCCTTTCTTTTTCCTGTGCTGTGCTAACTTAGGAAGGCTTAAGATGCCAGGATAGCCGCGCAATATAAGCGAAAAGGGTATTACCAAATCATGTTTAAGGGGGTAGGTGACAGAAAAATCGTTTGCATCAAACAGTTAGAAAGAAGTTGCCAGGTAACAGTAGCCAGAAATATCCACTAAAACCCTGCAATAGTAAAGAACTAGCATCAGACTACTGGCAAGAATAATGGAAATAAGCGGAGTCATTATTGAGAAAGCATTGCAAGGAAGGACAGAAAGAAACGTCCCCTTGACCTCTGCTGATTCTGCGAACAATATTTGATTGGAGACTGATCTTCCCTCGCTTTTGTGGACATTAGGATATGTCCGCTACCCAACACTGGTTGGGGCCATGGGGGCTAAATTTTGCGGTTAAGCAGGTTTTCAACCACCGGAAACTTATGCCAGGAATCGGTAGTTACTGTAAATATCTTCTTATGCTTGGCTCTAATAGCCAGTTCTTTCACCAGACGTTCCACTCTTTTTAAAGGTAAATTACGACACAAGAAATAGTGCTATTAAGTCCATGGCGCTAGTGGCAGCATTGTTGTTTATGATGATCGGTACCGGAATTTGGGCCTATGATACTCCGGCATATTTTGTTAGTGTGGATGTTAACCCTGGACTGACGATGGAAGTAAACATGTTTAAGCATGTTATTGGCCTTGATTATAGCGACGATGAGGCAGAGGCTCTTTTAGGGGATTTAGATCGTAAGGATAAAAACATAGAGCACGTAATCGCGGAAATTATTGCACGCCTTACTGAAGCCGGCTATTTTGATAATGATGGCAACATAGTTATAGCCGCAGCCGCAAAGGATGAACAAAGGGCGGAAATACTGGCTGGAAAATTTTTAGAAGTTGCTGAGGATGAAGCTGAAAAGAACGATGCTCAACCGGAAGTAGTCGCTGAAGGCCTGGGCTATTTTATGGTTCAGGAGGCAAAAGAGTTGGGGATTACCCCAGGCAGACTTAATATTATTACTAATTTGCTCGGTGAAGAAGTGAATGATGAAAACATCAATGAGCCGATTAGAGATTTGATGGCAAGGTTTACAGCTACAAAAGGCCGCGAAGGAAAGACAATTAAGGAACAAGCCGGCAAGCCGGAAGGTGCCGGTAAACCAGGGAATGAAGATGATTCCGAAGAACCAGGTAAGTCGGAAGGTGTGGGCAAGCTCGAAGACGCGGATAAACTCGAAGGTGTGGGTAAACGGTGTAGGTAAGCCTGAGGGCGTTGGCAAGCTGGAAGGCGCTGGCAGACCGGGTGGCGCAGGTGCTCCTGGTCGTACCGGAAGGCCTTAAGGTATTGTAAAAAACTTCTATTCTGCTGGTAGTGTTTCCTGTTTTTTGCGACCGCTGCCGGTCAATAAACCATCCGCCCTTCAACAAACCGGCGCGTGCTATCCTCCAGCGGTTCGTTGAAGATTTTTTCGGTCGGGCCCATTTCCACAACTTTACCTTGGTTGATAAAGATAACCTGGTCGGCAATCCTCCGGGCTTGGAATATATTATGGGTAACCATGATTACGGTAATCTCTTTTGCACGGGCCAGGTTAGTAATTATCTCTTCAATTAACTCGATATTGCCGGGGTCAAGGTTGGCGGTAGGCTCATCCAGTAACAGTAGTTCCGGTTCAAAAGCCACCGCTCTTGCAAGTGCCACTCGCTGAGCTTCTCCACCAGATAGGGTATCTGCTCTTCTGAAGGCTAACGCTTTCATACCAACCTGCTCAAGCAGAGCGTCCACCCTTTCTTTGATGATCGCTCTTGGAAAACTACGGGCTTTAAGGCCATAGGCTACATTGTTCCAGACACTATCCTTGAATAATAGCGGTTTTTGAAATACATGGGCCATCTTGCGTTGTAACGCTAAGCGCTCGCCTCCGTTTAACGGGGCTGGCCGGCCTTTAAAAAGCAGTTCTCCGCTGCTGGGGCGTGTCAACAGGTTAATAATCCTTAAAAGAGTACTTTTACCTGACCCGCTGGGGCCAATAATGCCATAAACGTATCCCTTAGTTAGGACTAAATGTTCTACTTTAAGCACTTCGCGATCATAAATTTTCTTAACTGCTTTCATTTCAAGCATCACTTTTTCGCAGCTAATTTTTCTTCCCTCCCTGCTGTACCGTATAAAGAATTGAATTTACCACAAATGAAATCATCAGCAGAATCAGGCCGAGACCGATGGCCAGTTCAAAATTGCCCTTTCTTGTTTCAAGCACGATGGCGGTGGTCATCACACGGGTATGGCCTTCAATATTACCACCAACGATCATCACTGCGCCGACTTCAGCCGCAAGCCGGCTGAATCCGCTAACAATCGCGCCAAGGATAGCGTAACGCGATTCTTTAACAACCGTCCAGGCGGTAAGCGCAGGTCCTGCCCCCAGGGAGCGGGCAGTTTCTTCAACCTCGCCGCCTTTTGCCCTGATTCCGACCATAGTCAAACCGATAACAATTGGCGAAGCAAGGAAAACCTGGGCGATGACCATAGCGGTTGGAGTATAGAGCAGGCCTAAAACACCCAGAGGTCCCTGCCTGGAGAGAATCAAAAAAATTATTAAGCCGGCAACTACCGGCGGCATTCCCATGAAGGTAAAGATGAGCTTGTTTAAGACCCTTATCTTTTTTTCACTCTTCATGCCAAGCAGGGCGCCAAGCGGTACCCCGATTAAAGTTGCAATGATAATTGCAGTAATCGAGACCTGTAGAGAAAGCAAAACTATGGTTAAAAGGTCGGGGTCAAAAGAGATAATCAAGCGAATCGCTTCCAGCAATCCCTGGTAAAGGCGGGTCAAAATTATTCCTCCAATTCTATAAAAGTAACAGCAGTTGAGTGCTTAAGTAACCTTTTTCAGGCTGTCGGGCCACGATCGCCTCCGGTGTATCGGCTTACAGTTAGGGGGGCAGCATTCTAACACTTTTTGTTGTTTTGTTGCCGAAAAACTTGTTAAAAAACCGGCGGGCTTAGTTTTTTAATAAAACCTTCTGGAAAACATAAGGTGCTCCCGGCGTGCCGGAAGCACCTTAAGAAGTTTATTCTAACCCGTAACCGGGGAAGAAAAGGGTTTCACCATTAACCTGGTACGAGCTGATCAGGTTTTGGCCTTCTTCAGACATCAAAAAGTTAATATACATCATGGCATAGTCGTATTTTACACCTGGATGCAGTTCAGGGCTGACCGCCATAACGCCGTACTGATTAAAGAGCTTGGGATCGCCTTCGAGAACGATCACCAGATCAATTGTGTCTCTCAGCGACACGTAGGTGCCGCGGTCGGTTAAGGTATAACCGAGGCGTTCATTTGCGTGCCTGATTGTGTCGCCCATCCCCTGGCCGATCGATTCATACCAGTTGTTTCCGGCCGGATCAATGCCGGCTGCTTCCCAGATGCGCAGTTCCATACGATGGGTTCCCGAATCATCACCCCGTGATATAAATGGTACTCCGCCTGCAGCGATAAGTGTCAGCGCCTCTGCCGCCGTGGTTGCATTGCCAACACCGGCCGGATCATCAGCTGGACCGATCAGTACAAAGTCGTTATACATCACATCAAAACGATCGACAAAAAAACCTTCTTCAACTGCTGTCAATTCGGATTTGCGGTCGTGAACAAGCAGCACGTCAGCATCACCGCTGCGTCCTGTTTCCAAGGCTGCTCCGGTTCCCTGTGAAACTACGCGCACTTCAAGGCCGGTTTGCTCTTGAAAAACTGGGTTTAAAAAATCAAGAAGCCCGGAATCGTAAGTGCTGGTGGTTGTGGCAAGGATAATATAGTCATCAATCAGCTGAACTTCTTCTTCCGGGGTGGGTTCAACTACCTCTGGTGGCGCAGCTGGGGCGCAACCGGCAAAAATGAAAAGGACTGCAGTAAGCATTAAAACAAGCAGAAGCTTAGAAGGAACAGCGTTGCGATCAAACATAAAACGTTCACTCTCCTCAAATTGATTGTATGGTTGTATAAAAAAACATAACACCCACCGGAAAGCTACACGCGGTTTGCCACCACGGGGTCCTCCTTTCCTCAACGGGAGGCGCTGCTGTTTCCGGCTGCGCCCTGTCGCCTGCTTTTAGTAGCGCCGGAAAGGCGCTTTTGAATAGACAGATCGAAGGTTAAAACTACAAAAATTAAAAATCGCATTTTTCCGTCGGAAAAAGCGATCATCATTAGTTTACCCCGATCCTTCTTTCCACAACGGGAGGCGCTGCCGTTTCCGGCTGCACCCTATCGTCCACCTTTCGTAGCAAGCATATACCTACCTTAGAAAAAATGGATCGAAGGCCTTGCCTATTAAGTTGTTTGCGATCTAAATATATAGCAACCCGCATTATTGGTCAAGGGTTATCTCACTCGAGTGTGGTGTAATTCCTTAAGGTTGACAAACAAAGCACCGGTTGTTAAGATTCAAATTAACCAAATAGGCAACCAGGCAATGAAGGAATTTAAGTAGCCGGTTTCAGTGATCGTCCAGCAGCGAGCCGGGGTTGGTGAAAGCCCGGAAGAATACCGGTGAATGGCGCTCCCGAGCCGTGCGTTAACGATTAATGAAGGGGGCCCTGTAACAGGCAGGGTCAAGTAGGGTGGAACCGCGGGATCAGATCCCGTCCCTATGGTTTTTGAACCAGGGACGGGATTTTTATGTGTACCCGGCCCGCATTTGAAGGAGGATGAAACTTGGAACTGCAAACAATTATGATTAAGCTTCAGGATTACTGGGCCTCGCGGGGTTGCCTGATCTGGCAGCCCTACGATGTGGAAAAGGGCGCCGGTACGATGAACCCGGCGACCTTTTTAAAATCGCTCGGCCCGGAACCGTGGGCGGTGGCCTATGTGGAACCTTCGCGCCGCCCCGCTGACGGACGCTACGGTGAAAATCCCAACCGCCTTTACCAGCATCACCAGTACCAGGTGATAATCAAACCGACCCCGGCTGATATCCAGCAACAATATTTAGACAGCCTGGCTCACCTGGGGCTAAATCCCCTGGAGCACGATATCCGCTTTGTTGAGGATAACTGGGAAGCGCCGACGCTCGGCGCCTGGGGTCTCGGCTGGGAGGTCTGGCTTGACGGAATGGAGATCACCCAGTTTACCTACTTTCAGCAGGTGGGTGGTTTCGACGTCGAACAAGTGCCGGTGGAGCTGACCTACGGCCTGGAACGGATCGCCATGTACTTACAGGACTGCGACAATGTGTTCGACCTGATTTGGACCGGCAATATCACCTACGGTGAGGTTTTCCAGCGGGTAGAATGGGAGCAATCGAGCTACAGCTTTGATCATGCTGATCTGGATCTGCTCTTCGGCTTTTTTAGCAGCTATGAGGGTGAGGCCAAGCGTCTCCTGGAGTTGAACCTGGTTTTTCCGGCTTACGATTACATCCTGAAATGCTCGCATACTTTTAACTTGCTCGATGCGCGGGGAGCGATCAGCGTAACCGAGAGAGCTGCCTATATCGGCCGGGTGCGTAACCTGGCCCGCTTTTGTGCCGAGCGTTACCTGAAGCAGCGAGAAGAAGCAGGTTATCCCCTGCTAACCGGAGGTGCCCGCTGATGACTACTGCTCACACACTACTTTTCGAAATCGGCTGCGAAGAGATCCCCTCGCGCTTTATGCCCGGGGCGTTGGAACAGCTAAAAAAAGAGGCCGCTGAACTGCTGGCCGGTTACCGGCTTAAGCATGGCCCGGTAGAAGCCTGGGGCACCCCCCGCCGCCTGACCCTGGTGGTGGCGGAGTTGGAAGAGTCGCAACCCGACCTGGTAGAACAAATTAAAGGACCGCCAGTTAACCGGGCCTACGACGAAAATAAAAATCCGACCAAGGCGCTGCTCGGATTTATCCAGGGCCACGGCATTAAACTGGATGCTGTGCGCCAGGAAGAACTTAAAGGCGCCGGTTACATCGTGATCGATAAGGAGACCCGCGGCCGCCCTACCTTTAAGCTGCTGCCGGAACTTTTACCGAAGCTGATCCAGAAGCTCTCTTTTCCGCGACCAATGTTCTGGCAGCAGAAAGATGTGCGCTTCGCCCGGCCAATTCGCTGGCTGCTGGCCCTCTACGGCAACCACCCGGTTCGCTTTAGCTATGCCGGGATTGAGGCGGGAGGGGCCACTTACGGTCACCGCTTTCTGGCGCCCGGGCCTTTTAATGTGGGCAGCGCCGATCATTACTTCGAGATCCTCACCGCTAACTATGTTGTGGTTGATCCGCTCAGGCGACGGGAGATGATCCTGGATCAACTGAATCAAAAGGCTGAAGAGCAGGGCGGGAAAGCCCTGGTTGACGAAGGCTTGCTGGAGGAGGTTACTTACCTGGTCGAATACCCGGTTGCCGTTGGCGGCGCTTTTGACCCGGCCTACCTTGACTTGCCGCAGGAGGTGCCGATTACCTCGATGCAGTCGCACCAGCGCTACTTCCCGATTGTCGATAAAGATAGCGGCCGCCTGATGCCTTCGTTTGTGGGGATCAGCAACAACCGCTTTAATCCGAACATCAGCAAAGGCTACGCCAAGGTGCTTTCGGCCCGCCTGGCCGACGGGCGCTTCTTCTTTGACGAAGATCGCAAGGTGCCGCTGGAGAGCTATATCGAAAAGCTAAAGAACGTGGTTTTTTTAGAATCTCTTGGCACCCTTGACCAGAAGAGGCTGCGCCTGGTTGAACTGACTGAAAAACTGGGTGTAGCGCTTAAGCTGCCGGCCGGGCAGGTTGAAAGGGCAAAAAGGGTGGCCCATCTGTGTAAGGCCGACCTGGTTACCAGCCTTGTTAAAGAGTTTCCAAAACTGCAGGGAGTGATGGGCCGCGAGTATGCCCGCCTCAGCGGTGAAAAGGAGGCAGTGGCCGTCGGTATTTACGAGCACTACCTGCCCCGTTTCAGCGGCGATATATTGCCCGGGTCACTGGAGGGGGCGCTGGTGTCGCTGGCCGACCGCATTGATACCCTGGCCGGTTGTTTTGCCATCGGTATCCAGCCTACCGGATCGCAGGATCCCTATGCCCTGCGCCGCCAGGCCCAGGGGGCGATCGCAATTATGAACAGCTTCGGGCTGCAGTTGACTATCGACGAATTTATCGGGAATGGTTTGGATACTATCGCGGAAGCCCTGAAACTCGATCAGGCGAAAAAAACTGAATTAAACGGCCAACTGAACGATTTTCTGGTGCAGCGGATCCGCTTTGCTCTGCAGGAAAAAGAGATTGAACATGATTTGATCGAAGCTGTATTAGGGGTGCCAATTAAAGCAGTTGCAGAAATCTTTAACCGGGCGACGGTGCTGAAAGATTACCTGAACAGCCCTCTGCTTAACGAGGTGGTTATCGCCTACAACCGGGTAGCCAACCTATCCGGAAAGACCGCGGGCGGCGAAGTTGATCAGGGGCTTTTTGAAAATATTGCCGAAGAAGAGCTGCTCAGAACCCGGCAGGCAGTGGAAAATGCGCTTAAAGACCATGAAGATCCGGCTTTCATCCTGGAGAAACTGCAGATTCTCAGGCAGCCGATCGATAATTTTTTTGACAGTGTCCTGGTAATGGCTGAAGATGAAAAGCTTCGGAATAACCGGTTGAACCTGCTGGCCGCGCTCAAGAAAACTTTTAACCATCTGGCTGATTTTTCCAGGCTGCCGGTTTAAATGCCGTGTGAAAAAGATTATGAGCTAAAGAATAGCGGAGGGGTGACTGAAATCGGCAGCCTTGTCAATAAAAATCAGAAACTCGGGCAGTGGCCACTATCCTGCTATAGGGGTTTACTCCGTAAGCGAGAAGGCCGGTTTCATACACCCCTCCGGAACTCTTCAATAACCTGCTGATAGACTTCCAGCGTGTTTTTAGCTGCCACCGGCCAGGAGAAATTCTCAACGGCCCTTTTACGGCCTTGTTCTCCCATCTCCAGGCGTAGTTTTTCGTCTCCCAGAAGTTTCGTAATAGCTTCACTCAGAGCGACGGGGTCTTTCGGAGGAACGAGCAGGCCGCAATCGGGAGTCACCACTTCCTTAAGAGCACCCGCCGTGGTTGTCACAACAGCAGTTTTACAGGACATGGCTTCAACAGCAGGAAGGCCGAAACCCTCAAAAAGTGAGGACATCACCAGTAGAGTTTTCCTGCCGTAGATGCTGACAAGCTCTTCGTAGGTTAGCTTCCCGGTAAATTTTACCCGGTGGTCCAGCTTCATCTTTTTTATCAAATCCGCCGCTGTTTGTTTGATTGGTGGGCCGTCATCGACAATGGTCAGGGTTATTTCCCCGGGCAGAAGTTTCATAGCTTCCAGGAGATAGACCAGTCCTTTTTTGCTGTCTTCGGTGTTTCCCACAAAAAGGAGCGCTTTTTCCTCTCTCTTTTCGCCTGTATTCCTGAAGAGGTCTATATCCATTCCGTTATATACGACTGAAACCTTTTCTTTTTTG
>DBBD01000103.1 GCA_002292015.1 Firmicutes bacterium UBA993
AAAAGTCGGGTTATAACATAAGTGATCGGACCTGGTTTTGACTGAATTGACAAATGTATTTTCCGTTTCTTTAAAAATTACTCTATCGATTTATTATTTGATCATGTAAAATATTAATCAGTAGAAACAAATGTGGAAGAGTACGCAGTTTCTCCGGAGGAGGATACTTAAATGCAGAAAAGTTACCAGGCAGCGTTAAGCACAGAATTAAGCGAGTTGGAAACATTTTTTTATCCCCGTTCGATAGCGGTGATTGGTGCCAGTCAAAATCCCATAAAACCAAACGGAATTCCACTCTACCTGCTAAGTATGTTTAGCTTTAAAGGTGATATTTACCCGGTTAACCCTAAATACGATCGCGTTGGCGGATTAAAATGCTACCCTTCGGTCGTTGACATTGAAGGTCCGGTTGATCTGGCTATTATCGGGGTAGCGGCGGCTCAGGTTATGAAAGTGCTCAAAGACTGCGCTCAAAAAAAGGTCGGATCAGTGATTATCTTTACCTCCGGTTTTGCAGAAATGGGTGCTGAAGGTCGTCAGGTACAGGATGAGATGCGCAGGTTAGCCGCTGAACACGGGATGCGTATCCTTGGGCCCAATTGCCTGGGAATCCTGAATTACTACAACGGCTGTATGGCCAGTTTTTTCTATAACCAGGAGCAAAACGACCTGGTGCACCCCGAAATGCTCTCATTTATCACTCAGAGCGGGGGGCTTGGCGGTATTATCTACCAGATGATCATGCAACTTTCGATCGGTTTTAATTACTTTGTTAGTACCGGAAATGAGGCTGATGTCTCCTTTGCCGAGGTTTTAAGCTATCTGGTAAGCCGCGATGAAGTATCAATTGTTGCCGGTTACCTTGAAGGCCTGCAGGGCGATGGAAGGCTTTTTATCGACGCCTGTAAAAAAGCCCTGGAACAGAAAAAATTAATTACGATGCTGAAAGTTGGCCGGACGGCGAGCGGCGCAGCAGCAGCGGCGTCACATACCGGAGCCCTGGTTGGCTCTGATCAGGTATACGACGGTGTTTTCAGGCAGTTCAGTGTGCCGCGTGCTGATGATGTCGAACAGATGAACGCTCTGATTGCGCTTTACGCTACCGGAAAGCTTCCAGCCGGCAAGAAAATGGCAGTAATTACGATATCGGGTGGCGGCGGGGTGGTTGTGGCAGACAAATGTCCGGAATACGGGCTGGAGGTCGTTAAACTAACAGACCAAACCCAGGAAAGTCTACGCGAATTCTTCCCTGCTTTTGGAGCTGTTGCTAACCCTGTTGATCTGACATCACAACTCTTTGTTGACACGACCCTTTTCCAGAGGGCGCTTCGCTTGGTAATGCAGGATCCGGATATCGATGTAGGAGGTTTTTTCTATAACCTGGAGATGCCCGACCCCGAAGCGGTAAATAAAATTATTGAAGTATATAATGATTCTGAGAAGCCACTGATCATATTTACCTGGCCGACAGGCCAAGATTATGCAATGGAAGCAAAAAAACAGCTGATCCGGGCCGGAGTGCCGGTAATAGAGCATATACCGAGCGGATTGTGGGCGATCAGCGTTTTAGCGGACTGGGTCAGGGCCACAGCAGAAAAAAGAACTTATCCCCTCTATCAGCCAGGGGCTGAGCGTAAAAAGGCTATACAACTTCTTTCCGGAAGCAAGGGAAAACCTTTATCGGAGTGGCGCTCTAAGCAAGTTCTGGAGGCGTACGGCATTCCCATCACAAACGAGATCCTGGCTAAATCGCCGGTAGAAGCTTTGGCGGCGGCAACTAAAATCGGCTACCCGGTGGCGATGAAAATTATGTCGCCCGATATACTGCATAAGAGTGATATCGGAGGAGTAATCCTGAATATTGCTGATGCGGCCGCAGTTGAAAAGGCATATTTTGACCTGCTGGATCGGGTTGCAAAGCAGAAACCAGATGCCGTTATTGAGGGAGTTCTTGTTCAACAGTTTTTGAAACCGGGTCTTGAAATGATCATTGGGGTAAAGCATGATCCGGTATTCGGTCCGGCGATTGCCCTGGGGCTCGGTGGTATATTTGTAGAGGTATTAAAAGATGTTTCAACCAGGGTCGCACCTCTTCGCGAAGAAGATGCCAGGGCTATGCTTGATGAATTAAAAGGCAAGATGCTTTTGGAAGGTGTGCGCGGTAGTCTGCCCAGGGATACCAATGCCCTGGTTGAGATCCTGATCAAAGTTTCGCGACTTGCCTTTGAAACGGAAGGCCTGATTCAAGAAATGGATATTAACCCCCTGATCGTCCATGCGCGCGGTGAAGGGGCTGTTGCGGCTGATGCCCTTATTGTTCCCTGATGTACAACGGCAACAGGCTTCTTAACCCGTTGTGTTATAATGGGCAGCAGGTGAAAGTTAATGGGAGTTATAAAAATAAAGCTGGCAGATTATCTGGTTATTGTCGTTCTGCTCCTTTGGGGAGTGGCCGGTTTCTGGTTTAACTGGCAAGCGGCTGGCGCCGCGGGGCCCGGCTATGCCAGGGTTCTTGTCCGGAACCGCCAGGTGGTAGAGCTTTCTCTCGCACCTGGGAAACAGTTCTATTATGCCCTCACTTTTGGTGAAAATCGGCAGCATACTGCACAAATTGAGATTAACGACGGCAAAATCCGGATGCTGCCTCTAACCGACGATCTTTGCCCCCGGGGAGTTTGTTCACACGCCGGTTGGATCGAATACTCATATGAAAGCATCGTCTGTCTGCCTAACCAGATAGTAATAGTTTTCTATGATGACGTTCGTGCGGGCGAAAATGAAGGGATCGATTCAGTAACTTATTAGCGCTGTTATCTCACCCTCTTACTGTAACCGATTGGTTGCGGTAGGCCACATAAAATACCGTTGTCCTTGTGTGCCTGCGCCTTAAATCAGTGAGTGATCGCGGCGTGTTGACAAAGAAAATCTTGCTCTATATAATTACTTTAGTTTTTTTGGGGTGCGGAAAAAAAATGCAGATTTATGTGCCGGAATTGAAGCAAAAGCAAGGAGAGGCTGTTGGTTATTGCTTCGAGGAAGACCTTGCCTCTAAGTTGTCGGAGTTTCCGGAGGGCGGGCGACTCAAGCTTTTTATTTCCGCCTCTTTAAACGGCGATCAGCTACTGGTAAATGGCACTCTGGAGGGTTTTACTGCCGCCTCCTGTTCACGCTGTCTGGAAAATTTTGAGCAACACTTCACAACTGAATTTACCGAAATTTTCACGGTGCTTAAGAATGCGCCGGTTGAAAGTAACAGGCTGAGTGAATCGCTGGAAACAGCCAATCTGCTTAGCGTATCAGGGGATTATCTGTACCTTGACGAATATGCCAGGCAGCTGATTGTTTTGGCCCAGGAATACAAGCCGATATGCACTCCTGAATGTAAGGGGCTTTGCTACGGGTGCGGTGAAGACCTGAACAAAACTTGCTGTCGTTGCAGTAGTGAGACCGAAAACATTGATTTAAGGCTACTGAAATTAAAAGAGTTGGAATTAGGAAAGACAGTCTAAGAAGGAGGCGTTATAGTGGCTGTTCCCAAGCGAAGAACCTCTAAATCAAGGCGCGATATGAGACGAGCACAGAATAAGCTTATAGTTCCCCAGCTGGTACCCTGTCCACAATGCCGTGAACTGAAGGCCACCCATCGGGCCTGTTTAGTTTGTGGCTATTACAAAGATCGGGCAGCGCTAAAAGTAAATTAGCAGAAGATAATGGCGCAAGCCACCGCGGACTCTTCCGGCAGGGGACGTATCGGTTTTTCCCAGCTCTAGACAGGAGGGGTAAAATTATTGATTAAAGTGGCAGTAGATGCCATGGGTGGGGACCATTCACCCGGAGAGATAGTTAAAGGCGCAATTCTTGCGCTTTCTTCATTAGACGACCTATATCTAATTCTGGTTGGTCGCAAAAATGATTTACTATCCTGTCTTGAGGATTTAAACTTTAGCCATTCGCGCTTGGAGATTAGACATGCCGAAGAGGTAATCAGCGGCGACGATGATCCTGGGTTTTCGATCCGCCGAAAAAAACAAGCTTCGATGGTAGTGGCCATGCAGATGGTTCGGGCGGGTGAGGCCGATGCCATAATCAGTGCCGGAAATACTGGTGCGCTGATGGCGGCAGCTCTTTTGTTCTTAGGTAGAATGGGCCGCATAAGCAGGCCGGCTTTGCTTACACCGATGCCCAGTTTTAGTGGTCGCCCGGTGCTGTACCTTGACGTAGGGGCTAATATGGATGCCCGCCCGGTACAACTTTTACAATACGCTCATATGGGAAGGATCTATGCTCAGCAGATTCTCGGTATCAACGAACCACGGGTAGCCCTGCTTAATGTTGGTGTGGAGTCCAACAAAGGCAATAGCCAAGTGAAAAAAGCTTTTGCCCTCTTCAGTGAAAACCTTCCCGGTTTTTGCGGCAATATTGAAGGCAGCGAAGCATATTTTGATGGTGCGGATGTTATTGTCTGCGATGGCTTTGTCGGCAATATATTTTTAAAAACTTCTGAAGGGCTATCGAGAGCTATCATAAGCTACTTCAGAAAAGAGATCGCTGCCGGTTTTCGTTATAAAGCCGGGGCCTTACTGCTGGAACCTATATTTTCTGGTTTAAAAGAACAAGTTGATGCCTCCGGTTACGGTGGAGCGCCACTCCTGGGGGTTAAAGGTCTCATGGTAAAATGCCACGGTTCATCAAAAGCAAGGGCTATTGAACAGGCTATTCACAAGCAGGTTTATCCTTTTGTAAAAAATGGGGTGATTGGGCATTTAGAAAGAGCACTGGAGCTTTTGCCTTTTGAAAGTTGGGCAGATAACGAATAAAAACGGCATCCTTTGAGCTTCTTCATAATCTTATTGATCATTTAAGCATTATTGATATACTAGAAAAAATTTTTACTTCAGCGTCTTTGTTGCAACTGCATTTAACAATCTCTTCTGCCGGATGGCATAACAATTCCAGAGAGAGGAGGTGGCTAAGTGAGCGTTGAATCAAGAGTAAAAGGCAT
>DBBD01000068.1 GCA_002292015.1 Firmicutes bacterium UBA993
AAAATAGAATTTAATTTTAAAAGGAGGTGAAAAAATGTCAGACGCGAGCAGAAAAAGTTACAAGCTGGAAGTTTGGGTCACAGCGGTCTGCTTCATTATTGTTGCAATAACGGGCGGGTTTTTCAGCTCAATTGTGGTTATTCTGAACGAGCGGTTTTTTGATAGAGTACCTACCCCGGCGCAACTAGTACAGCATTACGGTGAATCAATGTTCGTCGTTAAGGAAGGAATGACCGTGCTCGGTTTTCCGCTTCACTATTTCTTGTTGATCATGTTCAGCTGGATTGGCGCTACGCTTGTCGGTGCAATTTGGTGCATTGTGATGGATCGGTTGGACGAAAAACAGAGGGCGTAAAGCCCATTGAAAGGAGGGAAAATATTTAGTGGAACCTAGAGGAGAAGTTTTTGTACTCGGTTTAATCCTCAGCATCATCGTTCTTTTAACGTCTGTTTTTATCAGTATGTGGGCCCGCCGTTTCACCCGTAACTTAGGGGACTATTATGTAGCCGGACGCAGCATCGGTGCCTTAAATAATGGTTTGGCCATGGTCTCGCTGGCGCTAAGCCTTACTACATTTATTGGCTTGACCGCCCTGATTCTTAAAGGTGTTTATATCGCTATTTCACTTTATGCTTCCTTTACCGCTGCTTTTATCGGACTGATGCTTTTGGCCGCTCCTCACCTGAGGCGTCACAAATCGTTTACAACGATGGCCTTTATTTCAGAGAGATACGGCAGCAGAACGCTTCGCTTTATTTCTGTAGTCATTATGCTGATCGTCAGCGTCCTTTATTTGGGGGGTAACTTAAAAGGGGTCGGCATCGTTTTTTTCTACCTCCTTGGGGTGCCGGAAGTTGTCGGCATTATTGTCGGCGGTCTGGTTGTTACTCTTTACGTTACCCTTGGCGGAATGTATGGGGTTACCTATAACCAGACCTTCCAGACCATAGTGCTGCTCTTCTGCCTGATGTTCCCGGTGGCCGTGGTTTTAAGAGCGCTGGGTGCTGCCGGCTGGTTCTTCCCGCCGCTCGGCTACGGCAACTTAGTGCCGCTGATGGATCAGGCCGTGCCGCATTTTTTCTGGCCCATGGTGGTGCATCCCGTTGTCTATATCGCAATTTTTCTCGGTTCTTTTTTCGGCATTATCGGTCTGCCGCACTTTGTAATGCGCTATTTTACGGTGCGTGATGCCAGAGAAGCCCGGTGGAGCACTGTTGTCTGTGTTTTTCTGGTCGGCCTGGTAAATACCACGGTTTATGCCACCGGCTTTGCCGCCATGTTTTACATGCGCACCCAGGGGATCGTTATACCCGAAGCTGCATATGATTACGTAGTCTTCATTCTGCTTGACGCGTTGGCCGGGCAGGGATGGCTGGCCATTGCCATTGCCGGCTCAGTAGCAGCTGCTCTTTCTACGATTGCCGGATTGCTGCTGATTATGGGAGCCGGCCTGATTCATGACTTGTACGGCGAATTGAAGCCGGACGTAGACGATGAAAAGAAACTGAAACTATCTTACGCGGCTATGTTCGTAGTGGGTGTGCTGGTTATTCTATTTTCGCTTAACCCGCCCAAGTTCATCCTGGAAGCGATCTTGTGGTCATTCGGGATCGCTGCGGCCGGCCTGGGTGTACCCATTGTGCTCGGTATCTGGTGGAAGCGAACCAACAAGTACGGTGTTGGCGCCGGGATGGTTGTCGGGGCCCTCATCGGTTTCTACGGTTGGGTCATGGTCGGGTACCTTGGTATGGATCCGGTTACCATGCCGTTTCCCATCTTTGCCAAGTATTTTTACGGCCCGCTTGGCTGGATCAAAATAACCGCCATTGCTGTGCCCGTGTCATTTATTCTCACCGTGGTGGTCTCCTGGTTGACCCCGCCGCCTCCGCTGGAGCAGAAGAAGCAGGTTGACGTGATGCACGGCTGGCAAGATTATGACGAAAAGCGTTATAACGGCAAAGGCTTACCGATTACTGTTGTCGTTTTATCCCTGGCGATTATGTGGTTCATGACTACGCTTTATGATGTCTTTCCAAAATAGGTAGATGACTAACCAGGCTCCTCCTAACTCAGAGGAGCCTGGTGCTGCCGTTTGATGAATATCTACAGGAGGTGATGGTTTTATGGAGAATTGGGATAAGCTAAGCAAAATGCCCTACAAAGAAATTAAAGAGATGCAGGATCGCAAACTCAGAGCCTTCATCGGTAACCAGATTTATCTCTACAGCCCCTACTATGGCGAGTTACTGAAAGAACACAAAATCGATCCCTTAAAAATTAAAGGCATCGAAGATCTGAAGCACCTGCCTTTTACCTACAAGTGGGATATAGCGCCGACTGACGATAACCCCAAGAAACATAAAGATTTTATTATCCGTCCCGATGAGGAAGTTACTGAGAAATACGGTCATCTGGCCAAGATGTCGATGACCGGGGGTAAGGATATGGTAGAGGAGAGGATTTACGATTTTAAACCGGTGCATATCCATTTCACGACCGGTCGCACGGCTTTGCCGACTCCGTTTGTCTATTCTAAACGCGACCTTGAAAACCTGCGTGAATCAGGAACCCGCCTGATGAACGTTTTTCAATTTACAAACAAAGATATATTCATTAACTGTTTTCCCTTTGCCCCGCACCTGGCTTTCTGGACCAGCTATTTTGGAGCGGAAAAAATGAACGTAGCAGGCTTTCACAGCGGCGGAGGAAAAATAGTCGGAACCAATAACCTGATGGATGCTTTTGAATACATGCGGCCCACGGTTTCTGTATTTATTCCCGGTTATTGCTACTACTTTTTACGTGAAGCGGTTAAGCAGGGTCGCGATTTTTCGTCGATTAAGAAGATCTTCTTCGGCGGAGAGAGGGTGCCGCCGGGATTGAAAGATAAAATCAAAGAGCTTTTAAATCAGCTTGGCGCTGAAGACGTAATGGTCCTTGCCACTTACGGTATGACGGAGGCCAAAGTGGCTTGGGGCGAGTGTCCGTCGCACGATGAGTATTTTGGTTATCATACCTATCCGGACATGGAGGTCTTTGAAACGATCGACCCCGACAGCGGCGAACCGGTAGGGGAGGGAGAAGAAGGCGAAGTAGTTTATACCGCGATTGATTGGCGTGGTACTGCCGTTTTGCGTTACCGGACCGGCGATATTGCCAAGGGCGGGCTGATCTATGAACCCTGCCCGAACTGTGGCCGGACTGTGCCGCGAATTAGCTCTAATATCCAGCGTAGATCAGAAATGAAGGAGTTTAGTATGACCAAGGTCAAGGGAACCCTTGTCAACCTGAATAACTTTTTCCCGCTCTTAATGAGCCATCCGGATGTGGAAGAATGGCAGGTTGAAATGCGTAAACGCAATAATGACCCCTTTGATCTGGACGAGATTGTTCTTTACGTTGCACCGGTGGGAGATATTAACCGCGATAGTTTTGTAGCTGATATAAAACAGAAGGTTCTGCGGGATACTGAAGTTTCTCTCACTGATGTTATTTTTAAAACGGTTCCCGAACTGGTTTCCCAGCTCGGCATGGAAACCGAATTAAAAGAAAAACGCATTATTGACAAAAGGCCTACAATATAATCTCTAAAGGATTGGCGAAAGGAGGAAGAGCATGCAGGCATGGAATAAAATCAGCCGGATGCCGGCGGCGGCAATCAGCAGAATGCAGGACGAGCTGCTGCAAAAGATAATTTCGGAACAATTTGCCCTCAGGCATCCTTATTATCGGAATTTGTTCAAAGAAGCAGGTGTCGACGCTGCTAAAATCAAGGGAGTTTCAGATTTGAGCAGGATACCGTTTACAGAAAAAAAAGATATGCTTGCCCCGCCCGGTGATCCCCTTTATCCGAAGCAGTTTGTCATTGACCCCCCAGCTGAGGATGAAGAAAAGGTTAAGAAAAAGGGGTTCAGTCTTTTTGGCAAAAAAGACAGCGATACCGATCTGGCCACGCTTAGATTTGCATCGCTTTATTTTACTGCCGGAAGGACGGCAAAGGCGGTGCCAATTGAGTACACTGGCTACGATCTGGAAAACCTGAAGGAAGCAGGAGCCAGAGCTTTTGATATTTTAGGTTTAACCCGGGACGATACTCTGATTAATGCTTTTTCATATGCACCAAATGCCTATTTTTGGCAAATGTTTTACAGCACTCTCGGTATCGGCAGCACTGCCCTGCAGACTGGGGGAGGCCGGGTGCTGGGGATGGAGAAAATACTGAAGGCTGTAAGCAACCTTGAAGCTCCGGTGCTCGCCGCTTCTCCCGGTTATGCCCGATTTGCTCTGCAAACTCTTGATCATTTCGGCCTTAGTGCCGCAAACTTAGAGAGGATTATCATTGGGATTGACTTTGCGCCAATGGAAGTCGTTGAGAGTATTCAAAAGCTGATGGAATCCGTTGGCACCAAAAACAAACTGGTTCAGCGAATCTACTTCAATTCCGAAGCTAAATCCGGTGTCGCCGAATGCGAACCGGGTTTTGGCTATCACCTTAACCCTGATCATTTATTGGTTGAAATAGTTGATCCGGAAAGTGGAACTGTGCTCGGTGCGGGCGAGAAAGGTGAAATTGTCATCACCAATCTTGATGCCCGTGGCACCGCGCTTTTGCGTTTTAAAACCGGTGATATTGCTTCCGGTGGATTAGTGACCGAACCCTGCCCCAATTGCAAGCGGACAGTACCGCGAATTGTTGGTGACATTGAACGCAAAGAACATGTTCTTGAGCTTCAGGGTAAGGCGGGTAAGGTTTTATTGAACGGTAACCAAGTTCGGCGGATGATGTTTGCCAGGGATGATGTTCTGGTTTGGTTCGCTGAAATTAGCAGCAGCGGTGCAGAAGATTCGTTGCGGGTTGTTGTGAAAAATGTATCGGGAACCGACGAGGCAGCGGTATTAAAAACGGTTGAAGATGATCTCAAGACCCTGTATCAGCTACCGCTTACCGTCGAAAGTAGTACCCTTGATGCCATAGCCAATAAAATTGGTCTCGAGAAGTTCGTAACAGAACAGAATATATTTGATAACCGCGGCAAATAGCACCTTGCTTTTTCTACCCAATAACTATCCTCCAGCTTTTGGGATGGGGTCAGGGTGAAGGGGGATTTAATCCCTCTGGCGATGCCGTCCGGTGGCATGGCGCTCTTTATTTCGAATAAGCAGCCTTCTGACTGTAAGAGGCTGCTTCTTTTCGATTCTGTCAAGAGGTAGCGAGCTTCACCTTTTCATGGGCATCCAATGATGATATAATCATGAAGCAGCGCAAGTATAAAGGGTTTTCCTCAATAACCTATTGATGAAGGGCGGTTTTTTACTTGAGCACTTTACCTGAACCGGTCAACCTTGAGACGATTACAGGCAATCTGGCTGATGCAGTGTTGATGGTTGATGATGATAGAAAAGTGGTCTGGCTCAACCGAAAGGCAGAAGATTTTTTTAATGTGACTATGGATGATGCTGTGGGAAAAGATATTGTCGAGTTAACGGCCATAAAGAGGCTTGGCTATCTCTTAAACGATGTTTATGAACGGCAGGAAGCACTGAAGTGTTCTTATGAGGAAACCTCAGTAAAAGTGAAGAAGAAGGATGAGCGCTTTTTCTTTAAGATTGCCGTAAACCCGGTTTTTCATCAGGACAATCTCTGGGGTGCGTTGGTACAGTTAACCGATGTGACCCGTTTCCATGAATTAGAGAAGATTAAAACCGATTTTGTATCCATAGTTTCGCATGAGTTTCGCACCCCCCTGACAACAATTATTGTCGGGATGGAAATGCTGAAAGAAGGAATGCTGGGAGATCTTACTCCACGCGGCAAAGAAGTGCTCGAGGCGATCGGTTCCGACTGCGAGAGGTTAAATCGCTTGATCGACAACCTGATGGAACTGTCACGTGTAGAATCGGGCACTATCTACGTGGAAGCAGATTCAACCGATATTGCTGACCTGGTTGAGGAAGCAGTCAGGCCACTTAAGATTCAGGCCGCTAAGCAGGGTGTTGAGCTGATAACCGATTTGCCACCGGAGTTGCCTCCGGTTGCTGCCGATTTTAATAAGGCAGTTTGGGTTTTAGCTAACTTGGTTGGCAATGCCATGCGTTATACAGACCCCGGAGGAACGATTACGGTAAGGGTCAGGCAGCGGGGCAAAAGGCACTTTTTCTCAGTCGAAGATACAGGCTGTGGAATCCCCAAAGAGCACCAGGAGAAGATTTTTCGCAAATATGTCCAGGTCAGCGGTCCGGGCCGCAAGGGCGCAGGAGGTGTTGGCCTTGGGTTAGCCATTGCCAAAGATATTGTAGTGGCCCATGGTGGTGAAATATGGGTGGAAAGCGATATCGATAAAGGGACGAAGTTTACCTTTACCTTCCCGGTTTACCAGGAAAAAGGTCCTGTTTTTCTTCCGGAAGCCGAGTTATAAGGAGGACTTAAGATGCAGCGTAAAGTCTTACTGGTTGAAGATGAAAAAAATGTAATTTTAGGCGTACGGACCTGCCTTGACGCGGTAGGCTATAGTGTAGAAATAGTTGAAGACGGTGAAGAGGCCTTAAATGCAGTACGGAGGGAACATCCTGATCTAATTTTGCTCGATCTGCTGTTGCCGAAACTTGATGGGTTTGAAGTTTTAAAAGTGCTAAAAGGTAATCCGGAAACAGCTAGAATACCGGTGATTGTCCTTACGGCAAGAGCAGAAGAAGAAGATCGGCAGCGTGCGCTGGATCTAGGAGCAAATAACTTCATGACCAAGCCTTTTAAGCCCCAGGAGCTTTGGGATCGCCTTAAAGATTACCTGAGTACCTGAGAGTGTAATTATTTTAAATATAACTAAAGACTGATAAGGGGGCACGCTAATTGTGCCCTTTTAACGTAAACATTTTATCAGGCAAACTAAAGAAAAATCTTGCAAGATGGAGGTATCAGCCGGCATTGGAAAGACTTGATTTTGAACAAGGGCCAATCCGACCCCCCAGCGAAGCCGGGAGCCTATTGATCCGTCTTACCCGTAACTGCCCCTGGAATCGTTGCCTTTTTTGCCCTGTGTACAAAGACGAAAAATTTAGCAGACGATCTGTCGCTCAAATAAAAGCTGATATTAATGCTATAGCTGAAGCGGTGGAGCGGATTAAATCAATTGGAAGCCCGGGCGGTTTGCCAGGTAGAATAACCCGGCAAACTGTTGCGGGTGTTCAATCTGAATATCCGGAACTGCTGCAGATTGCCTACTGGCTTTACGGTGGGGGGAAAAATGTCTTTCTGCAGGATGGGGACAGCTTGCTGCTGCCCTTAAAGGATCTGTTGGATATCTTAAGTTTCCTGAAAGAAAAATTACCTTCAATTGACCGAATAACCACCTACGCCCGTTCAAAAACACTGCTGCGCTTTTCGCAGCCTGATATGGAACTGTTAAGAGACCATGGTTTGAGCCGCGTTCATGTGGGTTTGGAAAGCGGGTGTGATAAAGTTCTTGATTTTATGAAAAAGGGCGTTGTCGGCGAGCAACATGTTGAAGCGGGATCGCGGGTCAAAGCTGCCGGACTTTCGTTAAGCTTCTATGTTATTTTGGGACTTGGCGGGTTGCCCTTGTGGCGCGAGCATGCCCTGGATACGGCAAAAGTTGTAAACCAGGTTAATCCCGATTTTATCAGGATGCGCACTCTGGCAATTCACCCTGCTTCCCCTCTTTACCAACACTCTCTTATCGGTGATTTTATACCACTTAGTGATGATCAGGTGATCAGGGAAGAGCTGTTATTTATTGAAAGCCTTGAAGGCATCGAAAGTTACTTTGTCAGCGATCATATCCTTAACCTTCTGGAAGAGGTAGAAGGCCAACTACCAGTCGCTAAAGAGCTGATGCTCGGTATCATAAGGCGCTATCTTAACTGGCCTGCCGAAAAAAGAGAGATTTTCAGGCTTGGCCGCCGGACCGGTTATTTTCGCTACCTCAATGATATTGAACATAAAGAGCTTGCCCAGCCGGTTGAAAAATACTACACGCAGTTGCAAAGCCAAAACATTACCATTGACGAACAAATCAGGCAGCTGATGCTTCGCTTCATTTGACAGGAGGTGGGCGCATGTGCGTGTTGCTGTAACTGTTTTTGAAATTCATATTCCGGGGGTTACTTCGCTTAAAGGAAAGCGGAAGATTATTAAAAGTTTAATTCACCGCTTACGAAACCGATTTAACGTGTCGGTTAGCGAAACAGGTTATCAGGATTTATGGCAGAGGGCTGAGCTTGGTATGGCGGTCATTTGTCACAACGGCGCAGGCGCCGACAGTATTATGGAAAAGATCTATACCTTTATCGAGGCGGAAAATGAGATCGATATCATAGCGACAAGGTTCGAGAATTTCTGAAAAATATCGACATGGAGCAGATTTATGTTTAGAATCAAAAAAATAGCCGAACTTACTCGCCTTTACCTGCAGATGATTATAAAAGAAGGTGACCAGGTTGTTGACGCTACAGCGGGAAACGGCTTTGATACACTTTATTTAGCCGGGATTGTCGGTAAAAGCGGCCATGTTTATGCTTTTGATATTCAAAGTGAAGCGCTGGCAATCACGCAAAAAAAGCTGATTGCAACTGATTTGGCTGATCGGGTTACACTGATTAATGACGGCCATGAAAAGCTTGATCTTTACGTAAAAGTTCAGGTCACTGCAGTAATTTATAATCTTGGCTATCGACCCGGGGGTTGCAGGGAAAAGACAACAAAGCAAGCAACAACTATAAAAAGTCTCAGCAAGGCATTGCTGATGCTTAAAAACAAAGGTTTGGCCGTCCTTGTCATATATCCCGGCCATGGGGAAGGGAAAATAGAAAAAGATCAACTTTTAAAATATTGTGGCAGACTCTCACCGCGGGAATATAATGTTCTCCACCTCTATTTGGCCAATCAACCGAATGAGCCACCTGAGCTTTTAGTTATTCAACGTAACAATTTTGGCATTACCGGTGATGCCTAAAGGATTTTTACTGTAAATCGTCGAAGTGCACACGTGACACGTTTTTAATCCGTCAGAGATATAATGCTATTTCTGTTCTCACCGGGAACTTTATGTTAATCCAGGAATTCATAACGCCGGCCGCTTACCGCAGATGGCAACCGGAAAAGGTTAGTAACAAACAAGCAACGAAGTATGTTCTAAATAGCGACGGGATTTTTTACACAATGCGAAGGAGCGGAAAACCATACGCCGCTGTTGACGGTACTTATTAAAATGCAAAATCTTGTTGATGCGGAGTATATAAATTTCTGACAGCCGGGTTGTCGCTGGGTTTGCTGACCCGAAGCAAATAAAGTATTTGAATCGGTGAAATGTGGAGGATTAATTCATGCCTGGTCAACATATTTCTAAATCCGTGGTTAAGAGACTGCCTGTTTACCTCCGTATTTTGGACCAACTTATTCAACGCAGAGTTGATATGGTTTCTTCAAAAGATCTAAGCAATGAATCAGGTTTTACTGCAGAGCAGATCCGCAAAGACCTTGCTCACTTTGGCGCTTTTGGAACCCGTGGATCAGGTTATAACACTGCTTATCTTAGGGAAAAGATCGTTAAAATTATCGGGCTGGATAAAGTTATTAATACGATCGTTGTTGGCGCCGGAAATCTAGGCACAGCTTTTACCCGCTATAATTCGACAAAAAATCCTTATGTGAACGTGGTAGGTGTTTTTGACCAAGACCCGCGTCTGATCGGCAAAAAAATCGCTTCGATCGACATCTATCCACTGGATAAAATTGCAGCTTTCATTGATAACAATAACATCAAAGTGGCCATAATCGCCGTTCCTGCTGCAGCCGCCCAGAAGGTTGCCGAACTGCTGACTGCGTATGGAGTGAAGGCAATATTGAATTTTGCCCCAGTTAAGTTGAAGGTTGGCGGTGGGATCCATGTTCACAATGCCGATCTGACCATCGAGTTGCAGAGTCTGATCTACTATAGTTCGGCAGAAGAAGAACGGCTAAAGCGACTGAAGCAAGAAGGCAAGACCACTAAATCACCCAAACCATTACTCCATAACTAATCTTTGTCGACTGCTGCCCTACGGCCATAGTTACGAGGCATTGACTATTAGCGCGGTAGGTTATAACTCTACTGAATATTTATGCTGTAACAGAGCAAATGAAAAAGTTGTTCGTTTTCAGCGAAATATGCAAACGCCACGCACTGGAACCCCTCTGGGCCAGCCCCCCCGCGAACAGATCCTGAAGCAGCTTGATCATGTTATGCAGTGAAAGCGGAAAACATAAAAAAGGATTCTCGGAAACTTATTCCGAAAACCCTCTACAGGTGGTGGGCGAAGTAGGATTTGAACCTACGACCCCCTGCTTGTAAGGCAGGTGCTCCCCCGCTGAGCTATTCGCCCCGGTGCTTCTATATTATATAGGCTTTTTTGTGATATGTAAATAGGTAGGAAGAATGCGTTGGTAGAGTGTGACTTAAAACGCTGCTGTAACCGAGGATAAATCCACGGCAGTTCCGTTAAACCAAGCATGATTCTATGTATTCTCAAGCTCTGCTTACCGATTCGTAGGATATAACGTAACACATTTACGATTAGTTTCCTATATCCTAACGGCCATCGTTCGCCCCGGCTAAAGATAAGCGGTAATAATCTTTTCGATTTCTTCTTTCAGACCGACCTCAAGGGGAAGAGGGTGGTGGTTTTCTAAGATCCACAATGCCTTTTCCCTGGCATTTTCTTCTGCTTCACGGCAGCCTTCCGCCAGCCATTTGCTGTAAGGGCTGCGGTTGATCAGAACCGGTTGCCATAGTTCGCGCATGTGCTCAAGGGTATGCGGCTCAACCATAAAGTGGTCTCCGGAGCCAACCCGGGCAATAGTTTCAAGAGCCAGGGTCTCGGCATTGACCGTAATTCCGCCGACTGTTCTACGGACTATTTCGTAGATTTCACAGTCCAGTAGAAGCTGTTCAAAGGAAAAGATTACTGCTCCGGCCAGCAAACCGGCACCACACATCATGTCGGCACCGGCAAAGGCGCTGACTGTTCCCGACATGGCGCTCTCCACCCCGGCATGCCAGTTGGAGGCTTTAGCCCCGGTGGCAAAGGTGCCGACATTGGAAGGAAGTTTGTAATAGCGGGCCATTTGGGCAGTAAGTGCCTGAAGGATAAAATCTTCCGGGCCTCCGCAGCAAACAGCTCCGGTTTTTAGCTCCATTACCGTGGCGCAGGAACCGTAAAATGTCGGAGAACCGGGCCGGTAACACTGCATAAATACAATTCCGGCCAGCACTTCAGCGTTGGCTTGTGCCAGGCTGCCCGCCAACGTAGCTGGTGCTGTTGAGCAGCCAATCTGCATAGTTAAGAAACCGGTTGGAATGCCGGCATCGGCAAAAATCATGGCCGCCTCAAGCCCTTCCGGATCATAATTCAGGGGGCTGATACTACATTGAAAATTTGAGATGAGCGGCCTGGCGCGCAAAGCAGTTCTGCCCCCGGCCACAGCTGCGGCGATTTCTACTGAAGCGTGAGCTGACCGGGGGCTTACAGCAGTCATGGCCTGTACGTGCTTGCTTGAGTATTGCAGCTGGGCAGCCAGCTCACAAAGAGGTTGCAGTGACTTTGGCTTATCCTGGGCGCTGACTATCGGCCAGAGGAAAGCAATTTCTTCTAAATAATCAGCGACGAGGGTAGCTTTTTCAAGATCTTTTAAGCAAGATTTTCGTAACTTGCCACTTTCCAGGTCAATAACCTGGAGGCCGCAACCGTCAAGAGTTAGGTAGCCATGCTCGCCATCGAGATGAAGGTCATTTTCCGCATCGCGGGCACAAAGAAAGAAGGAGGCGGGTGCTTGCCGGAGGGACTGATCAACCAGGTCAGGTGGGATAAAAACCAAGCTGCAGCTTCTGTCAACTTTGGCGCCGGCCGCTTCGAGCAGATCAAGGGCAGCGGGAAGCGGCATCCTGATTCCGACATTTTGTAGGATATAGCGGGAAGCCTGATCAATAGCCTTTGCCTGTTCCTGATCCATTAAATCAAGCTTTGTTTTAAACTTAAGCGGCTTAATTCTTCTAATGCTGCCTGTCACGACAAACCGCACCTTCTTCTAAGATAAAAAGTTATGGATTGATAATCAAATTATTTGGTGCCATTTGAGTACTTTATGGGCATCCGGATAATTGTGTTGTTAAACCGGCAAGTTCTTATGCTGCTGTTTTTTACGCCTTCTGCGCCGGATGACCAGGAACACAATCAGGGCAACGATGACAAACAGGATCAGGATCGGCCATGTTACATATGGAATTGACCATACCTGGTTAATCCTTCCGGCGGTTGTAGCGTAGTACTGATCGATCTCCGGCAGTGTCGAAAGACCGGGTGGTTGGGAAGCGGCATATTCGAGAACCGCTGCCCACACTTTGAGCTCCTGGCCGTTCGCGTGAACGATCAGGCGATCAAATTGGTCACTGGGAACCGGGTTGCCTGCGCTATCTTTAGGGATTAGTTCCAGTTGGGGCAGCATTTCACCGACCATCGGTAAAAAAGAAAGGATATAAGTATCGGTAACCAGGCAATACAGTTCCTGATCACCACGCTCCAGCGGCACATAAAGGCTATCATCATCACCCTGGCGTCCTTCACCGGTATAGCGTTCAGCGTTGATAACTGCTCCACCGGGAAAGATCATCGTGGAAGGAAGAGGCTGGTCAATAACGGGGATGGTAAAGAGCACCGCATTATTAGGATTATAGTCATAACGCAACCCAGAAAATTGAAGAAAATAAGTATCGCCAAGCATTTCGGCTAACAGGGCCGCCACCTCCAGGAGACGGCGCATCTCCTCGCCGGTTAGATAGATAGCGACAATTGGGTAGCCGGCGTCACCATCGGGACCGATGCCCAAGCCGATTAACTCAGCTAAATCGTAGACTGAGATTTGACCAAAAGCATGCGGCATTGTGCCTGGATTGATACTGCCGCGAATTGAACCATTGGCCTGCAGGGCAAAATCAACGTTACGACCGGTCTTTTCCTCGGTTACCAGGCGCATGGCGTCAGTTATAAAGTTGCCAAGGGGAGTTTCCTGAAGTCGTGGGGTATTGGGCACATCAAAAGCGGCGATCGCCACGGTATCGAGAACGGAAGTAAAGCGGCCGCCGGTTTTTTCATAGATCAGCTCGTTTAAGTGAACGGTATACTCATCGATCAGGGCATCGATTTCAGGATCACGTGGGATTCGATAGTCAAGGGGAACCAGGTAGGGAACGCCGTTTTCTTCGTTGCGGACCCGCAGCTCACCTGTTTCCGGGTTGTAGGCCAGATCAAGCCTGCCCACGTAATTTAAGAGTTCTCCTGCTTGTACAATATAGGTTGAGCCTTCAATGATCGGGGCATGCAAAGCAGTGTGACAGTGGCCGCTGATGATCACATCAATTCCAGGCACGCTCATCGCCAGCTGCTGATCTTCACCGTATTCGACCCCGGAGTGGCTGAGCATGATAATCACCTGGGCTCCCTGGGCGCGCAGCTCTTCAACCAGGCGACTGGCAGTCTCCTGTTGGCCGGCAAAGGTAACCGGTTCATTTGCAGTGGTGTACGAAACCGCCCGTTCACCGATTATACCGAAAACGCCCACCTTCAGCCCGTTATCGAGGGTAAGCAGAACAGAATCACGAAACAGATCCTTCACCGCCAGCCGATGATCATCCGGAACAATAGCATTTGAGGCAAGCACGGCAGTTACTTGATGCGCTTCCGGGTAACCGGCTTCAAGCAAATAGCCGGCCAGGATAGCGGGTCCATAATCGTACTCGTGGTTGCCTACTGTAACCGCGTTGTAGCCGAGCAGTTGCTTGATTTTAAGTTCCAGGGCATACCCGCGCGGAATCAGCCAACTGTAAGGAGACCCGCCGATATAGTCGCCGCCGGAAAACAGGAGCACCGGCTCACCGGCAGCGGTTTTTTCAGCTCTGATCTGTTTTACGGCTGTGGCCAGTCGAGCATACCCGCCACGAGTGGGATTCTCTTTTGTCGGGTGAAAATCTACGGTGGGGGAATGGGGAATTACCGCACCATGCTCATCATTGGTATGAAGTATAGTTAGGAAGAGCTCTTCCGCTGCTGCTGTCCCAAAACCCCGGGGGTTGGCTGTCAGCAGTAATGTTATGACCAAAATAATAATAATGGCAGAATTCAATAGGGCTTGTAAGGCAGACTTCCCATTCTTTTGTTCAGCAGAGCTCAGTCTTAAAAACATGTCAACGCCCCTCTCTCTTTTTCATTATTGACTGAGAATTTAACTTCAACAGCAGATAAGAGAACTCCTGCCTCGGTCAGCTCCTAAGGTAAAGGTTCGATAAATATTTCCATGATTCCGCCGCAGGCCATACCTTCCTCGGCGGCAGCATCAGCGGTTAAATGCTGTCTGAAAAAGAGCGGCCGGTCACTATTAATTTGCAGCAGCGCTTCGCGCCTTGCATCGGCTTCGGAGCAACCGCCCCCAATTGTTCCGGTTGTTTTGCCGTCTGGGTAAACGATCATCTGCGAACCGGGTTTACGGGGCGTAGAGCCGAAAGTTTCAACAATGGTAACGAGAACCGCGTGCTGCCTGGATTGTTCGAGGGCAGACAGCTCCTCGAGCACTGCAAGTTGAGCCGTCTCCGCTTTATCGCTGCTGCGCCGGACGGCAGTTATTTCAGCCAGGATGCTGAGGGCTATCTCCGACTCGGTAACAGCCCCGATAGCGAGGCCGATCGGAGTATGTACCCGGGCCAACCGCTCCGGGCAGCAACCGGCTGCTGCTAACTCCTGGAGCAGGGTTTTAACCCTTTTGTGGCTGCCGATCATCCCAATATAAGCGGCATCGCGGTTCAGGCTCATTTCAAGGCAAAGCCGATCATAGCGATGTCCCCTGGTTACGATTACCAGGTAATCAGAAACCGATGCTTCAAGCCGGTCGAGAGCGATGTCGAAACGATCGCAAATCACCTGGAAAGCGTCAGGATGGCACTTTTCGTTGGCAAAAGAGGGGCGATCGTCGATTAAGATAACCTGGTAATCCAGGAGGGCAGCCAGCTTACAAAGCGCTCCACCAACGTGGCCTCCGCCTAAAATGATCAAACGCGGCCGCGGTAACAGTAAATTTATGAAAAAAGTGATCTCCCCATACTGAGAAACTGCCGTCTTAAACAGGCTGCTCCGGCCGCCGCTGATTACCTGCCCGATGAACGGATCAATAGCTGCGGCTACCTCTGGTTCAAAAACTCCGGCAAGCAGGGCTTTGCCGGAATAAACCGCCTTGCTGCCGATTAGCTTCGGGTAGCCAGGACAGGAGGTTACTGTAACCAGCAGCGTTGTTTCGCTTCTTTGCATTGAATTAAGAACCGTGTTATAGGGCTCCAACTAACAGAACTCCTTCTACCCACTACTATTCAGAGCTTTACCGGCTGATCGACCATGCAATCGACCGGCGCCGCCTGGAAGTGGCCACTGCAAAGTAAACTACCCTCTAAATTCCATATCCAATTGGGTAGAGAGTCAGGTGCGGGGAGATTTTATGCTTCTTTCTGGTGCCGCACGCGACGTGGGCGTCTCTAAAATACCTTGCGAACACCCATGCCGCCGGTGATATCAAGAACTTCCCCGGTGATGTAATCTGCATCGGGCGAGGCAAAAAAAGCCACTGTCGCTGCTACATCTTCAGGAGTACCGATCCGGCCCAGCGGTGTGGCTTTTGCCGCTTCGGCAGCCACCTCTTCCAAGCTTTTGCCCGTGATCGTTGCTTCTTTTTCCCAACCCCACAGTTTAAACTCCGTTTCGATATCACCGGGACAGAGGGCATTAACACAGATCCTAAAAGGAGCCAGCTCAAGGGCCATGGAACGGGTCAGGCCGATTAAACCGGCTTTCGAGGCACAGTAGGCATGAATCCAGATCGCCCCGCGGTGAGCTGCCCGCGAAGACATGTTGATAATTTTCCCGCCTTCCGGGTTATCCATCATCAGCGGAGCCGCCGCCCGGCAGCAGAACATTGCGCCGGTAAGGTTAACCTCGATTGTTTTCCGCCAGGCTTCAGGATCGGTCAGCACCAGGGGAGCCGGGCCGATCGTAGTACCGGCATTATTCACCAGGATATCAAGCCGACTAAAAGCCTTTTTTACCGCTTCGATCATTTTTTCAACCGATCTTAAGTCGGTGACGTCAACTTCAACCGCCAGCGACTGAACCCCGCAAGAGGCAACGTCGGCAGCAACACTTTCAAGATCATTGCCCTGATCCTGGTCATAGATCCCAAGCCCTGCCGCAACGCCAAGATCAGCAACCACCACGGCTGCCCCTTCAGCGGCCAGGCGCATGGCGCAAGCATAACCAATTCCTTTTTTGCGGCCGGCCCCGGTTATCAGGGCAACCTTGCCTTGTAATCTCTGCATCGTTTTATCTCCCCTCCGGCTAATGAATTGGCCAGGGCAGTTCCATGCCGCCAAAAAGGGCTTCGGGGTCAGTCCGCACGTTTATACAGGCCGGTTTACCACTGGCAAAGGCCTTGTGAAGGGCCGGCTTAATGTCGGCGATTGTCTCTACATAGATACCGACGCCACCTAAGGTTTCGACTATCCGATCGTAATGCATAAAACCGAGATCAGCGCCGATTGTGCGATCGGGACCATAAGTCTGGCGCTGAACGCGGCGAATCTGGCCCCAGCCGCTGTCATTGGAGATAATGCAGACAATCGGGATTTTGTGACGCACCGCGGTGTCAAATTCCATCACGCTTAGCCCCAGCGAACCATCGCCGCTGATCAGTATCAGTGGGCTATCAGGGAAGGCCAGTTTGCCGGCCAGGGCAAAGGGCAGGCCAACCCCTAAGTGCCCGAACGCCCCGATCCACTGCAGTGATCCGGGGCTATAAGCCTGCAGCGAGAGTACGGTAAAACCGGCAATATCGCCGCCGTCGACCACAACCGCCGCATCCCGCGGCAGGAACTGCTGCACTTCGGCAACCAGGCGGGCAGGGTGAATTGGTTCAGCATCGGATGCCGCCTGCCGGCTGATTGCATCGCGCGCTACCGCCTTCAGGGTCTGCACGGTGGAAGGCCACTGCGGATCGAGATTCATTTTTACCCCGGTCATGGCCAGGGTTAGCTGTTGCAAAACAGCTCCGGCATCGCCGGGCAGGGCTACATCAACCGGCCGGTTTTTGCCGATATCCCCGGTATGGATATCAACCTGAATTGTTTTCATTTTTGCCTTAAAAAGCGGTGGCCGTCCGTAACCCAGAGTCCAGTCAAAACGGGTTCCCAGGATTAAAACCAAGTCAGCCTGCATTAAGCCCAAAGGATAAAAACCGCCGGAAAGCGGGTGATCTTCCGGGATTGCTCCCCGGGCCATAGTCCTGGTATAAACCGGAATATTGGTCAACTCGGCAAATGCAGTCAGTTCATCGGCAGCGCCGGACCACCAGACACCGCTACCGGCGATAATAACGGGGCGTTCAGCCTTGCAAAGTAAATCGGCCGCCTCCTTGACAGCATTTTCACAGCTGAAAAGACGGGTCTGCGGGCAGTATTGAGAAGGGTACCTTACTGTCAGATTATCGCCAACTTCAGCTTTGATGATGTCAATCGGGATCTCTAAAAACACTGGCCCGGGCCGGCCGCTTTTTGCCTGTCGAAAAGCGGTAGCCACATATTCGGGCAGCCGCTCAACCTGGTAAACAGAGCGGGCCCATTTTACCAGCGGTCTGATAATTTCCAGCTGGTCGATATCCTGCATTGAACCAAGGTCACGCATGGCCAGTGAACTGCGTCCGGCAATAACAACCATTGGCACAGCGCTCTGGGCCGCAACGGCAATCCCCGGCAGAGCATTAACCACGCCCGGACCGGCTGTAACCACCGCTACTCCCGGATGCCCGGTAAAACGGGCCCAGCCTTCGGCCATGTGCACAGCCGCCTGTTCGTGACGAGTATCGATAATGCGAATCCCCTCGGTCAGACAACCGTCATAAATCGGGTTGATATGACCGCCGCTCAGTGAAAAGATCAGCTCGATCCCTTCTTTTTTTAACATTTTGGCAACCAGGTTGCCGCCGTGCAGTCGCTTCGCCATCTATAAAACTCCCTTCTGCCCCTAAATTAAACCTATTTAAGCATTTAATCCCAGAATTTCATGGTGCCGGTTTCAAGCAAGCTGACATGCAGTTTGAATGCATCGCGTAGGTTTTGACTGATGTGGCCCGAAGGTGAACCTTCGAGATAACGATACAGGTAATCGCGGTAATCAGGATGCGCGCATTTATCGATAATGGCGCGGTTTTTTTCCCGCGGTCCCAAGCCGCGCAGGTCGGCCAGCCCCTGCTCGGTGACCAGCACCTGGACCGAGTGTTCGTTGTGATCAGGGTGGGTGACTATTGGCACAACGGTTGATATTTTCCCGTCCTTAATGGTCGAGGGGGCCATAAAAATTGACAGGTAAGCATTTCTGGTAAAGTCGCCACTGCCGCCGATGCCGTTCATCAGTTCGGTGCCACAGACATGGGTCGAATTGGCATGTCCGCTTAAATCAAATTCAAGTGCTGTGTTCAAAGCAATTACGCCTAAACGACGGATTACGCCGGGGTTGTTGGAAATTTCCTGCGGACGTAAAACAATTCGCTGGGAAAAGAAATCCATATTGTTGTAGATATGCTGCAGGTTAGCGTCAGAAACAGTAAGGCTGCAGGTGCTCGCCCCTAAAAGCTGTCCTTGTTCCATCAGTTCGATCAATCCGTCCTGAAAAACCTCGGTAAACATCAAAAAAGGCGGGATATCCGGATCATCACCCAAAGTTGACATTACGGCGTTGGCAATATTTCCAACCCCGGCCTGCAACGGTAAAAACTCGGGCGGGATCCGTCCGGCCCGTTGCTCTTCAAGCAGAAAATCAACCACCTGGTGAGCGATGCGGCGGCTGATTTCATCGGGCTCATGCAGCGGCGCCGTACCATCTGGCTCGTTATTGTCGATAACAGCGACGATTTTCTTCGGGTTAACCAGAGCATAAGGCATTCCGATTTTATTCAGCGGATCGTAAATGGGGATCGGGTTACGATGTGGGGGGGAGGGTAGCATTAGCACATCGGCCATCTCACTTAAGCGAACCGAGTGATAGCGGTTAAGTTCAATAATCACCTTCTCGGCACAGTGTAAAAAGGTTGGTGACGCACCGATTGAGGAAGAGAGGTAAACCCGACCGTCCTTGGTGATTTCAGCCGCCTCAATCACCGCCCAGTCAACCGGTCCAAGAAATCCGAAAAGGACAGCCTGGGGTAGGTGCGACAGATGCATATCGGTGAACTCGATTTTATTCTCGTTAATTTTTTTGCGCATAACCCGGGAAGATTGGTAGGGGGCGCGCCAGGCTACGGCCTCCGCTTCAGCCAGCAAATCGTCGAGCCGACCGGTAGAAGCACCGGTAAGCACATTCAATTTATAGGGTTCGCCCTTAATATGCAGCTCCTTGGCCCGTCGGGCCAGGGCGCGGGGGATAGCCTTTGCTGAACCGGCAGGAGTAAAACCGCTGAACGCCACCGTTTGCTTATCACCAATTAATGCTGCCGCTTCTTCGGCGGAAATACGGGGGAACTGTAGTGGGGACATTTTATGACCACCAATCTGCGAATCTTTAGCTTAAGCTTATTATAGTCTAGTTTTTAGCGAAGCGGTTCGAACTTTTTATAGGTTAAACCTCGCCATAGCCACTCCAGCGGTCCATATTTGAACTTTTTAAACCAGAGATTACTCCAGATAACCTGGATCAGATAAAGTGCGATTGTGATAAGCACTCCCTGGGCCAATGAAACCTTGTAGAATAAGCCAAAGCCAAAACCGTAAAACAAGGTAATCAGGATCAGGGTCTGGGTCAGGTAATTTGTCAGTGCCATTCGGCCTGCTGCGGCGACCGGGGCCAGAAATCGCCGGCAACGTGTGGTCTGCAGTGACAGTAAAATCAGGGAGACATAGGCAGGAAAAATAAAAAGCGAGGCCAGGTAGTTAGTCGTCAGCAATAGAGCAAGTTTTGCAGCGCTCCCAACCGGCCAGACAGCGGTTTCAAGAAGCACATATAAGAGCAGAAACAGTGCACCGACAGGAAGACCGACGAAACAGATTTTAATAAACAGTGGCCTGTTAGCGCTAAGATCCTTGAAGATTCCTTTTCGGCCGGCATAAAGGCCGCACAAAAAGAACGCTAAAACTGCAGGGATCCAGACGATCAGGCTGATAAAAAGGTAAGGAACTTCATTGATTAGCCGAAAATTTAGCACTTCAAGAAAACTGCCGGTCGTATAAACGGCAATGGAAGCGTTGATCAGCTCTTCCATCACCTGGTCGTACTGCTCGCCTGCTATTGCCTCAGCCAAGCCTTGCGCAAATCCAGCTAATCCCTGTAGCACTGCGGTTAGAATAAAAAGTCCGATAATCCACCGTTTGACCTGCCGATCGTTTTTACGGCGAAAAGCCAGGAGGATGAAACCGACCAGGGCATAGGTAAAAAGAATATCCCCGGACCATAGTAAAAACAGGTGAATTGCTCCAATGGCGAGAAGCGCCAGTAACCGGCGGCGGTAGAGCAGACCTGGCTCCAGCCCTTTATCAAGTGCGCGTTCCATAAAAATATAAAAACCGAGGCCGAAGAGAAAAGAAAAAATGGCGTAAAACTTTCCAGTGAATAGCAACTGAATAAACCAGGCCACGGCCTGATCAAGGCCCGGCGAAAAAGTTGTAGGCAGCCGGTCTATCACCAGCGGGGATTTAAACAACGACATATTAACCATTAAAATGCCGAATAGGGCAATCCCCCTGATAATATCCAGTTCGCTGATTCTATCGGCCGGCTGAACCGGCTTTGCCTGCAAATTTTGCATATCTTTACCTCCTCTTAACTATATAACCTTCTGTACTACCGCGCTCGAGTGCTCTTACCTGATTTTCCGATCTTCAAGTGCCGGAAACCCGGAGCGTATGTTGGTCACCTCCTGCGGATTGATCATAACAGTCAACTGTTCTTCTTTTATCCCGGCCCGGGCAATAATATCGCCCCAAGGGCCTACAACCATGCTGTTTCCTCCGAATTGCCGCTCGCTTTGCCCCCCTGCGCAATTACATGCGATCAGAAAAGCGAGGTTTTCAATTGCCCGGCTGCGGTTCAGAATAAGCCAGTGCTCGAGGCGGGCCAGCGGCCAGGCGGCTATAACAAAGAAAGTATCGACTGCAGAATCGACCATTTTGCGGTAGAGCTCAGGGAATCGCAAATCATAGCAGGTAGAAAATCCCCAGGTTCCGTATTTGTTTTTTAGAATATAAATACCGCTGCCGGCGGAAAGCACATTGCTTTCCGCAGACTGGTAACTGAAAAGGTGAATTTTACGGTAAATACCGCAAAGAGAACCACCCGGACCAAGCAATAGGGTGGTGTTATAGAAACTGTCACTTTCTCGCTCTACAATACTGCCGGCTAACAGGTAACAGCCTATTTTTTCCGCCCACGGCGCCAGCCGGGTAAAGGTTTCGCCTTCTACGGATTCGCTTTCTTGCCGGTACAAATCGAAATTAAAAAAACCGGTTCCCCAGATCTCTGGTAGCATAACGACCTGCGGCTGATTTTCTTCGGCAGCGGTTTGCTCCAGAACCTTTTCAACCCGCAGCAGCCGATCTGCCTTGGTTTCACTCTCTTTAATTTCAAGCTGAATTAGTTTTACCCGCAGCACTGGAAACATTTCCCCTTACAGCATTTTCAGGGCATTCAGTTCCGGATCTGTGACGGTGCCAGGCAGCAGTTAGCGAATGAGGCAATTCCAGACCGTGTTCCTCCATCAGGTGGTGATCAGCCATCACAATTGGCGGCTCTCCGTCGGCTTGAATTGCTCCCTGATCCAGTACAATTACCCTGGTGCAGACTTCGAGAATAAATTCAAGATCGTGAGAGGCGATGAGCATCGATTTCTGCATCATATCCTTCAACATGCCCACCAAGCGACGACGATAGCGCATATCCAGATCGGCTGTCGGTTCGTCAAGGATCAGCAGCTCGGGCTGCATGGCGATAATGCCGGCTAACGCTACCAATCGCTGTTCACCGCTTGAAAGCTGGTGAGGCACTCGATCTAATAAAGGACTTATACCGGTAGACACCGCAGCCCGATCAACGTTGATTGCTATTTCTTCTGGTGTCAAACCCATATTTTGCGGTCCAAAGGCAATATCCTCACAGACAGTGGGACAAATCAACTGATCGGCTGTGTGCTGAAAAACCATGCCGACAGCCGGGTTAAAGCGTCCTTTAAGGACAGGGGAACCGCTGATCATAATTTGGCCGGCTTTAGCGCTGACAATACCGGAGATTAACAAAAAAAGGGTTGTTTTCCCGGCCCCGTTTGGTCCGATTAATCCAACCCGTTCTCCTCTTTGAACATTGAAACTGATCGCGTTCAAAACCGGGACCTGCCCCGGATACCCAAATATAAGATCCTTTATTGCTAGAACTGAAGACAATAACCGGTCTCCTTTGATTGCTACTTACCCAATTATATCACAAGAATCTAATCGATACTCTATCTTGGCGTCAGTATTCAAGAGGCTGTAGAAAAGTAAAACTGCAAAAATAATAAGCCGGCAGCCGGCACCAAGGTTGCAACCAACGCTAAACGGTCTGCAGTTCGGGCCTCGTCAACTCTCTGTATCAAGCTTTCTTCACCGTAACCACGCAGGGTCATCGCCTGAAAAACCCGCTCTGACTGGTTATGACTGCGCACCAAGAGGGTGCCGACAATGTAAGCCAACGGCTTCAGCTCTTTTAAAGATCGACCTTTAAAACCCCTCAACCCCGATGCAATTTGCGTCTGGCGCAAATCTGTCAGGAGTTGACCGATGAAGCGGTTGGTGAAGATGAGCATCTCGGCCAACAACGACGGCAACCCCATGCTATGCATAGCCCCAACCAGCTTCGGCAAAGGTGTTCCGGCGAAAAGGCTGAGAACAAGGGCAAAGATGCAGAGAAACTTAATCGCGATCAGCAGGACAATGAGGCTGCCTTCCAGTTTCAGGGTCAGAGGTCCGACCCTGGCCAAAACAGTGCTGCCATAGCCAAAGGGCATTATCAGGGCCGGCACAAGCAGAAAAAGCCCCGGCAAACGAATGCGCGACCAATAATAAGCAAAGCTTAATTGAGACAAACGGTAAATGACAACTGTAAGCAGGATTGCCAGGGGTAACAGCCATAGTTCACGGATAAAAGAAATGCTGAAAATCAGTGACAACAAACCGACTATCTTGTGGCGAATTTCCCAGCGTAAGAGTAGATTTGAGTCAGCGATAACGGTGTAGTTGAAAGTGATCATCTTTCCTCCATCTCCAGCAGTTCTGGTTTAACCCTGAGCAGGAAGATAACCACCAGTGCAGTAAAAACCCCCTCAAGCAAAGCAATAGGCAGGTGTGCTGCCGCCAAGGTAATGATTGCCGCTCTTTCAGCAGCGACATCCAGCTGGGCAGGAATTGTATAGATCAGGAGCAGCGCTGCAGCTAATGCTCCCAAAGCAATAGCTAGAAAGCTGCCGCTGAAAGACAAAATGCCATTAATGGCTCTGCTACCAGAGCCGAAATAACAGCGGATGTGAAAAAGGGCACCGGCGAACAAAGACGAAAGACCGATCAGGCAGGCATTGATGCCCATGGTGGTAAGACCGCCGTGCTGAAACATTACTGCCTGGAAAAAAAGACCCACTAAAATGGCGGGAAAGGCAAACCAGCCGAGAACAATGCCCATCAAGCCGGAAAGAATCAGGTGCACGCTAGTTGGCGGCACTGGAATATGAATTAATGAAGCAGCAAAAAAAGCGGCCGTCAGTAAAGATGCCTGTGGGATCATCGCCCGTGGATTTTTATATTTACTCTTAATTCTGTTCAGTGATAGCCAAGTCAAACCCCCTGCGGCAGCATAACCGCCTAGGGCAACTGATGCCGGTAAAATGCCGTCAGCTATGTGCATCAGCTGTTCCTCCTACTGAAAAATAGCGCTGTGCCAACTGCACCCCAGCCAACAACCAGGGCCATTACTATTTTCTGCAGTAAACTGAGCCCGGCAGGCTCACCTGCTGAAATGCTTCCAGCCTCTGTGACCTCAAACCGGATCAGGTCGCCGTGCCCGGCCAGGCGGACCTGAATTTCCCACAATCCGGGCCGACTGTAATCGGGCGCGAAGATAAAGCGACCTTCCTCATCGCATGTTCCGGTTAACCAGGGTTCAAGCGGTTCATCCGGCGCGTAGATCGCTACCTGGCCTCCGGCCATCGGTTGGCCGGAATCATAAAGCGCGGTTATTTCAATTGCATTAACCGGCATTGCAGAGATATCGATACCATGCGCAAAAACTTCGAGTGGTGCCAGTAGCAAGATCAGAGCGCTTACCAGGCCGATTCGGCTCAACTGAACAATACTGCACTGAGGTTTATTCATCCCCGCTTCGCCTGCCCCAAACAAGTTTTTAACAATCGAATTAATCCAAAAAAGCAGCGAGAGTATGCCCTTCGCCAACATGGGCCAGGTGTGTCATCACCGCGACCAAAAGATCTAAATCCTCTTCGGTTAACCGGCCTTCCAGATCGCTTAAACTGACCTCAAGCACACCGTCAACTGCCAGGGCAGCAAGCGGTCCAAAGCCAAGAGCATTCAAGTTTATATCATGGTCTGGATCTTCGCCATAATCACCGAAAAGGTGATCAAAGTGAAAGGTCATCTCCACGTCAGCGCTGCCCCCGGGCGTCAGGACGCCTTTTCGCTCATCTCCCACATATTCGCCTCCCAGTAGGGCAACTGCACGATCCAGGCCCAGGCTGAACTCGATTGTTTTACCATCTTTCGCCGCGGTTCCGATCAACAACACAGCAAAGCCTTCAGCCGGACCGCCTGGCGCCCGGACCAGTTCCCAGTAAAGGGCATTGTACCGGCCGGCCGGCGCAGCAGTTGCTTCCCCGACCACAACAGGCTTGGCCTCCGGGTCGGCCAGGTCAACTGTATGCACGCCTGCTAAGTCAACCCTGACCCGGACTAGATCCTCAAACTCCCAGCCTCTATCGGTATCGAAAGGAGGATCAGTCTGAAAAGCTGCAATTGAAGCCAAAGTTAAATAGGCATGCTCGAAAGTGAGCGCCCAGCCATCTTTGCAGACAAAACCCTCCCGGATAAATTCCTCGCCGTCTGCTGTAAAAATCAGGACACCCGTTTCGTCAGCTTCTTCTTCAACGGGTAGCTCATCCTCTACAACCTGTTCCGCTGAGCAGCCGGCCACAAAAAATAAGGCCAGTAAAACTATAAAGAAAAAAGATAATAAACCCCAATCTTTGCTCATTTACCCTAACCTCCTTGATTGCACGCGGCGGGGCGAAAACTTCTATGGTAGCACGTAATTGTATTTTAGTACTACATTTTAAGCTTAAATGATCCCCCTCTACCTGTCAAGGAAAACTTCAGCAGATTGACATTGTGGTTGGAACACAAAGCCGGTTTAAAACACTGATCAGCAGGCGCTTACGATAATACCGCCACCGATCACTTCGTCTTCAGCGTAAAACACTGCCGATTGGCCGGGGGCAACAGCTTTTTGCGGTTCGCTGAAAATAATGCGTACTAATCCCGTTTCTGTTTCCGGCGAGGTAAGCAGTGCCGGAACTGCCGGGGTGCGATAACGGATCTTAACGGCTATCTTCAGCGGCTGATCTGGGATCGCCCCACCGACAAAACTCAGAGCGCCGACAATAAGAGCGCTACTTTTAAGATCTTCTTCCCGGCCCACAATGATCCTGTTTTGGGCAGCATCGATACGAACCACATAAAGAGGCCATCTTGCGGTGATCCCCAGCCCTTTTCGCTGACCAATGGTATAAAAAGCGATGCCGCGGTGACGCCCCAGCAGCTCACCCTCTGTTGTATATATCTCGCCAGGCTGCACCGCTTCGGGACGTACGCGTTCTAAAAAGCGGTGATAATCATGATCAGGAATAAAACAGATCTCCTGGCTTTCAGCTTTATCGGCTACCGGCAGATTTTCGGCCACAGCCAGGCCCCGAACTTGCTCTTTGGTAAGGTTGCCCAGCGGAAACAACGCCTTTGACAATTGGCGCTGACCGAGCATGTAAAGCATGTAGCTTTGATCCTTGTGCATATCCTTTGCACGGAAAAGGCGGTACAGACTGCAAGCCGCATCGTAAATATTTACGACATAGTGCCCGGTAGCAATATAATCAAACCCCAGGCCCTCTGCTTTTTCCAAGAGCGCGGAAAATTTTAAATGACGGTTGCAGTCCACGCAAGGGTTCGGGGTTTTGCCCTGCAAGTAGCTTTCGGTAAAATTTTTCACCACCGTATTATAAAAAAGATTTTTCAGGTTAAAAGTATAGTGGGGAATGCCCAGCTGATCGGCCACACGCCGGGCATCATCGATTGCCTTTACCGAGCAGCAGCCTTGCTGCTTATCTTCAGACAGCGCTTCAGAAAGCGGATCAACCCAAAGGCGCATCGTAACCCCGACCGGGCTGTACCCGGCACGTAAAAGCAGGAGAGCCGCCACTGAGCTGTCGACTCCGCCACTCATTGCTACCAGCACCTTTTTGCCCTTGCCGCCAGATTCCATATAAAAAACTCCCCATGTGAAGAGGCACCCTTGAACTTTATTCAGCGGGTGCCCCACAAGTTTTGCTCGACCGATTGATTAACTCTGCTGTCCTAAGGTATGCTCCACCAGCCGACCTTGCTGCCGCCACTGTCCTCGATATAGGTTTCCAGCACTTGAGAGTATCCATCAACATTGATAGTGGTTTTAGAGCCATTTGTTTCCCTGGAAATCCTGGTTATTCCGTCACTGGTTCCGGCACTGCTGCTGTGCCGCAGGTAATTGTAACCTACACCGTCGCGTTTATCGTAGCTGTTGGAAACCGTTTCGCTGACATAGCCTTTTTCACCGGGCTTAGGCATTACCCCAACCTGGCTGCTATGCCGGTTCTGAACCGTGCTGCCGCTGATGATTCGCATATACTGGCCCGGCAAGGCATCACGGGCGGTTGCTCCGTGGAAATAGCCAAAACTGCCGGCATACCGGTAAGAGTCATAAACAAACTGACCGGGCGCAACAGTAGGCTTAGCGGCAACCGACCAGCCAACATGCACCCCGCTGGCTGAACCCATGCCGGAAGCGAAGAAAGCCGCTATCCCACCATCAAAAGCGTAACGGTGCTCATGCTCCACTATTCCGGTGTGAATAAAAATATTAGTGAACCGGGTCAATACTTCCTGAAAACGACTGGCGGCGAAGACAGCCGAACCCTGGAATAGAATCATCAATATGATTACCACGACAACAAATAATGTAACCGGTTTCCTGATTCTTTTCAAAATGTCAACCTCCTTGAAAATCGCTGAAAAACCAATCTTTTGTGACCTGAACGTCAACGTGAGTAAATCTCTATTGCTTGTCGGTTTATTCTACTACAAAAAGCTTCAAAATTCCAACCTAAAAAAGCTATCCTTGGTAATCGTTGTAATCGTAATCAGCCGTCCGCTCAGGTGACGATAGTTCCCGTCTTGCCGTCCAAGGCATCAAGCGCCTTATAAAGCGAAGTAATAACCGCTTTCTTGCCCGGGTTATCCTTAACAAAGTTTACTGCCGCCTGGACCTTAGGCAACATGCTGCCCGGGGCAAAATGACCTTCTGCCATGTATCGTTTGACCTCTTCCACACTCACCTGGCCCAGGTCTTTTTGGTCAGGCTTATTAAAGTTGAGCGATACTTTCTCCACTTCGGTCAGTATCATCAGGATATCTGCATCGATATCATCGGCCAGGCGGGCTGCAGCCAGGTCTTTATCGATCACCGCAGCCACTCCACGCAAAGAACCATCCTTGTTCTCGACTACGGGGATTCCTCCGCCTCCGGCAGTAACAACTATAGTTGTATCCCAAAGCTCTTTTAAACATGAGAACTCCACAATCCGCTTCGGCATCGGCGAAGCGACTACCCGGCGCCAGCCGCGTCCGGCATCCTCTTTTACCATGTAGCCTTTTTCAGCTTCAATTTGTTTTGCCTCTTCCTCGCTGTAGAAAGGACCGATCGGCTTGGTCGGGTTCTTAAAGGCCGGATCGTTTTCATCTACCACAACCTGGGTGATGATGGTCACAACCGGCACATTCCTGTTTCTTTTCAGCAGGGCATGCCGTAGCGCCTGTTGAATATGGTAACCGATATAGCCCTGGCTCATTGCCCCGCAAACATCAAACGGCATGGCCGGCACCACACCCGATGCCGCCTCTGAAGCCAAAACAATATTGCCTACTTGGGGTCCGTTGCCGTGCACGATAGCCAGCTCGTAATCTAACCTGCTCATCTCGGCAATATACTCAACAGTTTTTTTAACCACCTCAAGCTGAGCATCGGCTGTTGCCGGAGCACCCTTTTTTTGCAAGGCGTTACCACCAAGAGCCACCACTATCTTTGCAATTGCCATTTGATCGCCTCCAAATATCCGGTTGCTAAATACCTGATAATAGCTGTATAAATCGAGCACAGAAGGACGCCTACAAAAGACATCCGTCAGCTGAACGCAGAATCATTATATCCAGATAAAGGAGCGGAAAGCAATACTAATGACAAAAGCAATACTAATGACTTGAAGCCCTTAAATGCAGATGATATAATTCTTTTATTATTCAATAGAAGATGTGATGATGGAGAAAAGTAAGCCGAAACCGGCACCGATCAGGGAGGTGCGGCCGCAGACTGCAAGTCGCCCCGGTGTTATCGGTTGAAGTTCGCTCCTGAACTTTCCGCTGAAGGATTTACTAAAATCTGGTAGGCTGAGGACGCTCATCCCGTTAACGATGCGAAGCGGGCTGTTGCTCAATAAACTAGCCAAGCTGGGTGGTACCACGGAAGCAGGCTTTCGTCCCTCGTAAAGAGGTTTTTTTATTTTCAGGAGGTGTTTAAGTTGTTTAGGAAACTCAAAGAATTGGAGAACGAAGCTTGTCTCAAAATAAAGGACGCGACAAGCATTGATGAGCTGAAGGAGATCAAGGTGAGCATCCTTGGTAAAAAAGGGGAGCTGACAACTCTTTTACGCAGCCTGGGCGCGGTGGATCCTGAAGAGCGGCCTAAAGTGGGCAGTGCGGCAAATGCACTACGCCTTGAGCTGGAAAAACTCATTCTTGGTAAAGAACAGTTGTTGCGTGATGCATCGCTGGGCGATAAATGGGCGAAAGAGCAGATTGATATAAGCCTTCCCGGGCGTCCGGCCGCATTGGGCCAGAAACACCCGCTGACCTTGGTTAACGATGAAATCAAGGAGATTTTTATCGGACTTGGCTTCCAGGTGGCTCATGGACCGGAGATTGAGAGTGATTACTATAACTATGAAGCTCTAAATTTCCCTGCCGACCACCCGGCCCGGGATATGCAGGATAGTTTTTATATTACTACGAAATACCTGCTTCGGACTCACACTTCTCCGGTCCAAGTCAGGGTAATGGAAAAACTTGCTCCGTCGCTCCCGGTGAGAATTATTGCTCCGGGAAAAGTATTTCGCCGCGATGATGATGCCACCCATTCTCCGATGTTTCACCAGGTAGAAGGCCTGGTTGTCGATCAGGAAGTAACCTTTGCTGATCTTAAAGGCACGTTGCTGCTCTTTGCCCGGGAAATGTTTGGTCCTGAACAGAAAATTCGCCTGCGGCCAAGTTTCTTTCCATTTACTGAGCCGAGTGCCGAGGTTGATATATCATGTATTATGTGTGCGAGTAGGGGTTGTCGGGTTTGCAGCAATACCGGATGGTTGGAAATATTGGGAGCCGGTATGGTTCACCCACGAGTGCTCGAAGTGGCTGGCTACGATCCAAAGCAGGTAACCGGTTATGCTTTTGGCATGGGTGTGGAGAGGATCGCCATGCTTAAATACGGGATCGCCGATCTACGCCTTTTTTTCACCAACGATCTGCGTTTTCTTAAACAATTTGCATAAAATACCGTTTTATGATGAGAAATTGATAATGGGGGAGATATAAGTGCAGGTACCATACCGGTGGCTAAAAGATTATATTGATCCGGGAATGAGTGCCCGGGAGTTAGCTGACTTATTGACTTTGTCGGGCATTGAAGTCGGGTCAGTGGAAAGATTCGGCGCTGAATTACCCGGAGTGGTGGTGGGGCTGGTCAAAAAGGTAGAGCAGCATCCCGGACGCAGCAATTTAACCCTCGTGGAGGTTGATATCGGGGAAGCAGTTCTAAACGTTGTGTGTGGGGCTAGTAATTTTAAGGCGGGGGATAAGGTTCCGTTTGCCAAACCAGGTTCGATATTGCCCGGAGACCGCTTGATTAATGAAACTAAACTCTATGGAGCTTTGTCTTCAGGCATGCTTTGCTCTGCCCATGAACTTGGTCTGGAGCTTGGTGCAGAAGATGAAATACTAATCCTTGATGAGCAGGCGCCTCTTGGTGCGCCGGTCGACCGCTTGCTGGACCTCGATGAAGAGATTCTCCATCTGGAATTGACCCCAAACCGTTCGGATTGTCTCGGTTTGATTGGTGTAGCTTTTGAAGTAGCGGCTTTAACCGGGGCTAACGTTGTATTTCCACCCTGTGAGCCGGTTGAAAGAGGCCGCAATTTGAAGGATTTTTTCCAGGTAAAAGTCGAAGATACCGAATTGTGCCCACGCTATACCGCAAGAGCGATCGAGGATCTGGTGATCGCCAAATCGCCACTCTGGATGCAATTACGGTTGCTTAAAGCCGGGATTAGGCCGATCAGCAACGTGGTTGATGTCACCAACTATGTGATGTGGGAATATGGACAACCGCTGCACGCATTTGATCTTGATCTGCTTGCTGCCGGCGAGATTATTGTCAGGAGAGCGAGGGCTGATGAAGAACTAATTACTCTGGATGGGGTAAAAAGAAAACTCGATCATGAAGTGCTAATCATAGCCGACAGCAGCAAAGCAGTCGGCTTGGCCGGCGTGATGGGTGGCAAAAATACTGAAATTACTGCCGCAACCAGGGCAGTTTTAATCGAGGCTGCTGCTTTTAACCCAAAGAATATAAGGCGTACAGCCCGTTGTTTTACGTTGCCTTCTGAGGCTTCTCAACGTTTTGAAAAAGGGGTTAATCACGAAACGGTACTCCAGGCACAAAACCGCGCTGCCTATCTAATTGGCGAACTGACTGACGGCAAGGTCTTAAACGGTTTAATTGATATCAATAGCTCCGCTATTAAACCGTGGACAATTCAGCTCAGACCATCGCGGGTCAATAAGATTCTGGGAACAGATATTGCGGAAGAAGAGATCATGGCCATTTTACAGAGGTTGGGGCTTCAGTTAGAGCTGGAAAATGAGGATCAACTGGTGGTGACCGTTCCTCTGCGCAGACCGGATCTGCTCATTGAAGAGGACCTGGTAGAAGAGATAGTAAGGCTGCACGGTTACGATCGGGTGCCGACTACCCTGCCTCATGGTGAGTTGATCGAGAACCGTGAATCTTTAAGCGAGCGGTTAAAATCACTGATTCGGGATCTGCTGGTCTCCTGCGGTTTCTATGAATGCATCACCTATTCTTTTATTAACCCTGACATCCTGAGTCGGTTGAGAATTGCTGAAGACGATCGGCGCATGCTACTAATACCGGTCCAGAACCCATTTTCCGAAGAGCAGGCAGCAATGCGCACAACATTGCTTCCAGGACTACTGAAAGCGGCGCAGCATAATATCAGCTACCGTGAACTTAATATGCAACTTTTTGAACTCGGGGCTGTTTATACACCAAGAGAGCTGCCGATTGAAAACCTTCCTGAGGAAACGGAAAGGTTGACCTTACTGGTCAGTGGGTTCGTACCGGAACCAAGCTGGGTAACTCCATCGCGGCGGGCCGACTTTTATGAAATTAAGGGGGCCCTGGAAGTTATTTTTAAGCGGATGCAAGTTGAAGGCATAACCTATATCGATCGAGCAGAGCCCTTCACCCACCCAACCCGTAGTGCGCAGCTGTTGCTTGACGGCTTAAAGATTGGCTTCATTGGTGAACTGCACCCGGATGTAGCTGCTGATTTTGCCTTGAGCCAACCGGTTACACTGGCAGAAATCGAGCTTGATCCGCTTTTCCGAAAAGCTAACCTTGTGCCAAGGGTAGTAGCCCTGCCCCGGTATCCGGCCGCTAATCGCGATCTGGCTGTGGTGGTTTCGAAGGAGATTAGCGCTTCGGAGTTGGAAGAAGCGATTTGGGGTGCCGGCGGTAAACTGCTGAGCGCCGTCAGGCTCTTTGACCTGTATGAAGGCAAGCAAGTTCCGGCTGGTAAACGCAGTCTTGCTTATTCGCTTATTTTCAGGAGAGAAGAAGGCACCCTCACCGAAGCGGAAATTAGTGAAATTCTGAAAAAAATTGAAGAAGCTTTATTCAAGTTCGGTGCCACCCTACGTGGTTGATTAAGCAGGATTTATGATCCTGAATCACGAAATTATCTGCCGAAGGCTTTCATCTGAATGGAAAGCAGGCTAAATTAATGGATAGCAAAAATAAGAACAGGGCTACTGTCTTTATTATGGGCGAAGAGTATGTTCTTAGGGGTACATCTTCTGTAGATGACATGGATAAGGTAGGACGTTATGTTGATCGCCTGATGCGAAAACTGGCGGAAAATAATACGCAAATGAGCAGACACCGGGTAGCTGTGCTGGCTGCTTTAAACCTGGCGGACGAGCTGTTAAAGTTAAAAACGGAACAAGAAAAAAATATGATGGCAAATGCAAGAAAGGTTGCCGATGATGAACTGGTTTGATATCTTGCTGCTGCTTATCTTTTTTTTCCACCTGGTAAGCGGGTTTTCTCGCGGCCTGGTCAAGCAGCTCTTTGATCTGGTCGGTTTTTTTATAGTGATTATTTTATCTTTCTGGGGTAGTCACCACTTTGGCGGTATCCTGGCGTCTTACATCAAGCCGGAAGATTTAGTCCCCCATCATGAGCTGATTAAGAGTTTAGGTTTGGAGGTCTCCCTTGAAAGGGTCCCACAACTGATCGCCGGCGTGGTTTCTTTCCTAATCTTATTCGTGCTATTAGGCTTGTTGTTCCGCCTGTTATCCGGAGGGTTTCGCTGGGTCAATAAAATTCCGGTAATCGGTTTTATAAACCGAATCAGCGGAGGGGTCTTGGGGGCACTAATAGGAATTGCTTTTGTTTACATTATTATTGCCGGAGTAAAACTGATCCCACTTCAGTTTTTTATGGATGCTCTCGAGAACTCAGCAGTGGTAATTATTGCCAATCATTATCTTGCCCCGATTGCGGTCCGGCTGCAAGCGATACTGCTAAATTATTTTTTCAGTCTTATAGGCTGAAGCAAAATTATCGGCAGCGGAGTTAATGTTGCGCAAGAAGATTTTTATATAGCAACAGTTTTTAAAAACTATACCGTAGAAGTGGCCAGGGCGCTCCTTGGCCATTATCTTTGTTAAAAGAGTAGGGGACAGCCCGTGTTTGAGGTTATCAGGAAGAAAGAGATTGGAGTACTTGAATTTGACCGGATCAGAAAGGATTTGGCTGCTTTGACCGTTTCGCCGATGGGGTTTCTAAAAGCAGCTGAACTACTGCCGCAGGCTGACCTGAGCCTGGTGAAGAGGATGCAACAAGAAACAAGTGAGGCCAGGTTGCTGGTCAGCCGCAGCGCTTTTGCCCCTGTTGCTGTTGACGATATTACGCCCCTGTTGACCCGGGCTGCCAAAGGGGCGTTGCTTTATGGACCGGATCTGGCCCGGGTAAAGGTATTTATCCGGGCAGCCCGCCGGTGGCCGCAATTTTTTAAGGAGAGCGAGCAGCTTGAATTGTATCCGCTTTTGAATGAATTGGCGACCCTGATTAAGCCTGCGGTTGAGCTTGGCTCCCAGCTGGAGCGAACGGTAGATGAAGAAGGCGGCATCCTCGACAGCGCTTCGCCGGAGATCGGTTCCATCCGAGCGAAAAAACAAAATTTGCAGAATAAAATACGCGATAAACTCGAAGACTACATTCGCGGCTCGCATTACAGGCGTTACCTGCAGGAGGCGCTGATTACGATTCGCAGTGGTCGCTACGTGCTTCCGGTAAAACAGGAGTACCGTCAGCAACTTCACGGCGTGGTTCATGACCAGTCTGCAAGCGGTGCAACCCTTTTTATTGAACCCCTTCCGGTGGTTAAAATGCAAAATGATCTGGTTTCCCTGCAGCGCCGGGAAGAACAGGAGATTGAAAAAATTCTCTACCGCGTAAGCAGCATGATTGCCGCCGCAGGCGATGATTTAACGCAGAACCGCACCCTTTACGGGGAATTAGATTTCATTGTGGCCAAGGGCAGGTATAGTCTCAACCTGAACGGTATTGAACCTTCGCTGTCGAAAACGGACACTAAACCGGAGATATGCCTGGTTAACGCGGTCCACCCGCTCTTACCGGCGGAAAGAATACCGCTGAGTTTAAAAATCGATGATCAGATCGCAACCCTGGTGATTACCGGCCCAAATACCGGCGGCAAAACCGTAGCGCTTAAAACAATCGGTCTACTGAGCCTTATGGCACAGAGCGGACTGCATATCCCCGCAGAGCAGGGAACAAGGCTTACTGTTTTTGACCGGATCAGGGCCGATATCGGCGATGAACAAAGTATAGCCCAGTCACTCAGCACTTTTTCCGGCCACATGAAAAATATAATCGAGATTCTTAAAGCTGTCGGGCCGGGCAGCCTGGTGCTATTCGATGAGCTGGGAGCTGGAACCGATCCGTCCGAAGGATCCGCCCTGGCAATGGCCGTTCTTGCTAAATTGACGGCTACGGGGGTTTTGACCGTAGCGACTACCCATATTAACGAGTTAAAACTTTTTGCCCAGGTCCAGGAAAAGATGCAAAATGCCTCAATGGAATTTGACCCCGATACCCTTTCCCCCACTTACCGTTTGCTGCAGGGGGTTCCCGGGCAGAGTAATGCCTTTTATATAGCCGGGCAACTAGGGCTTGAAGAAGCTTTGCTCGCTGAGGCCAGGAGCTTTTTACACCGGTCACACGATCAGGTTGAATCGATTATTGCCAGCCTGGTTGAGGACCAGCAGCGTTATCAACGAGACAGTCGTCAGGCGGAGATCGACAGATGCCGGGCAGAGGTGATCCGCTCGGAATTGGAACGGGAACGGGAATTGCTAAAAGCGAGGCGTGAAGATATTCTTAAGCAGGCCCGCGATGAAGCGCGTCAATTGCTGCGCAGCGCGAAGATTGCTGCCGA
>DBBD01000119.1 GCA_002292015.1 Firmicutes bacterium UBA993
ATGTCCGGCAGCACCACCACGTTCTTGGCGGTGAGGATATCGTCGGCCTCGGGCAGGGTGGGGCCGTTGGCTCCTTCCAGGATCAACGAGGCCTTCAGCTGCCGGGCGATTTCCGGTGTGATCTGGTTTTCCAGGGCGGCGGGGATGAGCACATCCACATCCAGGACCAGGAGCTCTTGGTTGCCGATCTCTCTCACACCCGGAGCGTGGTAGGCGGCGACGCCCTGGGCCGGAGCCTTGGTCACTTGTTCCATCAACGCCTTGACATCCAGACCATCCTTACAGAACTTGCCACCGGTAATGTCTGAGGCGGCCACCACGCGGCAGCCCGCCTCCTGCAGCTTGGCGGCGGCCCAGCGCCCGACTTTGCCAAAGCCCTGTACCGCCACGGTGCAGCGGGCCGGATCGCGGCCCAGAACCTCCAAAGCTTCTAGGCCGATGTAGGCCAGGCCGTAGCCGGTGGCCTCGCGGCGGCCTACCGAGCCACCCAGGACTAAGGGTTTGCCGGTCACGGTGCCGAGCATGCCGTACCCGCCCAGCGACATGGCCTCATCGACAAACCAGGCCATAGTCTGCTCATCGGTGTTCATGTCGGGAGCCGGGATGTCCACCATGGTCCCGAGATTGGGCATGAGCATGCGTACGAACTTGCGTGTGATGGTCTCCAAGGCCTCAGTGGAGAGGGTCGAGGGGTCGCAAGCCACCGCTCCCTTGCCTCCCCCGTACGGGATGTCCAACAGGGCGCATTTCCAGGTCATGAGGGCGGCCAACGCCGACACCTCATCCATGTCTACATCCGGATGGTACCTGATGCCGCCCTTGTACGGTCCCCGCAGGCTGGAGTGTTGCACCCGGTAGCCTTTGAATACCTGCCACTTCCCGTTGATGAGCACGGGTATGCTCACCACCAGCGAGCGCTCGGGCTGGAACAAGCGCTCCCGGTAGCCCTCGTCCAGGCCCAGCCGCCGCACCGCCTGATCGAAATAGGCGCGGACCCCATCCAAAAGCGTGGGGGTGGACATGTCGATCTGCCTCCTCATCCCAAGGGTACTTGCCTTTACTGCCATACCCAAAGAGCCGCTCGGCGCGGGACGGCCCGGCGACTCGCCCACCGTCATTAACCGGTCTATGCCCTCCCGGTCAGTCTTGGGCTGCTTGCGGGCCCACGGCCGGGCGGCCCACCCTGCCCATTGTTTCCCGGCCCACTCACCTCGCTAACGGGCGATGACCTCATCTCGCCCGCAACCGCGCTCGCCTGGCCAAAGCGTTCCGGTGACCGGCCCGGGGTACCGCAGCGCTCCGGCGAGTCACCGGCAGGCCCGCCCCACAATGGGCGTTGACCGTCCCGGGCTCACCGGGGCCAGCAGCTACACTTCTAGGTCCGGAGACGACCTCCTGCGCCGGGTGACGGCAAATTGCGGACTGACCATCCGGCCCGTTCGTGACAGTTGTCACACATTCCATTCGTGGTCCGCCCGCCAACTCCTCCACCGCAGCTAGGAGGAGCAACCCGGGCGCCAGGTGGCGGGGGCGATGGAATCCCGCGGAACCAGCCCGCGAAGGGCCCGTCGGGCCGGGTGACTACCGGTTGACCGCAGGTCCCGGCCCTGCTATATTGAAGGCAGCACCAGCTGCTGCCCACGGCAGCATGGCCCTGACACCAAGGGTTTTCCTGAGGAGAAGGGGGAGCGAGTATGGGTGTCTATTGCGGCTTGGCGTGTTGCCTCCCGGGTGGCGCGGCCAAGCCGTGTCGTTTTCTCCGGCCGGATGTGAGGTGGAGAAGCGCCGTTGGCCGGGCAGTGGCCGGGGTGCGGCGGAGCAGGGTCAAAGGCGGGAAAGTTCCAGTCCGGCGAAAGGAGCTACCGTGAGTCAAACCTTAGAAGACATCATCGCCCGCGCCGAGCGGGAACACCGGCTGGGGAAGGCAGAAGTCGCGGCCCTCCTCTCCTGCGAGGGCGAGCCGGTGCAAAGGCTTTTCGACGCCGCCGACCGGGTCAGGCGCGCGTTCATGGGGGATGACGTTCACCTGCGCGGCATCATAGAGTTTTCCAACTACTGCGAGCGCGCATGCCACTACTGCGGGTTGCGTAGGCCCAACGCCGGTCTGCCGCGCTACCGGCTCGATGTGGATGAGATCGTGGCCATCGCCGGCGCGGCGGTGCCCTTGGGCTACCGGACGGTGGTGCTGCAGTCCGGAGAAGATGCCTACTATACCCAGGACCTGATGGCGACGTTGATCGCCCGGCTCAAGGGGGAGCTGGGGGTGGCCGTCACGCTGAGTGTGGGCGAGCGGTCCTTTGAGGAGTACCGGTGCTGGAAAGAGGCGGGTGCCGACCGCTACCTTCTCAAGCACGAAACCGCCGACCCCCGGCTGTACGCCACGCTGCACCCGGACATGAAGTATAGCGACCGGCGCCGCTGCCTTGACCATCTCAGGGAGTTGGGCTACCAGGTGGGCTCCGGCTGTATGATTGGTCTGCCGGGACAAACAGCCGTAACATTAGCCGACGACCTTTTATTCCTAAAGGAGTTGGATGTGGAAATGGCTGGAATCGGGCCGTTTATTCCCAATCCCAACACGCCGTTAAGCAAAGCAGAGTGCGGCGCTGTTGAAATGACACTGAAAGTGATCGCCATTGCCCGGCTTTTGATGCCGCAGGTCCATCTGCCGGCCACTACTGCGTTGGGGAGCATTGACTGCAAAGGTCGCCAAAAAGCGCTCAATGCCGGTGCAAATGTGGTGATGCCCAATATTACGCCAAATAAATACCGCAGAATGTATGAGATCTATCCTAATAAGATTTGCCTTGACGACGACCCCGCCCACTGTCGTAACTGTATCGGCGGAATCATTCAGTCTTTAGACCGAACGGTGGCAGATGGAGCCGGCCACAGCCCAAAAATACCTTTTTCTCATCTGGCAGGTTAGACCGCACAAGCAGACTAAATGCGATATGCAGCAAACATCACCGGCAAGGAGAACTGGCTGTGACTGACGATGGCTACAACGACACTCATACGGTGCATACCGATAAAACTATCTGTTATTCGGATTATCCGTGCTTATGCCAGATATTAGGCGCAAGTTGCAGCCAAGCAGGCTGCTAAACTAATGTGCTCAGCCAATTAATAGTAATTGTAGTAATTGCCGCCCAGGCCAATGAAATTATATGCAGACGTATGGGAGGTTGCCACTTAGCGCACCAGCTGAAATATATAAATATATGCCTGTCTATCAATGATGTGTGTCCACCACATTACGTATCGCCACCTTTCGCGTGCTCGGGATCCTCTATAAAAGCGTTTGCGTAGCTGCAAGCTGCGATGCAGGAAAAAGAACTTGTGTTTGTCGATTGTTATGCAGGTGGACCGTTCTTAGCTGCTGAATACTATTCCCGCCACGCTGAGCCTTTGAATTTGCCGTCTGTGCAAATTGTATGGTAAGATACCGCTGGTGCATCTATAGGGTGGTAGGACGGCTGCACCGACAAGCAGCACCGGGCGGCACCGCGGATGGTGGCGGCATTAATGCCGACCTGCACTGCATTTATACCGCCCTTTAAACTGTTGATGAGGTGAAACAATGCAAAATACACCGAGGGGAAACCGACTACATATTGCCATTTTAGGCAGAAGAAATGCGGGTAAATCCAGCCTGATCAATGCTCTCACCAACCAGGATATTGCACTCGTTTCTACTGTACCCGGTACTACCACCGATCCGGTTTACAAGGCAATGGAGATTTTGCCTGTGGGGCCGGTGGTGCTGATTGACACCGCGGGGATTGATGATGAAGGTGAGCTGGGAGAACTGCGTGTCAAGCGTTCACGTGCTGTGCTTAGCAAAGCAGACATTGTCCTTTTGGTTATGGATGCAGCTCACAAAATATCCCGGTTTGAAAAAGAGATAGCAAAACTCTGCCTAGAAAAAAAGGTGCCGCTGGTGGGCGTTCTGAATAAATCGGATTTGCATGCTACGCTGGAAAAAGAAAATTTAGAGTTCGCCGACAGACTGGGCATCAATGTTGTAACCGTCAGTGCCGCCACCGGTACGGGGATTGCAGAATTAAAGGTTGCTATTATTCGCGACGCACCGGCTGCCTGGGATGACAGAGCCATTGTAGGCGATTTGCTTGAGCCGGGTGATATGGCGATACTGGTAGTGCCCATTGATAAGGCAGCGCCTAAAGGCCGTCTGATTCTGCCGCAGGTTCAGACAATCCGCGATATACTGGATCATGACGCTATTTCGCTGATGGTGAAGGAAGGGGAATTAAAGGAAGCAATTAGCCGCCTCAAACAAAAACCAAAGATAGTCATCACCGATTCACAGGCTTTTACCAGGGCGGCTGCCGATACTCCACCAGACGTGCTTTTAACCTCGTTTTCAATTCTGTTTGCACGCTACAAAGGGGATCTGGAAACGCTGGTAAAAGGGGCCGGGGCAATAAACAGCTTGCGCCCCGGGGACAAAGTACTGCTGTCTGAAGCTTGCACGCACCACCGGGTGGAAGACGACATCGGCCGAGAAAAAATACCGCGCTGGCTGCGCCAAGTGGTGGGCGGAGATCTGCAGTTTGAGTGGTCCAGTGGATATGGGTTCCCGGACAATGTTTGTGATTACAGACTTTTAATTCACTGCGGCAGCTGTATGATTACCCGCAGGGAAATGCTGACCCGCATCACCCGGGCACAGGAGGCTGGGGTGCCCATTGTCAACTACGGTGTGGCCATGGCGCACCTAATGGGGATTTTACCGCGGGCACTTTCGCCGTTTCCCGGCTTACATCAACTGCTTGAGCAGAACGACAAAAAGGAAAGGCGGAGTAACAGTGGGAAATAACCTTGACGAAAACCGGCACAGCCAGTGGGAACCGGCCGATTTTATTAAAAACGATGACATTTTCGGCTTACTTGCCGGTGGAGAAGTCGCTGCCAAAGATGAAGTCCTGCGTATTATCGAAAAAGCACGGCAAACAAAAGGGCTGACTATAAAAGAAACGGCAATTTTATTGCAGTTAACAGATGAAGAGCTGCTGGGAAAAGTTTTTGAGGCCGCCAAAGAAGTAAAACTGAGGATTTACGGCAGGCGGCTTGTCCTGTTTGCACCACTTTACGTCAGTGATTATTGCATAAATAGTTGCGTATATTGCGGCTACAAGCGGGAAAACCGTTTTAAGCGCCGCAAGCTTTCTATGGCTGAACTGGCAGAAGAAGTAAGTATTCTGGAAAGTTTAGGCCACAAGCGCCTGGCGCTGGAAGCGGGGGAACATCCCGAAGAATGCCCACTTGAATATATCCTTGAAAGTATCCACACTATTTATAGCGTTAAATGTAAGAGCGGCAGCATCCGCCGTATCAATGTCAATATTGCCGCCACAACAGTGGAGGATTACAGACGCCTCAAAGATGCCAACATCGGCACCTATATTCTTTTCCAGGAAACTTACCATCGCCAAACATACAATGCGATGCACCCCGCCGGCCCTAAAGCGGATTATGACTGGCATACCACCGCCCACAGCCGAGCCATGGAAGCCGGCATTGATGATGTAGGCTTCGGCGTACTCTTTGGCCTCTACGATTACAAGTTCGAAGTGCTGGCCATGCTACAGCATGCCTTGCACTTAGAAGATCGGTTTGGGGTAGGCCCACACACAATTTCCGTGCCCAGGTTGCGCCCCGCCCTCGGTGTGGGCCTGGAACAGTTTCCCCATCTCGTGGATGACAGCGATTTTGCCAAACTGATTGCGATCATTCGTTTGGCTGTGCCCTACACGGGGGTGATCCTTTCCACCCGAGAGAAGCCTGACTTGCGCGATAAACTGTTGGATTACGGCATCTCACAGATATCCGCCGGCAGTTGTACCGGTGTGGGCGGATACAAATTGGAAGACAGCCGTCGGACATCAGAAGATGACGAAACGGTGCCCCAGTTTTCGGTGGATGACCACAGAAGCCCGGATGAAGTACTGCAAAGTGTCTGCCGCTCCGGCTACTTGCCAAGCTACTGTACCGCCTGCTATCGGCAGGGTCGCACAGGAGACAGATTTATGTCACTGGCTAAAAGCGGCCAGATTCAAAATGTCTGCCAGCCTAATGCCCTCTTAACATTTAAAGAATACCTCCTGGATTACGCCTCCCCGCAAACAAGAGCGGTCGGAGAAGAAACAATCTGTAACCACCTGGCAGAAATACAAAATGAAAATATCCGCTCCCTTACTGTAGATCGTCTGCAGCGCATTGAACAGGGTGAACGCGACCTCTATATCTGATGTCACAGGGACAGCAGACTGTGTGAACAATTAAATCCGTTGTCTTTTAAATCAGCAGAAAAGCCCTGCCAAAACCCCATCACTTCTACCCTATGAATCCCCTCTCCCCTTGGGGTGAGGGCCAGGGTGAGGGGGATATAATCCCTCTATCCTAAACCATATGTGCGACAAAAGAACCCACTAGCAAATCCATTTATGCCAAAGGATTCCGGATAGGTTAAGCGGATTTGCTGTAACGGCCAGGATCAATCACGGTCACGCGGCATAAATCATTATAATTTAAACGTTCTCTTCCGCTGCTGTCTCCGACAGATCGATCTGTTTTCGTTTCTGGGCCAGCATGTAATGCATAAAGGCCCCTGCTCCGAAGATCACCGCAGCCAGGTGAACCAGCCAGCCAATGTAGGGAATCTTGAAAATCAGGGCGAAGACTAAAACACCTATAAGAACCTTCCACACCGGGTGCAGTTCAACACCAAACTTCTCAAAGGCAAGGTCGGCCAAAAAGTAACCGGCAAAAACCCGGGAGAGGTAAAGTAACACCGGATAAAGAAGCATAGATAGGAAACTGACTGGAATCCCGATTATAGTAACCAGAAGTATCACAGCGGCAATCGGCGTAACGAAAACGACCAAAGCGCCGGCACCAAGGCTGGGTGTCGGCTTTTCCTTAATCATCACCGCTGATCCTTTTGTAACGGCAGGGAATAGCAGGATCATCAACAGCGCTACAAAGAGCAGTGAAAGTATGGGTCTCATAAAACTCCAAGCGCTATGCCAGGCAGAAACAGCTGTAACCTCTTTTTTCGGAGGATCGAGCCTGGTCATGCTTCCGCCGATCACTGCCTGATCGCTAACGGTGGCCTCTTGTTCGGAGGTATAGGTAACCATACCGCTGACCTGGGCGTTGGGCCCGAGAATCAGTTCGCTTACTACGGCGTCAATGTCTCCACCCACCGGTCCGTCAACAACCAGTCTGCTCATCGAGCTTTTCAGATCGCGTCCGACAGATCCGCTTATGGTTCCGTTGCTTGCTGCAGCAAAGAGATCCTGCCCCACCGACCCGGAAACCGTTATCGAATTGGCCATGATCATCAGGTCGCGCCCGCTCGAACCGTTGAATATGGCACTGTTAGCGCCACCGCGAACGGTACCTGCTACATCACTATCAATCCGAACAGTTTCGGCAAACACCAACAGGCTGCCCCCAATATTACCATCCACCACAACCTCACGGCCGAACAAAATTGCATCACCGGTTACAATACCGCTGACCGTGATCAGATCGCCGAAGAGGTAGAGATCATCATCAATCAGCTCGCCGACACCGACGGTGAGGTTATCGCCGGCCTCTATTTTAGCCGCCTCTGCCGGCCAGCAGGCCGGCAGGAAGACCAGTATGCACATAAACACAGCGACTACGATTCTCCGTTTAAACTTCAGCATTTCTCTTCACCGCCCGTAATCAGCATGTTATGAAACACCTGACCATATTACAGTTCTCCGGCAGTATTGAAAAACCTTCAGGAAGACAGGTTAAATCCGGGTTAAAAATACCGGGGATTGTGCCTTTATAGATTCTACTGGATTAATGATTGAGAGAAAGAAGGTGATCAGGTCGGGATCGAATTGGCTGCTTTTGCCGCGATTGCGTTCTTCCATTGCTTCTTTCAGATAATTGCCAGATTACGCAGACCTCAGTTCGACTTTGCACCAAAAGCACTAATGATCGACATAACCAGGTATTCAATTTGAAACATTTTTTTCCCTTTTTTTGCTCTTAATTTGAGATAAAACTTCTTTTGGCCACTCTCGCTTTAAACCCCCGGTTGAAAATAGCACAAGCCAACTCAGGGTGTTTATGCAGCTACTTCAGTTACTTTAAGCTCGTATCGATCACTACTGCCTGACCAAAGCAGCCACGCAAGCGACACACAATATTGTTTATATTATACGATCCTGGTCCGGTTTTTTAACCCTTGGATGAAGGCGCCGGCCAGGGCAGTGCCCTTTTCATATTTCACCCCTTTAATCAACAGCTCCTCTACTTTAAGCCGCCGCAATTCCCGTGGCAACAGCTGAAGCGGGTTACAATTCAGGATAACCATGTTGGCCAGTTTACCCTTTTCCAGGCTGCCTAGCTCATGTTCATCAAAGGAGTTATAGGCAACATTGTAGGTGAACATCCGCAGCGCTTCCTGAATATTTACTGACTGTTCCGGTGTGACGTGGTTGCAGGCAGCATAGATCCCCTCGATCGGGTTGGGCTCAAGCACCGGTCCGTCTGAACCGCCGCTTACCATAATTCCTAAATCAATTAACTTTCTAAGGGGCGTTCCCGTATTGACGCGCTCACCGAGAAGTTTCTCCAGGTAGCAGACCGGTTCCAACGGTGAGATTAGTAACCCGGGCTGCAAGGTAATGCTGATTCCCAGCTCTGCAATACGTTCCAGAGTCTGCTCCGGAATTAAGCTAGCGTGAATTAGGGTGTGGCGATGATCAATCCGCGGGGTATCTTCCAGGGCAGCTGCAATGGCCCTAACAGCCTGTGCCACGGCGGCATCACCGATGCAGTGCAACTGCACCTGTAACCCGGCCCGGTTAGCCTCGATTACGAAACTGTTTACTTGTTGATCGCTGTAGAACAAAATGCCGTAATTTTGTGGATCATCACTGTACGGTTCCAACAGAGCTGCGTCCTTAGTTCCGAAGCAGCCGTCTAGCGCACAAGCAAAACAGCCGCCAATGCGCGGCAATTTTCGTTTCAATGCCTTACTGACATCCATTGTCTGAAAGTAAACGCGAAACTCCAGCTGGGAACTTTTTGCCAGAAAGCGCACCAAGTCGACATCCAAGTCCCGGGGGAAGCCCACTCCTTCAACTGTGTGCATGAGGCCAACCCCATAGCCGGCTAGGGCATCCATGCCTTTAAGCATAGAGTGGCCCAGCTTAAAAGGCGGTATTTTTGAGGAGATGTAATCGGTTGCCGCCAAAAAAGCCTCGTGGAACAGCTGACCGCTTTCAAGGTCAAAACCATTCAGCAAGCGAATTTCTTTCGGCATCATGCCGATTGCTGCTGTATTGGCAACCGCGGAGTGACCATCATAGCAAACCAGGTAGATCGGGCGCTCCTTAGCAGCGCTGTCCAGTTCGGTGCGTGTAATCAGGCGGCCTTCAGCAACCGAGTTTGCTGAATGACCGAAACCAAAGAGAACCTTTGTTTTAGGATCGCGATTCGCAAATTCCCTAATCAACAGCCCGATGTCAGCCAGTTTCTCCGCTTCTCGCACGTCAAAAGTTGAGTTGAAGAGCGCCCAGCTGGAAAAATGAATATGCCCATCGCCAAAAGCCGGTAATAAGGCCTTGTCCTTCAGGTCGGTGATTTCCGGCGCAGGGCCGAAAAAGCCAGGCAGTTTATCCCCGACAAAGGCGATTCGACCCTCATCTTCCACCAAGTATTTAAAAACCGACCCTTCCTGATCACAAGTTACTATATGGCCCATGTATATTTGCATAGTTTGCTGCTCACACTCCTTGTGTTAATTATAGCTGGCCGAATTTCAAGAATCCAAAATTTTCAGTGTTTCGACCACTGCTGATAATGTTCGCTAAAAAGTAAAAAAAACCTTTGACAAACATGATCGGTATCAGATATATTGTTAAGAAATTTCTTTCCGTCACAGTTAAGACCTGATCATATTTTGGTAAGAGGTGATGATGGGATGGGCAATCAAGAACCTACGCTACCTGCGTGGCATGTTTTGGAAAACTCATTTGAGATTGTGCAGCAACAGTGTGAATCCTGCGCTATGTTGCTAGCCCTACCGGATAATATTTACGAGTTAATCCGTAACCCGATGAGGGAGTTACAGGTGTCGATTCCGGTTAAGATGGACAACGGCAAAATAAAAGTTTTTAAAGGATTTCGGGTTCAATACAATGACGTTCTAGGGCCAACCAAAGGCGGAATCCGTTTTCACCCCGATGAGACAATTGATACCATCCGAGCCCTGGCTGCCTGGATGACCTGGAAATGCTCCCTACTTGAGCTACCGTTGGGAGGCGCTAAGGGCGGCGTAATCTGTAACCCCAGTGAGCTGTCTCAGGGAGAGCTAGAGCGCCTGAGCCGCGGTTATGTGGAGCGAATCTGGAACTTTATCGGCCCGGATCGCGATATCCCTGCGCCGGATGTATACACCAACCCCCAGATCATGGCCTGGATGATGGACGAATATTCAAGGATAGCCGGAAAGAACCAGTTCGGAGTAATTACCGGTAAGCCACTTTATATTGGTGGCTCGGTCGGCCGCAATACTGCAACGGCCAGGGGTGGAATCTACATTATTGTGGAGGCAGCAAAAACTGCTGGAATGGATTTACATCAATCAACGCTGGCAATCCAAGGCTACGGAAATGCCGGATTCCACCTGGCCTATCTGGCCAATGACATATTCGGCTGTAATGTTGTGGCTGTTAGCGATCAACGCGGTGGCATCTATAACAAAAAGGGTCTTGACCCAACTGCTGTTTTTGAGCATAAAAGAAGAAACGGCTCTGTTGTCGATTACCCCGGTGCCGAGAACATTACAAACAGCGAGCTCCTTACTTTAAACGTCGATATTCTCTGTCCCAGCGCCCTGGAGAATGTAATTAATAAACATAATGCGGGCATGATTAAAGCTAAGATAATTGCTGAACTGGCCAACGGCCCAACCACGCCTGAAGCTGATGCGATTTTGTTTGACCGGGGAATCCAGGTGCTGCCCGATTTCCTCTGCAACGCCGGTGGCGTTACCGTTTCTTATTTTGAAATGATCCAAAACTTTAACATGCTCTACTGGGAAGAAGGCGAAGTATTTGAACGCCTGCGGAAAAAGATGGCTTACGCCTATCATTCAGTGCTGAACGCTTCGGAAAAATACCATGTTGACATGCGCAAAGCTGCTTACTCCGTAGCCGTACAACGGATCGCCGACGCTATGGTGCTGCGCGGCTGGGTCTAGTGTCAGGGCAGTGTCAGGGGCATTGTCAGGGGGACGGGGTTGTTGACAACTATTTTTATTGTTTTCTGCCCAGCAGTCATCAATAATAAAGCCGCTAAAATGTCAAGAAGCTAAGCGGTATATTGATAAAAGTTGTCAACAACCCCGTCCCCCTGACAATAGTTGGCGGTTTTGCTTCTGCCAATAGTAGCGGAAGTATAAGTTGCCACCAATGCGCGGCGGTCGGGCTTCTATTTCGACCCTGCTTAATACAGCAGTCAACAGATCTTCCTCGGCCTGAAGAAAACGGTCAACAATGGCAGTCAGTTCTTCTTCTCCGGCAGTTGCCGGATCGAGGGCTTTCAGCGCAGCGTCCACCTCTGCTTCGACACTGTTCCGTTTAGCCAGGTAACCTTCAAGATCGCTTACGCGGTTTTCAATGACCGCCCGGTGAAGCCGCTCACGCTTTTTCCAAAACTCCAGCGCTTCCTGCTGCTGCTCCTCGCCGAAGCTGAAAGTTTCACCAGCAACCAGCCAGTAGGGCTTATAAAGTGCCAAACAGGGTATTGAGCCACCGGTTAGCAAGTAAGTGGCCCGGGTACGATTAATCTCGGCAATGAAACTGCCGGTAGTCTGATCGCCAAACAAAAAGCCGCCATGCATGCAGACACTCTTTAATGAATGCCGGCTGAACTGCCTGCCCTCGAGGCCTTCCTCGTGCGAGCGCAGGATAGCGCGCATGGTTTGCATCGTAATCCTGCCTTTTTCAGCCTTCAGCACGCTGCTGCAGCTGGCATTACGGCTTGCGGAACCGCTAAAACGGGTGATCAGCGGATCACTGTAGCAGCGGGCAAAATTAAAGTCGGCCTCGCTTTTACACCACTTTTTATCCAGGGCATGCTTAACCAACTCCGGATGGGCCCGATCGAAGTTATTCCCGATGCTTAAACGATTCGAGATGCTTCTTACATCCTTTACCTTTTCAGCAGCCCAATACTCACCGGCCGTCTCCAGCACCCAGGCTTCCTCCGGATCGGCAATCAGGAAAGAGTTGTGGTAGAAAAATTTTTTTCCGAACCCGCAGTTGCCACCCTGCCCATAGCGTTCGAGCAGCTCAATCAACAGGTCGAGAGCTTCCACTGCTGTCTTGCAGCGCTCCAGGGCCAGGCGCAGCATATCCATACCCAGCAGTGCCTCCGGACCTTGCTTCTCGCGGGTAAAAACCGCTTCGTTACCGATGTGCAGGCCAAACTCATTGCCACCCATCTCTGCCCCCCACATCCAGGAGGGCTTCAACAATAAAACTTCGTATGTCTCATCGACCTGATCTATTTCAATGTAGGTGCATTTTAGTTTTGAACCGGGAACGTTTTTAAGATGCGGAACCCTAATAGTCAGCAGCGGTTCGTTGGGCTGTCGATCGCTGTTTTTGGCGAAGATTACCTTCCCGCTTAGCGTTGTATTGCCGAGCGCAACCATGGTATCGCACATAAGAATCCCTCCTGTAAAAAGCTGAAGTAAGAAGATACTCGGCGATTTTATTCAACAAAACAGCTATACATTCCTGTTAACCTATTAAAAGATAACCTCAACACAAAGCAAACCGATTTTGGCTCAGTTAATCACTCGGCACTCTCACTATTTACGGCCCAATTCAAAGTATTACTCCGCGAGTTTTTTCGTATCCCACGGCACTTTTTAATTGCGCAAGCTGTGAATCGGGGCCGGGATGCGCCCGCCGCGGTTGACAAAGGCCGCAGCAGAAAACCGGTTTACAGCCATTACCGGGGCACGTCCGAGCAGACCACCGAATTCAACCCGGTCACCTACTTGTTTGCCGGCAGCGGGGATAATCCGCACCGCTGTTGTCTTGTGGTTAAAAACACCGATTGCCGCCTCATCGGCGATAATCGCCGCAATGGTCTCCACCGAAGTATCGCCGGGAATAGCGATCATATCGAGACCAACTGAGCAGACAGCGGTCATCGCTTCCAGTTTTTCTATATTTAAAGCCCCGTCGTCAACAGCGGCGATCATCCCGGCATCCTCGCTCACCGGAATAAAAGCGCCGGACAGCCCACCCACGTAGGATGAAGCCATCGCCCCGCCCTTCTTTACTGCATCATTCAGCAGGGCTAATGCGGCTGTCGAGCCGGGAGCGCCGCAGCGCTCAAGCCCCATCTCCTGCAAAATTTCCGCCACGCTATCACCAATAGCGGGGGTCGGGGCCAGCGATACATCAACAATGCCAAAGGGCACACCCAGCTTCTTAGCCGCCGCCCGGCCAACCAGCTCACCCATCCTGGTGATCTTGAAAGCCATCTTTTTAATCGTTTCCGAAAGCTCACCCAGATCAGCGTCACCTACTCTGGAAATAGCGCTTCTGACCACACCGGGACCACTGACACCGGTATTAATCACGCAGTCAGGTTCACCGATACCATGGAAAGCCCCGGCCATAAAAGGGTTATCCTCGGGAACGTTAGCGAAAACCACCAGCTTGGCACAGCCAATGCTGTCGCGGCCAGCCGTAAGTTCTGCGGTCTTTTTAATCACCGCGCCAGTCAGCAAGATGGCATCCATGTTGATCCCCACCCGGGAAGTAGCTACATTGACCGAGGCGCAAACCCGTTCCGTTTCACTTAAGGCCCGGGGGATCGATTCGATCAACTTGCGGTCACCGCCGGTAAAACCCTTGTGCACCAGGGCAGAGAAACCACCAATAAAGTTAACCCCAACCGCTTCAGCGGCCCGGTCCAGCGTTTCGGCATAGCAGCAGTAGTCATCGGCAGAACTTGCCTCGGCTACCAGGGCAATCGGAGTAACGGAAATGCGTTTATTAACAATCGGCAGACCGTATTCGCGAGATATTTCTTCACCGGCCCGAACCAGGGGTCCGGCCAAACGGGTAACCTTATCATAGATCTTGCGGCAGGCTATCCGGTGATTGGCATCGCTGCAGTCGCGCAAACTGATCCCCATAGTGATGGTCCTGATATCAAGATTTTCTTCCTGAACCATTTTAATCGTTTCAAGAATTTCCTCGATGGTCAGCAAGTTTTAGCCCCCTTAAATACGGTGCATAAAGTTAAATATATCCTCATGTTGGGTATCGATACGCAGCTTCAGCTCTTCACCCTTTTGGGCCAGCATATCCTTTAAATCAATCAGGTCTACTTTAGCGCCGGCCATATCGGCCACCAAGACCATTACAAAAAACTCCTGCATAATAGTCTGGCTGATATCGAGGATATTTACGCCCTGCTCGGCCAGAATTGTCGTTACAGCGGCAATAATACCAACCCGGTCAGGCCCGATGACCGTGATCACAACCCGGTTATTACCCTTTAAATCTTTTAAACGATTCATCCCTCTACCATTCCTTTCTACCTGTGAAAAATACTATGCAATGATTATTATTCCTGCCCGGCGAAATATTTCTTCCGGTTACGGACAACATCAAAAAGCAAAACAACCAGGCTGGCCGCCAACCCTGGAAAAAGCGGGTTGAGACTGATTTTTAGTAAAGTGCCGGCGATTACTATTGTGGGACCAAGAATCACTGCCAACGTTCCGGCCAGGGGCGATACCTTGCCTTTTAAAAAGATTACGGCCAGCAGGGGAAAAAACACTGCTGCCCCGCGCAGGCTGAGCGACAGGTAGCTCCAGCTTAAAATCAGGGCATTGTCACCAACCACCAGCACAACAAGCAGCGCTAAAAACATTACCATAATAATCAGGAGGCGAAAAACCACAAGCGCTTGCTGATCGTCTGCTTTCGGCTGCAGCCTTAAGTATAGATCCCGGTTTAACATGGTGCTCACGCCCAGGGTCAGACCGGCCCCGGTGCCGATTGAAGCTAAAAGCAGGGTCGCCAGAACTATACCGGCAAACCAGTCCGGAAGATGATTTAGCACAAACAGCGGCAGGGCTTGGGCCGGGTTGATGTGCGGATAATTAATGCGCATGTAAAGCCCGACCAGAATACCCCCGATACCGATTAGGGGGGCGAGCATTGCGCTCAACAGGACTCCGCTCCTGGCAGATTTAAGATCACGGCTAGATAATATGGCCTGAAAATAGATCTGGCTCGAAAGCACTCCGACGATTAAGGCCACGGCTGAAGCCAAATCAGTGTTAACACCCCGGCCGAAGAGGCTAAACCAGGGATAGGCGGGAAAATAGCTGTTTAAACCACCGCTACCCCCGGCCAGGGTGAACGCCACCACGCCGGAAATGAACATGCAGGTGCAGGTTAGAAGGATTTTGGTCAGGCCCATCAGGCCTGTTCCCCAGGCCCCACCGAAAACCACGTAGGCTACCGCCAGGATTACGGTTAAGAGCGCCGCCAGGCGCATATCGACATCAAACATCGAAGTTAAAAGAGCCTGGGAGGCAAAAACCTGGGGTACAATATTGATAATCATGCCAAGTGAAATGAACAGCACTGCGGCCACACCGGCTGTCTTGCCATAGCTTGTCGATATAATGCGGGAAACTGTTTCAAAGGTTGTCTCGCGCATCGGCCCGACCATGAACAGGGCGAGTAACAGGCAGCCGATACCGCCACCAAGGGTAAACCACCAAGCCGACAAACCGTAGAGATAGGCCAGCTGTGCGGTGCCGATCGTTGAAGCCCCGCCGACCAGGGTGCCGAGGATCGTCCCCATTACCAGAAACGAGCCGGCTTTACGACCGCTTACCGAAAAATCAACTGAGTTTTTCACCCTACGCCCGGCATTGATGCCCAAGCTATAGACCACGATTATGGCAACGATCATTACCATCAGATGCGTGATGTTTAAGTCCATCTGCTGCCTAGTCCTTTGACCTTGAATTACTGCGATTTTTTACGGTCTTTAGTAGTGTTTCAAATTCTTCTGCACTTAGCTTACCCAGTACAACAGCCTCGCGCAACAGCGCCAGGCTTTCATCAATTACCATCTCAGACAGGGGCAGGTTATAGGGACAGCGGGCAGCACAGATTCCACACTGCATACAGGTAAGACCTTTCTTGAAGGCATTGATGTGGTCCAGCGAGAGTTTGTCCCAGCCGGTTCTTTTGAAGATCATGCCGGAGCGCAATATGTATGAAGCCTCGATCTTGTTAGGGCAGGGCATGCAATAATCGCAGCGCCGGCAAAACATGGAACCAAGATCCAGACGATCGGCTTCTAAACCCGCAAGTTCCGCCGCGGTTAGCGGCCCACCAAGGGCCGGCAGGTTATCGTCGACCTCTTCGATGCGGCACATCCCGGGAATCGGAACAAGATCCGGATATTGAAGAATCCAGCGGATCGCTGCCCTGTTGCTGGTAAATACCCCACCGGCAACCGGTTTCATGACGATTATGCCGATATCAAGCGAGCGGGCCAGCGGAATCAGCTGATCTAGCGACTCACGCTCAATATAGTTGAAGGGTATCTGCACCGTTTCAAAGTGACCGGTTTTTAGGGCTTCAAGCATCAGGGCCGGTCGGTGTGAAGTAATACCAATATGTCTGAGCCGCCCTTTTTGCTGTTCTTGCTTCAAGTAATCTAAGGGTCCGCCTTTTTTAATAATCTCTTTTAACTCTTTTTCGTAGTTAACAATGTGAAACTGGAAAAGGTCGATGTAGTCACGCTTCAGGTTCTCAAAGCTGGTAGCAAAATCTTTTTTTAGCTGCTCCAGATTCCTTTGGTATGATTTTGTGGCCACGATAACTTTTTCGCCAAGACCAGCCAGGGCGCGGCCTAAATCAACCTCGCTGGTAGTATATACCCTGGCGGTATCAAAAAAGTTTATACCCTTTTCAAAAGCATAACGGACAACAGCAACGGCGCTTTCGCGATCAACCGATTGGATCGGCAGCCCTCCAAAACTGATCCTACTGACCATCAAGCCTGTTTTGCCCAACCGCACCTTATCCATTGTGCTACTCACCCCGGTTCATTACAGACAAGTTTCTGCTGCCTGCTTCACTAAAAGGTTCGCTGCTCGTATTGTCAGGGGTATTGTCAAGGAAATATTGTCAAGGGGACGGGGTTA
>DBBD01000121.1 GCA_002292015.1 Firmicutes bacterium UBA993
GGTCGCGATACATTTTGATACGTAATGGTCAGGATATTCAGCGTGTCCGTCCAGTCGAATGATATATCGGCCGGAGGCATTTTTGATACCGATATTCATAGCATAGGGCACCGTTTTCTTCGAGTTTTCAAGGTGCTTTATGGTAGACGGATATTCTATATTATACTTTTTAATTATCTCTTTTGTATGATCGTTCGAAAGGCCATCGATCAGCAGCGCTTCTATTTTTTCCAACGGGTAATCCTGTTTTAAGACAGACTGAATACACTTTTCAATGAACATAGCTTCATTTCTAACGGGGATTACTATAGATACCGCATCAATAAATTTGACTTCATCTGCCATGTTCATTATTTCCACCTTATGGTATAAGATTTTCATTGAAGACCCATGATCGCTTGTTCGTATTGTATTTCAAAAATTTCAATAAGTGAATCGAAATATATTTAAAAGCTGAAGAAAATGAAACAGTTGTTAGCATGGCCTGCGGTTGCTGTCGGAGATTGGGCGGCAGCTTAAAATAGGCCAGTACCCCTCAGATGCAGAAAAGTGTGACCACCAGGTGAATGGTGTTTCTTTACTGCTGCCCGTTCATTACCCGAGGCTGCGGGTGGATACTACGTCAATTCCGGTGTTGAGCAGATTCTCAATCACCACGGTGCCAATCTTAACCGGTGCGGTCAGCTCTACCTTATTAATCTCTTCCATTGCTGTGTAAATCAGCTTTTTTGGCAGAGGCTTGCTCGTTTTTACCGGCAGCCGGGCCAGCGGTGCATTGTTGATCACCACAGTCGAGGTAAGGGTTCGGGTCGGGTTCGTATACTCTTCATAGGCGTATTCCCGGCCTTTTTTACACTGCTGGCCGCTGAAAGTTAAATCTTCCGGGCTGTTAGCAACACCGGACACTATCATTTTACAGCCCAGTGGGCAGAGGATGCAGATTAATTCCTTTTCAGCCGTTTTGGTTCTGGTCATGGTTAACCGGCCTCCTTTGCCACTTCGACTGACAGGTTTTCGAAAACCTGTTCAGGCAGATCGCTCTTCTTCAGTTTTATGGTGACCATTTCCCCAGGCGTCAGAACCCTTTTTTTGATTCTCTTAACAACTTGCTGATCAGCTTTCACCACCAAAGCGCAATTTTCATGATTGCCCCGAACACGCATATACAGCTCCAGGCTGTCTTTGATTAATTCTTTTCTGACCCGGTGCGGAACGATGTAGCTGATATTTTTAAGCGGTTTTGTATGGAAAAACGAATTGCTTTCCTGCCGGGTAGCAGCGCCGCTAATCAAGGCGGCAGCGCCCTTCCCCGCCCGGTAACTTTCATCGGTAACCCAATCGACCAAGTCGTGTACATGAACTACATTACCGCAGGCGAAGATTCCCGGAACAGTGGTTTCCATCGCTTCGTTAACCACCGGTCCGCCGGTTGCTCGATCAAGTTCGACACCTGCTTCTTTTGACAGCTCGTTTTCAGGAATCAGGCCGCGGGAAAATAGGATTGTGTCACATTCAATTTCACTAAAAGTGCCTTCAATCGGCTGTTTATGTTCGTCGGTCCGGGCGATGGTTACGCTTTCGACCCGGTTTTTACCCTTGATATTAACAATAGTGTGACGGTAGAGCATGGGAATGCCGTAATCTTCAACGCATTGCACGTAGTTTCTGACTAACCCGTCGGAATAATCTTTGCGTTCGATTACAGCTGCTACTTCAGCCCCTTCAAGCACCATTCGCCTGGCCATAATCAAGCCGATATCGCCGGACCCGAATACGACAACCTTGCGGCCCACCATGTACCCTTCGATATTGACGAAGCGCTGGGCTGTACCCGCCGAAAAGATGCCGGCTGGACGCATACCGGGAATATTGATTGCACCCCTGGTTCTCTCCCGGCATCCCATAGCGAGAACGATTGCCCGGGCCTGGATTGTTGTAATTCCGTCAATCATATTAACATATGTCACCTTTTTATCCGAGCTGATTGACAGCACCATGGTGTCCAGTTTACAGCAGATTCCTGCTTCTTTGAACATGTCGATAAAGCGTTCAGCATATTCAGGGCCGGTAAGTTCTTCCCTGAACTGGTGCAGCCCAAAACCGTTATGGATACACTGCTGTAAAATGCCGCCCAGTTCGTAGTCGCGTTCGATCACCAGTATATCCTCCACGCCGCTCTGCCTGGCAGCGATAGCTGCTGCCATGCCGGCAGGACCGCCGCCGACAACCAACAGGTCATAAATGGCTTTCGCGCCAGTCTCTACAACCAGGCCGGCAGTTTGGGGCAGGCATTTACCGACTGCACCCAGTTTACGCGGATCAATTGCCCTGTTTTTGGTGGTACCGCTCAAAATGAATGACCCGGGGTTGTCCTTGTTAATCTCGGGCAGTTTTTTATCCAGCTCGTTAGCTAAAATTTGCATCACCCGCGGTCCGCAGAATCCGCCCTGGCAGCGGCCTCCACCAGGACGGGTGCGTTTCTTGACACCATCAACCGTCCGCGCCCCGACGGGTCCGTGGATAGCCCTGATGATTTCTCCTTCGGTAATGTTTTCACAGCGGCAGATAATGCGTCCGTAGCCCGGATCCGCCGCGATCATCCTCACCCTTTCAGCTTCAGGCAGGGACATAAAAGGCTTGTAACTTCTGGCCCGGATGATGAAATTGTCTTTTAATTTAAGACTGCCCGCCTTATCGCTGATCAGACCGGTAACATAACGGGCAATTGCCGGCGCTGCCACCAAGCCAGGCGAATCGATGCCGGCCACATTGAAGAAACCCTGTGAAGCGGTCGATTCCCCGATAATGAAATCGCCTTTTTCAGTTTTGGCTCTCAGTCCACTGAAGGTAGTGATTACTTCATCGAAGGGCAGTTTTATTTTGATTTTTTGGGCCTGTTCTTCGACATATTTCAGGCCGGATGCGGTGGTCGCAGTATCTTCGGGCGAGTCGATCGCTTCGGCATTTGGGCCGATAATCAGGTTGCCGTGAGCTGTAGGGGAAACCAGAACTCCTTTCCCAAGAGCTGTAGGACAGGGGAAGAGCACATGCCTAACGTAAGATCCCGTTCCTTTATCCAGCAGAAAGTATTCGCCGCGGCTTGGTTTGATTGTAAATTCAGCAGGGCCAATCATTGCGCTGATCTTGTCGGCATAGAGGCCGGCGGCATTGATCAAGTAACGTGCCTCGATTTTTTTGTCGCCGCAACTTATCGTAAAGGTTGATTCATTTTTAGCAATAGAGGTGACAGCGCTGTTCAGCAGCACTTCGGCGCCGTTCGCCGCAGCGCTTTCCGCCAGGGCGATCGCCAACAGGTACGGGTCGGTTATCCCGGCAGTGGGTGCATAGAGAGCGCCAAGCGCTTTTTCATTTAAACCTGGTTCGAGCTGATCGAGGTGGGGTCGATCGATGATCTCCAGGCCCGGTATGCCGTTTTCCAAGCCCCGCGCAAGCAACTGTTGAAGGGTTTTCATCTCTTCTGCACAAAAAGCGATCACCAGCGATCCGATCTGCCCAAATGGTGCTTCGAGTTCTTTGCAGAGCGACGGGTACATTTGATTGCCCTCAGCGTTAAATTTTGCTTTCAGGGTTCCTGGTTCGGGATCAAAGCCTGCATGAACGATCGCGCTGTTGGCTTTGGTTGCGCCGTTGGCGACATCACTGTCTTTCTCGATCAGGATCAGGCTTAACTGATATTTAGAGAGTTCGCGGGCTATGGCAGTACCGATAATTCCGGCACCGATTATGGCAACATCGTACATTATTAACCTCCTGCAGCGCTTAAAATTTTTAAATGCTAACCTGTAAATCCCTCTCCCTGGGGAGAGGGGCAGGGTGAGGGGTGATATAATCCCTCAATAGTGCCGGACGAATCACCTTATCTCGTTGACAAAAGCTTCCATGCGGTTTAGGCCTTCCACGATTTTCTCCATTGATGTGGCAAAAGAAAGTCTTACATAGCCAGGGGCGCCGAAACCGGTTCCCGGTACGACAGCTACCTTATGATTTTCAAGCAGGAGAGCGGCAAAATCATCGCTACTTTTAAGCTTGTTATTCCGGTAAGATTTACCTAAAGTAGCAGCGGTTGATACAAAAATGTAAAAAGCGCCCTGCGGTTCAAGGGCGTTAAGATAAGGCAGATTGCTAATCCGCCCGAAAATGTAGCAGCGGCGCTCGTCAAATGCGCGTCGCATCTCTTCTATGCTGTCCTTTGGCCCTTTCAGCGCTGCTACCGCGGCCTTTTGGGCGATGGAATTCGGGTTTGAGGCGGTGTGACTCTGGATATTGGCCATAACCGAGGCGATTTCGGTAGATGAAGCAGTGTAGCCGATACGCCATCCGGTCATCGCATAACTTTTTGACACTCCATTTACCACTATAGTGAGATCCTTGATTTTTTCATTAAAAGCAGCAATGCTGAAGTGTTTATCCTGGCTATAGATCAGCTTTTCGTAAATTTCATCAGAAATGACAAAGAGCTTCTTTTCGGTGCAAAAATCGGCGATCGCCTTTAATTCCTCAATGCTGTATACCTGGCCGGTAGGGTTTGACGGGCTATTTAAAATGAGCGCTTTACTTTTTGAGGAGAGGGATTTACGCAGATCATCCACGGTGGCTTTTAGGTTGTTGGTCGGTTCCGTTTCTACTGTTACCGGTATGCCGTCATTTAAGCGGACCATTTCGGGATAACTGACCCAGTAGGGGGCAGGAATTAGCACTTCATCCCCGGGATTAAGCAGGGCGGCCAAGACGTTATTAAGTGAGTGTTTTGCCCCGTTGCTGACTACAACCTGGGAAGGTTTATAGCTGAGACCGTTGTCGGTCAGCAGTTTGCTGCAGATGGCTTCACGCAATTCCAGGGTGCCCGCAGCCGGAGTATAGCGGGTATGACCTTCATTAATTGCCCTGATCGCCTCGTCGCGAATCAGGGATGGTGTATCGAAATCCGGTTCACCGGCTCCAAATCCGATTACATCAAGCCCCTGGCTCTGCATCTCTTTTGCTTTGCTATCAATGGCCATTGTCGGTGAAGGGCTGATCGCCAGCGCTTTTTTTGATAACACCTCTGCTCACCCCTACTTCTGAGATCTAAAAAACATTTTACCACAGAAAGGTTTGAAGATCGCTACTATCAATGCGCGGTTTCTTGATTGTTCACAAAACACTCACAAATACACAAGTAAAGCACGCAACTTGAGATCGACATATAAAATTTTTGATTCCGCAAAAATAATTAATTAATCATATCTAGAACGTAAGCAGGAGGGATCCAGAGCAGATCATTGTCGATAAGCTGCATGGGGTTAACCGGAACGGAGCCAATATTGACTTCCCAGTGCAGGTGTGGTCCGCTGGCATAACCGGTCATGCCGACAGTGCCGATCTGTTTACCGCGTTCAACAGGTTGCCCCTTTTTTACGGAAATAGTCTCGAGGTGCATGTAGGTGCTGGACAGGTTGAGGCCGTGGTCGATGATCACCGTATTACCGCCGGAAAGTAAAAACTCTGACAACCTTACGATGCCACTACCGGCAGCCACTACCGGGGTTCCTTCATCTGTCGCAATATCAATGCCATTGTGGCGGCGGGGCGGATTATCGTTGATGTACCTGATAGCGGCAAACTCGGAGGTGATTCTACCAACAAGGGGCAAGACAAAACCTTGCACCCACAGTGGGTGGGGCTCGGTTGTTTCACGGGCAATGCGCACTTTTTCGCGATCTTCAGACAGGCGTTCGCTAGTCCAACCAACTGTTACGCTAGGCGGCACGCTGAAGCGGGAAATGTGGAAGTCTTTGCTACTGATTGTGAATTCTCTGTATGCCAGGGGAACGCTGCCTGGTCCCTTGTCGGTCTTAATTGTAATTGCGTGGGAGCCTGGTAGAGTATTGTAGCTGATTCCGATTACAGCGAAACAACTCTCACCGACCCGGTAATAATCGGAGATGCCACCCGTAAAGCTAAATTCAAACTGAACCGGTGCTTCCGTTATTAGCGGTGAGACCTCAACAATCAGAAAATCACCGGGTGAAGGATTTTCCGGATATAAAAAGATATGCGGTTCTGTGGTGTGTTGAAAAGTATAGGGTTCGAGATAACGAACCTGCCGTTTCGGTTGAACTATCGGTTCAGATACGGTTAGATTGACCAACAGGAAAGCAAAAATAACTATCACAACTGAAATAACCGGAAAAAACAGGGTCGGTTTGCCGGTTTTTCTCATCGCTTCACTATTCCGCCCTTTTCCAAATAAATGACTCAGCTTATTTTTTACGTGCTGCCTCTGCTTTTTTCCAGTCGTTCAAAAAACTATCAATGCCGGCATCGGTTAAGGGGTGCTTGAACATTTGTTTTAAAACTTTATAAGGCATAGTGGCAATATGGGCACCGGCCAGCGCTACTGCAGTTACATGCTCGGGATGGCGGATGCTGGCGGCGATTACTTCGGTTTGCAGGTTGTGCCGGTGAAGAACCTGAACAATATCCTGAACCAGGTCGACTCCCCGGTGTCCGATGTCATCAAGCCTGCCGATAAAGGGGCTGACATAGGCCGCTCCAGCTTTGGCAGCAAGCAAAGCTTGGTTGACGGTAAAGATCAAGGTTACATTTACCTTTATTCCTTCTTTTGCCAGCGTTTTTACGGCCTGCATTCCTTCCGGGGTTATCGGTATTTTCACAACTACGTTCGGATGCACAGCAGCCAGTTTACGGGCCTCGTTGACCATTTTTCCATAATCGAGTGAAATAACCTCGGCGCTGACCGGACCGTCTACCAGGTTACAGATTGAAGGCAGTATTTGTGCAAAGTCTGCATCTTCTCTGGCAGCGAGCGACGGATTGGTTGTAACCCCACAAATCACCCCCCACTGCACAGCTTCCCTGATTTCGTCGACATTGGCAGTATCAAGGTAAAGATTCATATCACAGGTCCTCCCCGGATTTAGTCTTATTATGAATACATTATACCTGAAGATGATAATTTGTGCTTTTGTTTGGTTGCAGCTGCTGCATGGCAGCAGCTGCCTTATTGCCAGATATCCGGGCGGCTGTTAGAATGAAGCAAAAGTGAGGGTCGGGGTGAGGGTGAAAAAGACACGGTTGAGATCAGTTTACGTCGCAAAGGACAATTAAGCGGTTCTGAAAGGAAGTATTCGTTTTTGCCGCAGACTGTTTATGAGGTTAGAAAAGAAAACTTTACCTCGCTGGCAGAATATGTGACCGATTGGCGCCTGAATCTTAAGTGGCCATCGGTTTTTATCCTGCCTTTTTGGCTGCAAACCTGGTGGGATCACTTTGGGGAAGGCTATGAATTACTTCTATTTTCAGTCTGGAAAGAGGGAGCCCTGATTGGTATCGCCCCCCTTAAATATCAGGATTCAACGGCCTCGCTGCTTGGCAGCCCTGATGTTTGCGACTATCTTGATTTTATTACCGTCCCGGGGGAGGAAAAACACTTTTTCCACGCCCTCCTGGCAACGCTTGATGAACAGGGGATAATGAAACTGGAACTTTATGGCCAGCGTCCTGAAGCGGCCATATTCGGCAATATTTTCCCTAAAAAACAGTCTAAAGGTTGGAAGGGTTCCTTCGAAAGGGAAAATGTATCATCGGAAATTAACCTTGCCTCCAGTTGGGAGTCCTATATTGCCGCCTTAGATAAAAAGCAGCGCCACGAAGTGAGACGTAAGATCAGGAAGCTCGAAAATGAAACGCAAAGTTTTACTTACAAGCTCTTGGCAGAAAGAGATGAGATTACCGGCTTTATCCCTCGTTTTTTGGAGATGTTCCTCAATAATCCTGAGAAAAAAGAGTTTATGGACAGCAAGATGGAAAGTTTTTTCCGGCACTTGATTTCCGCTGCTGCTGAAACGGGGTTGGTTCGTTTTGGCTATCTTGAGCTGGATGGTAGTGTTGTTGCTGCCGTGCTTTTTTTTGATTATCAGGAAAGGATTTATCTCTATAACAGTGGCTACGATAGTGAGTACTTTGCGTTGAGTGTCGGTTTACTCGCTAAAATATTTTGTATCAGGGACAATATAGAAAGAGGGAAACAGGTTTTTGATTTTCTCAAAGGCCGGGAGATTTATAAATCCCGTCTCGGCAGCAAAACTGTACCGATTTACCTGGCCACATTAACACGAGCTTAGCCGGTGAGGAACTATGACAGTCTTAAGACTATCATTCCACCGGGTGGCACCGGCAGAGGCAATGAATACCCCCCATCCCGGCACTCTCCCCAAAGAAGAAAGGATTTAGTAGGGTGGAACAACCGGAAACAGCACGTGCAAAATAAACTTAATATAGCGTTTTTGAGCATCCACAGCTCACCGCTCGGCGCACTGGGAGCAAAAGATACCGGGGGGATGAGCACTTACCTGCTCGGCATGACGGAGGCTCTGGGCACAGCCGGGCATCTGGTAGATATTTATACCAGGGCAGTGGCAGGCACAAACAGCGAAGTAACCGTTATGTCCGCCAATGTCCGCCTGATCGCTATAAATGACGGACTCGGCCGGTTGAACAAGTACGAGCTGGCACTGCATACAAATGCAATATCCGAAACGATCGAGATATTCCGGCAGCAGCACAACAATCACTATGATCTGGTTTTTAGCCACTACTGGATCTCCGGCCTGGTCGGGCAACAGTTACAAGCTAAGTGGCGGCTGCCCCACTTGCTGATGTTTCATACTCTTGGGCGGGCAAAAAATGAACTTTGCCCCGGTGAAAGCGAGCCGTTGGAACGCTTGGCGGCTGAAAAAGAACTGGCTTTTAGGGCCGACCTGGTGATTGTGGCAGCGCAGTCAGAAAAAGAAAGATTGCTGAATTATTATAGCCTTGAACCTAGTCGCATTCAGGTCATCCCGATCGGGATTGATCGCAAGCTCTTCCGGCCGTTCAGCCGCTCCGTAGCAAAACAGAAAGCGGGCCTTGGGGCAGCAGAAAAGATCATCCTCGCTGTCGGGCGCCTGGAGCCGATCAAAGGTTTTGACCTGCTGTTGGCTGTCGCCGCCTGCATCGATCCGGCTGTCGATTTTAAGGTTGTTCTGGTGGGCGGCGACGATCAAGGCAAAGATCTGGCGGGGGATCTTAAAAAAACAGCCGGTTGGCTTAACCTCTCCGATCGGGTTGTCTTTGCCGGTCGCGCAGCTTACGACTTCCTGCCTTACTACTACAACGCAGCAGAGGTGACCGTAATCCCATCTTATTATGAAAGCTTTGGCCTGGTTGCTCTCGAATCGCTGGCCTGTAATACACCGGTAATTGCCGGGCCTGTTGGAGTGATCCCGGAATTGGCTAAGATCCCCGGTAGCGATAGTTATCTCCATTTGGTGGCCGAACGCAGCCCCGCTCTCTGGGCTGATCAGATCAGCTGGATTATTGCCTCCTCACCGCATGATGATCCGGCAACCGGTGCAGGCCGGTTACTGAAACCCTATAGTTGGCCGGTTGTGGCGGAAAGCTTTATTGAAACCTGCCGCAGTGTGCTAAATAATAAGCTATAATGTAGTTTGGTTATTGAGGTAAAAAGGAGCGGATAAGGTGACCGGTAAGAAAGCCGACATTATGATAATTGCCCCTCATCCCGATGATTCCGAATTTGGCGTAGCCGGATCAGTTGCTAAGTGGGCAAATGAGGGAAAAAGAATTGTTTATGTAATTTGTACCGGGGGTGAAAAGGGCACCAGTGACCCGGCGGTAGATCCAAAAGAGCTGGCTAAAACGCGGATAAAAGAACAGCAGGCAGCTGCCGATCTGCTGGGGGTAAAAGAGGTCATATTTCTCGGCTACGAGGATCAGGCCCTTGAGGATACTCCAGAGTTTCGCAAAGAGATTGTGCGCCAGATCCGCACCTATAAACCCGATTTGCTGATAACGGCCGATCCATATCGTCGCTACATCTGGCACCGTGATCACCGGATAACCGGCCAGGTAGTCCTTGACGCTGCTTTTCCTTACGCCCGTGACCATCTTTCCTATCCCGACCTCTACGCGGAAGGGTTAATGCCGCACAAAGTTAAAGAGATTATGCTCTGGGCCAGTGAAGATCCTAACTATTTTTCCGACATAACCGCTACTTTCGAGACCAAGCTTGCCGCCCTGCGTTGCCATCAAAGCCAGGTGGGCGGCCACCACGCAGAGTCGATTGAGCAGTGGTTGCGTCAGCGGGCCAAGGATGCTGCCGCCGATCAGGATTTTGAACTGGCTGAGGCCTTCCACCTGGTTGAAATTCTCTGGTAGCTTTTAAACCCAGGTTACATCGCCGTATAGCTGCTCATTGATAGCCCTAATACTGAAAGAAGTAATTAGCCTTCTTTCTGTTTCGAGTGTGGTAGGCCCCCCGTGGCCGGAAAGTATCACAGTATTATCCGGTAGGGGTAAAATCTTTTCCAGAATTGTTTTATAGATGGTTTTAAAGTTAGCAGGGGTGGCGGTTTTGCCCGGTCCGCCGGGAAAAATCGTGTCGCCGGCCAGCAGGTACTTCCCGGCCAGCAGGCAGATGCTACCGGCTGTATGGCCCGGAGTATGTATCACCATAATCTGCTTTTCACCGCAGGTAATCCGGACGTCATCATTCAGATCGATTTCCGGTTTGAAGGGCAGCGAAGAAATATCGTCTTTGTGCGCGGCCAGTGGGGATTGAAGATTATTAGTAATCTCTTCCAGTGCCAAAATATGATCTGCATGGCCGTGGGTGATGATGATCATTTTAACTTTGTAACCGCTCAACCGGGCCAGAATCAGGTCGGTATTTCCTGGTGCATCAACCAAAATTGCCTCCCCTGCCTGCGGGCAGAGCAACAGGTAGGCGTTAGTGCCAAAAGGATCAGTTTCAAGACAATGGATTTCCAGGCCATTACTTTCTCCGACTTTAAACGGGCCTCTAACCACAAAAACCACTCCAATCCTCTGATATTTTATCGATTATAGCACAGCTTATTAAATCGGCTAAGTTAGTTGTTTCCCTAATCGCCGGCAATCGGTTATAATGTTTTTTGGGTTTACCGCAGCAAAACTTGATTAGCAGGAAGAAGGAATCGTTCTATGTCCAAAATACGCATCGCTGTCGTCGGTGTCGGTAACTGTGCCGCCGCTTTAGTCCAGGGCATTCACTGCTACCGCGCAATAGAAGAAAAAGACGCTATCGGCCTTATGCATTGGTCGATCGGCGGTTACCATCCGTACGATGTTGAAGTTTGTGCCGCCTTCGATGTCGATCAGCGCAAAGTGGGGCGTGATTTAAGCGAAGCGGTTTTTGCTCCGCCAAACTGTGCAACAGCTTTTTTCCCGGAGCTGCCTGCCAGTGGAGTTAAGGTACAAATGGGCAGGGTGCTGGATGGCATTTCGGCGCATATGCTTGACTACGATCCGCAGTATAGTTTTCTCTTGGCCGATCAAAAAGAAGCCGATCAGGCCCAGGTTGTCAAAATCTTGCGCGAATCAAATACGGAAATTTTGTTAAACTATTTGCCGGCCGGGTCGGAAACAGCTACCCGTTTTTATGCGGAGTGTGCCTTAGAAGCTGGTGTTGCTTTTATCAACAATATTCCGGTCTTTATTGCCAGCGATCCGGCCTGGGCAGCCCGCTTTGCGGAGAAGAAGATCCCAATCATCGGTGATGATATCAAGTCACAGATCGGGGCGACTATTGTCCACCGCGCCCTGGCAGAACTTTTCGGCAAGCGGGGAGTAAAACTGGACCGCTCATACCAGCTAAATACTGGCGGTAATACTGACTTTTTAAACATGACCAATCACGAGCGCCTTGTTACCAAGCGTATTTCCAAGACCGAAGCGGTACAGTCAGCTGCCTTAAAGAGACTGGCTGACCGTGACATCCATATCGGACCCAGCGATTATGTGCCCTGGCAGAAAGATAACAAGGTCTGTTTTCTGCGTATGGAAGGGCAGATTTTCGGCAATATACCGATTAACCTCGAAATGCGCTTAAGCGTCGAGGATTCACCCAATTCGGCCGGTATCACTATTGATGCCATCCGTTGCTGTAAGCTGGCCCTTGATCGTGGCCTGGGTGGTGTGCTTGAGGGTCCCTCGGCTTTCTTTTCCAAGCATCCGCCTGTCCAGTACCCCGATCACCAGGCCTACCAGATGACTGAAGACTTCATCACCGGGGACTGATATTACTTCTGCTTCTTTACCATCCTAATTCAATCCCCTCTCCCTTGAGGCTGAGGGCGCAACCGGACACTGATTGTAGACCCTGGCTTATCAATCCCCTCTACCTTAAGGGAGAGGGCCAGGGTG
>DBBD01000009.1:0-6344 GCA_002292015.1 Firmicutes bacterium UBA993
AAATATGCAGTCTGGGCATATAAGGAAATATTCAACAACTTAAATGATCGATACTGTTAACTGATCAACGGTAAACTGAAAGAAAATATGACACCTCCGCCTTCTTTACTGTCAATCTTATACTGTGCATCGTGTGCTTCCATGACGTGTTTAACAATCGACAGCCCCAGCCCTGTACCACCGCTTTTGCGTGTTCTGGCTTTGTCAACCCGGTAGAAACGCTCGAAAATATACGGTAAATCCTCTTCCGGGATTCCTGGGCCATCATCTCGCACTTCAATTACTGCATTTGACTGATTATTGATCAGGCTGATTTTTATATTCCCGCCACGCCGGCCATGCCTGATGCTATTTTCCAGAATGTTTATTAACGCCTGGCTTAACCAATCGTAATTCCCGACGACAGCAAGATATTCATCAGCAAGAAGATATTCGATTTGCGCTTCACGCTGTTCCCGCAACAAATCTACCCTGTTCAATGCCTCATGAATCATTATCTTTAAATCAACCGTCTCTTTTTTTACAAAACCTTTCTCATTTTCTATTTGTGCTAAATCAAGAAGATCGTTAAGTAAATCTGATAATCTTATGGTTTCCCGACCTATGATCCTCAGGAAACTCCGCAAATGCTCGTCCTGCAGCTTTTCATGCAAAATAGTTTCGGTATAACCGCGAATGGTCGTTATTGGTGTGCGCAGTTCGTGCGAAACATTAGCTACAAAGTCACTGCGCATTTTCTCCAGAGAACGGACGTGAGTAACTTCGTAAAACAGCAGTAAAACACCGACCAGATCATCGTCGGATCCGGTTATCGGCAGCAGGTGCGTTTCCAGCACTGCCGAGCGGGGATAATAAGCATAAATTTCTATCACCTTAGATCTATTTTCATGCTTAACTGCTCTTAAATTTTCATAAAGAGTATAATTGCGAATAATCTTTTGCACCGGCTGCCCAACGACTTCATTTTTCCTGATATCAAAAAGCTTTTCTGCCGCCGGGTTGATCAGCTCAATATGCAGTTCGCTGTCAGCAAGTATAATGCCGCTGTTCGTTGAAGATATAACTATTTCCAGTTTATTTTTTTCACCCAAAACCTGCTCTATTTTACCTTTTAGTTTAATACCCATATTAGCGATCATGTCGGCCAGATCATTAAGTTCATCGCTGCTGTTAACTTTTATGACCGGAGTATAATTACCGGCTGCAATAGCCTGGGTAGCATTCTTTATTTGACGGATTGGACCGGTAATGCGCTGTGCAAAAATAAGAGAAGCAACGAATGCCAGCAAAGAAGACAATAACAAAAAGCCGAGAATAATAGGCATCAAATCAGGTAAGGCCTGATCAATTGAAGACCTGGGTAAAGCAAGGCGGATAATGATTCCAGCGGTGGTGCTGTGCAGGTCGGTTTCAGCCTGTTCGCCTTTTAATGGAACTGCCAGGTAGTACATTTCTTCGTTTGCGAACGTGCTATATCGCGAATCTATGCCCCGGCCAAGCTTGATTGCATCAATGACTTCGGGTCGGTCCAGGTGGTTGTCCATTAATTGCGGATCTTGGACAGAATCAGCAATTACTGTACCGCTATAATCGATCAGGGTGAGCCGCAAGCCTAACTCATCGCCGAGATCTTTGGATAGAGCGTCTATTTCCGGCTGTTGTGCGCCTCGCTCAACCATTTCAGCGATCAACACTGACGCCAGGCGCGCTTGGCTGTAAAGGTTTCCCTGCAGGGTTTGCCGGTAAACATAATTAAAAAACCAAACAAAAAAAGCCCCCATTGTAACAACAACGACGGCAATTACTATTAAATAATAAATGATAAGCCGGGACTGTATACCTTTTAGCATCTAATATTTTCCTCAGCGCCGGGCAAAGCGGTAACCTACCCCCCGTACAGTTTCGATATATACTGGATTGGCAGGATCATCCTCAATTTTCTGCCTCAGGTAACGAATATGAACATCTACCGTACGCGTATCTACTTCGACTTCATAATCCCAAACTTTGTCAAGCAGCAGTTCGCGGGTCAGGACCTTGCCACTGTTTAGCATCAACAGTTGTAAAAGTAAAAATTCTATATGGGTTAACCCACACAATTCTCCTTTAACCGTAACCTGATACCGATCTGGGTATAGTACAATTTCACCAAACTGCAAAATAGTCTCTTCACCTTGCTCGGCATTGGCTGCTTCTTCCTTCTGCTCCAGCCTTCTAAACATTGCCCTGACCCGCGCAATAAGTTCACGAACCCCGAAAGGTTTTACCATGTAATCGTCGGCGCCAAGTTCAAGGCCAAGTATTTTATCGAGCTCTTCTTTCCGGGCAGAGAGCATCAGCACCGGAACAAATGCTGTAAGCTTATTGCTCCTTAACCGGCGACAAACTTCTAGACCATCTACCTCCGGTAGCATAATATCGAGAATTACCAAATCCGGAGGGTTATTGAAAGCAAGCTGGAGCGCAACCGTCCCATCGAAGGCACTCTGGACTTGGTAGCCTTCTTTTTCCAGGTGGAAAGTAAGCAAACCAACTATATCCTCTTCGTCCTCAACTACCAAGATACGACGAGGGACTTTTTTGTTAGCTTTTTTGTTCATGAACTCATTATACCATAGCACAAATTATCATCGGTTTTAAAACAATTATACCACCGGGGTGGCACCACCAAAGGGACTATAACCCTCTTCACCCTGGCCCTCTCCCAAGGGGAGCAGCAGAAACATCGAAGCAATCAACTAACCATTGTCTGCAATATGCTTGCAGCACGTTGCTCAATTCCGCTAACCCTATATTTTAATGACAATCTCATCCCGCTTAAGGCGGGGCCGGGGAGGTGGAGCTTGGGCCGGATAACCGACCGGCAGAAGCACTACCGGCACAATATTTGAAGGTAAGCTCAGCGCTTTGTGTAAGCGTTGCTGATCGAAAAGTCGTACCCAGCAGCTGCCCAGGCCGAGAGCAGTCGCCATCAGGGCCATGTTTTGAATGGCAATGCCCAGATCGAGATAACCGGAGTCAGGAATAATCACTTCTTCCGTTTTCTCGGGCATCTTACGCTGATATATGTACTGAGCGGCTTCCCTGCTAATCACTTCTGCCTCTACCAGCTCGTCCATTCTTTTTTCTACCGATAAACGCACAAATGCTTCGCGATCCAGGCAGCAGACAAATACTGCCGGCGCCTCACAGACAAATGGTTGTATGACAGTGTCCGCTATTTTTTGCCGTTCCTCCGGTGTAGTCAGCAGCACCAACCGCCACGGTTGACGGTTAGTTCCGGATGGGGCCAGTCTGGCTGCTTCAATAACCTGTTCAAGCGCTTCAGTGTCAACGGGTTCAACACTAAACTTTCTGATACTGCGTCGCTTTTCAATCGCTTCTTTGCAATTAAGCATCAACTATCATGCCCTCCCTTTACTGTTTATGCTTCTTTTTAACCACCTGGCAAAGCGGCTGCTGCCTCTTTTTAGGTCTACATCACCAAGAGCGACGGCGGCAGCCTTGTAACCCTCACGGATCAGTTGTCGGCTTTTACCTGTATCCCAGAAGCTGAATTCGCCCAGGTCGGGTTCGATAAGGATGTCTGCATGCTTGCAAGCGGGAATATCGCGCTGTCGCAGCAATATATAGTAAGATTGGATCAACACCTCGAAGATATTGGCCGGTTCCTTTTTTAACGACCGATGCGCTGTCACGTTTACCGCGATCACATAATCAATATCCTTGTGACCCATATGCGCAGACGGCACATTATCGAGCAATCCGCCATCAACCAGCAACCGCTGGTTCCACCTGACCGGACTAAAAATACCTGGTATAGCGCAGCTGGCAGTAACGGCGTCGACAACCGGACCCTGCTCAATCAGCACTTCTTCCCCATCCCGCAGGTCAACAGCATTAACCACCAGTGGGATCTGAAGTTCTGCAAAGGTGACGTCTCCAAGATAGCCTTTTAGAATCAGGTGCAACTGTGATGACCTGATCAGGCCTTTGCGCGGAAAAGATATTCGGATCAGATCTTTCCAGGTCATAACGGTAGCTATCCGGATTAGCTCCTCAATCGATTTGCCCGAACAGTAAAGGGCCGCCACGATGCTGCCCGCACTGGTGCCGGCAATACAACAGGGTTTCACTCCCCTTTCTTCAAGGTATTGAAGAACGCCAATGTGGGCGATACCCCTGGCCGCTCCCCCACCCAGGGCCAAGCCGATCTTCACGGTCACTCCTCCTGCCATGACCAGCTAACGGTTCAGCTCATTAATAATCCGTAAACCCTCAAGAGTTAGCAGCGAATTTACCTTATTGATTGTTTCCGACTCGCTGGCAATCAGGTTAGCAAACCCCCCTGTTGCCACAACTAACGGTTCCGTATTGAACTCGGCCTTCATGCGCCGTACGATACCATCAACCTGTCCCACGAAACCAAAAACAATCCCCGATTGCATGCTGCTTATTGTATCTCTGCCGATTACCTGCTTCGGCCTGAACACCTCTACTCGCGGCAGTTTGGCAGCCCTTTCGAAAAGGGCTTCCATTGATATACCGATCCCGGGAGCGATTGCCCCGCCCAGGTAATCTCCTGCCTTAGAAATAGCGCAAAAAGTAGTCGCTGTACCAAAATCTACAATCACCAGGGGCCCTCCGTATAGCTCAAGACCAGCGACGGCATTAACAATGCGGTCGGCCCCAACCTCGCGTGGATTTTCCGTAACGATATTTAAACCGGTTTTGATCCCGGGGCCGATGATCAGAGGCTCAATGTTGAAATATTTCTGGCCCATGCGCTGCAGAGAATACATCAGCTGGGGTACAACAGACGATATGGCAATCGACCGAATACATTTAAGCTCTAGATGGCTATTATGCATAAGGTTTTTAATCAGCATGCCTAGCTCATCTTCAGTGCGGTCGCGCCTAGTTGCCAAACGCCAGTAGACCAATATTTCACTTTCTTTATAAACCCCTAGCATGGTATGAGTGTTTCCGACATCAACAGCCAGTATCAAATTATTACCCCCCGGTCAAATATCGTAGAAATTGGCTAAAGGCAACTTTTACTATAGCAGATGAAGTCTTTTTTGAAAAGATAACCAGATAGCCTTTCTTTCGTCGGTCCATAAATTTGAATTATCATAGCTGTGACTTTCATGAATATATTAGTAGAAAAAGCATTTAGATCCAATTTCCTGAATAGGTACTTTTCTCCCCAAACCAGGCTGTTGCTTCTTCGAAACTGGTTATCGAATCCGCTCAGCCTTACACCTAAGGGGTTACTAGCCTGCTACCATTTATCATACTGTCAAACTAAAGGGGTAGAAAAGCCGCCCCTTTTTTTGCTTGTGTCGAAGCAGGCCTTGCTGTAGAATACAGCCCAGAAACTAGAAAGGGAGTAGATTAAGATGGAAACAGATAAGATCGGGTTAATCGGCTGCGGCGAAATGGGATCAGCCCTGGCCAGAGGAATGGTTACAACAGGGGGGATCAAATCATCAGCGGTCTATGTCTATGACATAAATAAGGAACGGGAAGCACAATTGGCAGCCGAACTGCAATGCATTACGGCTGAAAGCCTGGAGATGATCGTTCCGCAATGCCGCTTTTTATTTATTGCTGTAAAACCACAGGATGCCGGCAGTCTGCTCGACAGCATAAAAAACTTGGTCCATCCGAACCAGATTATTATTTCGATTGCCGCTGGAATAACGGTCAGCTTTATTGAGAAATACTTGCCTGAAGGGACCAAGGTGATTCGTCTGATGCCCAACACCCCCTGTCTGATCGGGGAGGGAGTGGTAGTGATCAGCACTGGTAATACAGTAATCGACGATGAAAGAAAGGATGTCGAAAAACTGCTTAAGCCACTTGGCCTGATCATCCGCTTTCCCGAATCTTTGATGGACGCGGCAACCGGATTAAGCGGAACCGGCCCGGCTTATGTTTACCTTTTCATAGAAACGATGATCGATGCCGGTGTCTCAATCGGGATCAGGCGTGACGTGTCTTCAAAGATGGTGATCCAAAACGTGATCGGTGCGGCGAAAATGCTGGAACGAGATACACACCATCCGGCGGAAATGCGAAATATAGTAACTTCGCCAGCCGGCACCACCAGCTCGGCAATGTTAGTGCTCGAAGAAACCGGCTTTAGAAGCTGCCTGATCAAAGCCGTAATTGCAGCAACCAGGCGTTCTAAAGAGCTGCTGAGGAGCTAAGGAACGCAAGGGTTCGGTTCTTTTGTACACCACCCCTTGTATATGTTATCCACGTGAGGTGTTCCCGCGGTGTCTGCTGTGTCCATCCGTCCGCGTGCCCGCGGTGTCTGTGTCCCAGCGTCCGTCCAC
>DBBD01000009.1:6698-9157 GCA_002292015.1 Firmicutes bacterium UBA993
GCTCTGAGAACGCCCTATAATGTAGCAGAATTTGCGGTTTTGGTTTTGCAGATCCGGATTACCCTTGACCTACATAAACTGCCCAGGCTTCGTTGAAGGATGAAGCCGTTATTTATTTTTACAACTTAGAACCGGTCAACTTAAGAGATGAGAAGGCCGGTGATGACATTTAGCCAGTATTAAACTAGAATGAACTTGGGGTAAGGGGGATCATCAATTTGGAAAGCAACGAAGAGTTACTGTTAACCAAAGACGGTTTGGTTAAACTGGAAAATGAACTATTTCATCTTAGATCAGTCAAACGCAAGGAAGTTGCTGCCCGTATCAAAGAAGCTATATCGTTTGGCGATATCACTGACAACTCCGAATATGAAGATGCTAAAAACGAGCAGGCCTTCATTGAAGGTCGAATCATTACCCTGGAAAAAATGTTACGTCGGGCCAGGCTTCTGGAAAAAGGTGATACAGCTGATTTTAATGTAGCTCTTGGCTCGACGGTTAGGCTGATCGATCTTGATCTGAACCGGGAGTATGAATACACAATTGTCAGTACAGCTGAATCCGATCCCTCCGAGAAAAAAATCTCTAACGAATCTCCGGTCGGCAAAGCTTTGATGGGACTTGCTGCCGGCGAAGTTGTAGAGGTAAAGGTTCCGGCGGGAGTTTTTAAGTACCGGATTGAAGCGGTATCCTAGCAGATTAAATCAGTAGTTCTGGAGGTCTATCCATGGCGCAGGAACAACAGCAGCCAAATGAATTATTACAGATTAGAAGGCAAAAAATGGAGGCCCTGCGCGAAAAGGGAATTGAGCCTTATGGCAATAAATTTGAGGCCGAATATTATTCCTTGGAGATAAATGAAGAGTTTGATCGGCTGGAAGGAAAAGAAGTTACCGTTGCTGGAAGGCTGATTTCGATCCGCTCTCATGGCAAAGCATCTTTTGCCCACCTGCAGGACTACAGGGGGCAGATCCAGATCTATCTGCGCCAGGATCAGCTGGGGCCTGAAAAGTATGAGATCCTTGACCTCTTTGATATCGGTGACTTTATCGGGGTACGGGGCGAAGTTTTTCGTACCCGGAAGGGCGAGATTACTGTTGAAGTAATTGACTTTACCTATCTGGCTAAGGCTTTGCGGCCGCTGCCCGAAAAATGGCATGGTTTGAAAGATATCGAGCTGCGCTACCGGCAGCGTTATGTAGATCTGATCGTTAACCAGGAGGTTAAGGAAACCTTTATTAAGCGCAGCCGCATGATTTCAACCATGCGTGAGTTGCTCAACGAATGGGGCTTTCTTGAGGTCGAAACCCCGATCATGCAGACCGTCGCCGGTGGTGCCTTGGCCCGGCCGTTTGTCACCCACCACAATGCCCTTGATATCAAACTCTACTTGCGCATTGCCACTGAGCTTCACTTGAAACGGCTGCTAGTCGGCGGTTTGGACAAGGTGTATGAGATCGGACGGATCTTCCGTAACGAAGGAATTTCGACAATACATAACCCCGAGTTCACTTCAGTCGAGATTTACCAGAACTATGCTGACTACGAAGATATGATGCGGATTACCGAAAACCTGATTTATCAGATTGCGGTTAAGGTGCTTGGCTCCGGCAAACTAGTTTTCCAGGGTAAGGAGCTTGATCTGACCCCTCCCTGGCCGCGTGAATCAATGATCGAGTCGGTACGCAAGTATTCTGGTGTTGATTTCTCTGCGCTTGCCGATGATCAGGCAGCTTTTGAAGCTGCGCGTAAAGCCGGCCTGGAGCTGGATAAAGGCCTGAGCTGGGGTGATATTCTTTATATGTTCTTTGAGGAATTTTGTGAAGAACAGTTGCTGACGCCGGTCTTTATTACCGGTTTTCCGGTGGAAGTATCACCGCTGGCCAAAAAGATGGAATCCGATCCCCGTCTGGCTATCCGTTTCGAAGCGTTTATCGCCGGGTGGGAAATTGCTAACGCCTTCACTGAACTAAACGATCCGATCGATCAGCGCGAGCGGTTCGAACAACAGATTTCCAAGCGCGAGGCTGGGGATGACGAAGCTCACGTGATGGACGAGGACTTCATCCATGCCCTGGAGTACGGTATGCCACCGGCCGGGGGGCTCGGCATCGGCATTGATCGCATGGTCATGCTTTTAACCGACAATATCTCTATTCGCGACGTAATCCTCTTCCCCACCCTCAAGCCAAAACTTCTTTCTGATTAATTTATTAATTCCGGAGGGCAGCATGGCTAAGAGCCTGTTCCCTGGCCGGTCTTTCTTCCTGAAACCCTTTATTTAGAGGGTTTTATGTTGTTCTAAGGAGAAATGTAATTATTTCTTTAAAAAATCCTAAAAAGTGTTTGACAGGGTATATTAAGCATGCTATTATTGGTAGGTCGTGCTCAGGCCTCCAGGAGAACCGGAAGCGAAAGATGCCCGACGCAGTAAGACAATCTTCGTTCTTTGAAAACTG
>DBBD01000025.1 GCA_002292015.1 Firmicutes bacterium UBA993
ACCATCTCCATCATACCTACCTGCTGCTGGTATACCTCGGGATCAATGTGCTCCTTGACCTCGTCTTCAAGGATATGATAAACCGGGAGTCCCAACGAGACTCCTGCCAGTGGTCCGGCGTAAGTGGGGTCGCCATTTTTAACCGTCTCGGCATACATTTCCGCACTCTTGTCGTCGGGAGAACCAAGCACAACCATTACTGCATTCTCCTGACCCTGCTCCTCGACTGTTTTTTTAATGATCCCCTGATCCTCCAGATCCATGGCTCCTGCCGCCGTTCAGACAAAACATTGGGTAAGCTGCAGTACCGGTTCTCCGCCGGCCGTCTTTACACATTCGGCAATAGCGGAGCCTGGTATACCATCTCTTTCTCCGATACAAAGCACTTTCTTGCCTTCGAACATAGCTTCACTCCCTTTTATTAATTGTTAATTGTTAACAACCTCTTCATCGGCCCCGTAAAGGTTCTTAACCGGCGCCCTGGTTCTTCTCGATAATGAAAGATATACCGTCAGACATGTTAGTCATCTTGGCCAGAAAAAGGCTGCCCTTGCCGACAAACATGGAGCGGCTGATTTCGCCTTCAAGGATGCTCTTACAGGCATGACCAAGATAGGGCAGGGCAGAAGGAATATGTCCCTGGGTCGGTGAATAACCGGGCATACCGTGACTCTTTTCAAAATTATCGAGATCCTCCCTGGGCAGTTGACCCTGCATCACTGCCAGGGCGCCAATCATCCGGTAATTGTTTTTCGGAACATTACCGCTACCCGCCGGTTCGGTAATCTCGGGGTTGTGCAGTTCTGTAGCATATTTGTCAATATCGGGTATGGCCAGGCTGATTTTATCGAGCGGCTTTTTAACCAGGGACTCATAGATCGCCTGCTGTGAGGAACCGGCTCCCACATCGTGCTTACCGATTACATCAAGCCTGATCTGTGGGTTAACCCCGTCGTCAGGCCCAATAACTACGGCAAAGGCGGCGAGCACATCCTCCAGAATGGGCATCGCGTTTGAAAGGTGGCCGCGCATCTTCATGCCCAGCTTGGCCAGGCAACCGCCGCCGATTACCACCACATTTTCAAATATGCCCGATTGCACCAAGCTGCCGGCTAACACCATGGTATGAACAGGACCACAGCAAAAAGCCTTGATGTCAGAGCCGGAACTGTTTATACAGCCTGACAGCTCAGCCATTGCTTTTGCCAGGTTGCCTGCTCCGCGCTGGTAGCGGTCACCAACGCCCTCTTCACCTGAGTTCATGGCATAGTCAATGTCTGCCGGATCAAACTGCAGGGTATGAAAAACGTTGCGCATAGCCAAGACTCCGGTTGCCTTACAGGTAAGATTCTCCAGCAGTATATGCGCCTTGAGATTGTCGTCTTCATCGTGTCCATCTTGGATACAGCCGATCAGCAGGTCCCCGTTATAAAGCGGCAAAGCCCCGGCAGCAATCTTCTCCCTAATTAGTTTCTCTTCAACCCCGTTCCCAAGCCGTTTTTCGTCTTCGGCCGTAAAAAGCCGGTGTCCGGATAAACTAACGCCTACCTGCCTGGTAAATTCACTGGTCAGAAAAACTAAGTCAAACTCGTCTACAATTTTTAAGTAACCGTAGAATTCATCCTGGGGCATTATTTCACCCCAGGGACCATATCTTGAGGCATCTTCCAACAGGTTTTCAAACCATGGCTTTTCGATCTGCCAGAGTCTTTCCGGGGTAATATTCCCGATGTAGACCTGGTGAGGCGCATACTTTTTCGCCTCATCATAATTACGCAGCTTCTGATTAATCTGTTCCCGCAGCGTTGAATCTTTCATAAATTCCCTGGTCGGTTTGGAACCGTAACCGACCAAGTCCGGCGTATGTGCCAATATGTAGGATACACCCTTGATAACCGGATAAGTCATTATTATTACATCCTTCCTTCCCTGGTTTCTAACCGGCAAATAAAAAAGGACAGAAAAAGCCAGTTGGCTTAATCTCTGTCCCTGATACCTGAGAGATTGCTCCCTTACTTATGAAGAGGCTTTCCCCTTCGGTGCACCGCTTTAGCGGTTACTCTCCAGAGGTGCGTCGCCCGATGGTACTGAGGCCTGAGAGTTTCCCCTGCATCCGCCAGGCGCAGGGTTTCTCCGTCGGCGTCCGAATTCCGGAACTCTCCCACGGGGTTCATTCGCACTATTTATTCTAACTTGTTTGGATAGTTCGCCGTTCCTGCCCAAAATCCTTCTTTCCTGTAAAATTAATTGCCAGGTTGTCAAGGGGACGGGGATGTTGACAATATTTCTAGTCTTGCATGGAAGCTTTTTAGAAGAAAACCTAAAAGGGGTTACAGGCTCAAGCAGGGGCATCACGCAGCAGGCTGAAGCTATTGTTGTCAACAACCCCGTCCCCTTGACAATGTATTCCTCCTTATCCTGATTGAAAAAATATTTTTTTTCTGGAGGCAGGAATAATGTCGTGGGTGTTGAACAAGCAATATAATACTGAATGGTATAAAATTACGCTATATTATACCGCTTAGTTTAAAAGGAGAGATCTATGTCCAGCCAAATCTTTAAAAAATACAGTGCCGTCGATACTCCCATTGAAGATAAGCGTAAACAGCAAATTCTGGCTGCCGCCTCGGAGGTATTCGCCAGGTTGGGATACGCGGCCACGATCGACCAGATTGCCGGGGAGATGGGGGTGACAAAGGGGCACATCTATTATTACTTCAGCAGCAAGCAAGAGATCTTGTTTCAGATATTTCACCAGGCCATGAACTTCTTCTTAAAAGGAGTTACCGCAGCCAACGACGAGCAGCTTCCTGTGGACCAGCGTCTTAAATCGGTTCTCGAAGCTCACATTATCGCCATTTGTGAAAACCGGGCGATAATGACCGTATTTATGGATTTGCGGCGGGACCTGCTGCCGGAGCACTGGCGGGAAATCGCCGCCAGCAGGAATTATTACGAGCGTTTAATACAAGGTTTAATCAAGGAGGGAATAGATGCAGGTTATTTTGTCCCGGAAAATGAAAAAATCTTGTCTTACACTATTCTAGGCAGCATCAATTGGATTTATGTTTGGTTCCAGGAAAAGGGGGAGTTTAACGAAGAGCAAATTGCCGGGCTGATGTCGGATTACCTGCTTCAAAGGTTAAGGAGGTGGCCTAGATTGAGCACAGAGAAACTGGGCAAAACAATTTCGGAGATTTCCGTGGGAGACAGCGCATCCTTCAGTAAAACTATCAGCGAGACGGACATCTATCTTTTTGCCGGTATCACCGGTGACTTTAACCCGATGCACATTAACGAAGAGTTCGCCCGTAAAACCATGTTCGGCAAGCGCATCGCCCACGGGGGCATTGCCACTTCGCTGATTGCCCCGGTTCTCGGAACCATCCTGCCGGGTTTGGGGACGGTTGCCCTGGAGATGTCCTGCCGCTACAAGGCTCCGGTTTACCCGGGCGATACGGTTACCGCATCGGCGACGGTTCTGGAAAAAGACGAGGCGAGAAACCGGGTTCGCATGGAGCTGAAATGGGTTAACCAAGAGGGGGTAGAAGTGGCCAAAGGCGAAGGTGTGGTTATGCCTCCCAAGGAAGAATATAAGCAGATGTTAGGCCTTGAGCCAAACCAGGTAAAATAACTTTACAATTTGGGGTCTAACCCCATTTTATAGCTCATTTGGTACGCATATTTAAGGGGGGTGACAGTATTGGAAGGTTATCCGATTTTTAATGAAGAGCACCGGGCGATCCGTAAAACGATCCGCGAGTTTGTAGCAAAAGAGCTGACCCCACATGCCGACGAGTGGGAGGAGGCAGAAGAATTTCCCTCGTGGGTGTTTAAACGGATGGGAGAACTGGGTTTTCTAGGTCTCCATTTTCCAGAAGAGTACGGCGGCGAGGGAGGAGATTATCTATGTAAGGTGATCTTGGCGGAAGAGATGTCCAACTGCCTCTCAGGCGGGGTAGCGATGGGCGTTGGGGTGCAGACGGATATGGTCTGTCCCCTGCTGCTCAAAGTTGGCTCGGAGAGCGTCAAGGAGCGCTTTCTAAAACCGGCGCTACGGGGTGATCAGATCGGCTGTCTGGGTATCACCGAACCCGATGCCGGTTCCGATGTGGCTTCCTTGCGCACTACCGCGGAACGTGAAGGCGATCATTTTATGATAAACGGACAGAAAACCTTTATCACCAATGGGGTGCGCGCCGACTTCGCGGTGGTAGTAGCGAGGGCCCGCGGCAGCGAGGGCGCCAAGGGGATTAGCCTTTTAATTGTGGAAAAGGGGACGCCCGGCTTCAGCGTGGCTCGCAAGCTAGACAAGGTTGGGATGAGATCTTCGGATACCGCTGAGCTGGCCTTCCAAGACTGCCGTGTTCCGGCTGAAAACCTACTCGGGGAAGAAGGACAGGGCTTTTACCATATCATGTGGGAGTTACAGCCGGAGCGGCTCTTCGGGGCCGTCTCTTCGGTGGCGGGAGCGCAGTTAACTCTGGAGGCAACGCTGAAGTATGTCCGTGAGCGGGTGCAGTTCGGACGCCCCATCGGCAAATTTCAGGCCATCCGCCACCGCCTCGCTGAGCTGGCGACACAGATTGAAGCGGCCCGCCAACTGACCTACTACGTGGCAGGGTTGATCAACACCGGCCATTTCCCGGCCAAGGAGATCTCCATGGCCAAGCTCTATGCTACCCGGGTGGCTTACCATGTTGCCGACGAAGCACTACAGTTTCACGGCGGCTACGGCTATATGATGGAATACCCCATCCAGCGCTTTTGGCGCGACAGTCGCCTGAGCCGTATCGGCGGCGGGACGGACGAGATTATGCTGGAGATTATATCCAAACAAATAGGGCTGTAAATACATATAGACAGGTGTTGGACCGGTGTGATTCAGACATTGCTTATCGCCAACCGGGGCGAAATCGCCCGCAGAATAATTCGCACGGCAAAAAAGATGGGGATTAAAACGGTTGCTGTCTATTCGGATGCGGATACCGGGGCTCTGTTTGCCCGTGAGGCAGACGCGTCGATCGGCCTGGGAGGAAAAACGCCCCTGGAAAGCTACCTTGACGTCGAAAAGGTTATCGGGGCGGCCTTGTCCGAGCGGTGTGACGCTGTTCACCCTGGCTACGGCTTTTTGTCAGAAAACCCGTCTTTTGTACGGAAATGCATGGAGGTAGGACTCCTCTTTGTCGGTCCCGAAGCGGAATCGATCCGCCTGATGGGCGACAAGGCGCAAGCTCGCCGGACGGCGCAAACTCTTGGCATCGCCACGGTACCTGGCAGCGGTATTGTGCGGGATCTGGCCGAAGCTATGGCGGCTTGTGAGCAGATCTCCTTTCCAGTGCTGCTGAAAGCGTCCGCCGGGGGGGGCGGTATAGGTATGCGCCGGATCGAAAATGTCGTCGATTTACCCAGCGCTTTTGACGAGACCTCGGCCCGGGCCAGGGTCGCCTTCGGCGACAGCAGGGTTTACCTGGAAAAATACCTGGATGAACCCCATCACATCGAAATCCAGGTTTTTCGCGATAAGCGGGGTAATGTACTAACCTTTTGCGAACGGGAATGCTCGGTGCAGCGCCGCTTCCAAAAAGTGATTGAAGAATCCCCGTCGACCTTTGTCACAGCGGACCTGCGCCGGGATCTGAGGAAAGCGGCGAAAAAGCTGGTAAACGGGATTGGCTATGTCAATGCGGGAACCGTCGAGTTCGTAGTGGATAGCGAGAGAAATTATTATTTCCTGGAGGCGAATACCAGGCTTCAAGTCGAACACCCGGTAACCGAAGCGATCACTGGACTGGATCTGGTGGAGCTGCAATTACGGATTACCGCTGGAGAAGAGCTGTCCTTAGTTGATGACGGCATTGTCACAGCTGGAAACGCCCTCGAAGCAAGGATCTATGCCGAGGACCCCGAGCGGTTTTACCCCTCACCTGGAACGATAACGGGATACGAAGAGCCTGCCGGGGAGGGGATACGGGTTGACAGCGGCTACTGCCTCGAAGATACAGTTACGCCGTATTACGATCCACTTATTGCCAAGTTGATTACTCACGGGTCTTCGCGGGAGGAAGCTCGTGCACGGATGCTGCACGCCCTGGATCGCTACCACATCTCCGGGATCAAAACGAACATCCCCTTCCTGAAAAAAGCGTTCTCTTCTCCCCTTTTTAGACGAGGCGGTTACGACACGCACTTTGTAGAGAAGTTGAAAAAAGAAGGCTTGAGATGTTGAGATACAGTGCGCTACGCCGGCAGATAAAAGGAGGTCTTTGGAAATAAATGAGTGAAGATCAAAAGACGGGGTTTACAGAAGTCGTCAGGCTGCACGAGAAGCGGGAAAACGCCAGGCAGGGGGGCGGTCCAGATAAAATCAAGCGGCAGCACGACCGGGGCAAGCTGACGGCCAGGGAGCGCCTCGACCGGCTCTTCGACCCGGGCACTTTTTGTGAAATGGCCATCCTCGGCGGGGAGATTGTGGAAAGTCCGGATGCCGACGGGGTGGTGGCGGGCTACGGTAAAATCGAGGGCCGCTACGCTGGTGTAGTCGCCTACGACTACACGGTCAAGGGTGGTTCTATGGGCCAGATCGGCGAGGAGAAAGCCTCACGCATCCGCGAAATCGCGCTGAAGTCAAAGTTTCCCATGATCTGGCTGCTCGACTCCGGGGGGGCTCGTATCGACCCGAAAAGCGGCTTCGGGGCCAACACCGACAACACCGAGCGGGTGGCTATCTTTGCCAATACCGGCTACCTGTTTAAAGAAGAATCGCTTATGTCCGGGGTGATCCCTCTGGTCGGAGCCATGCTCGGGCCGGGCTTCGCCGGGACCGCATATATCCCGGGCCTTTCCGATTTCGTGCCCATGGTCAAGGATAAAAGTTTCATGGGGCTGGCCGGCCCGGCCTTGGTCAAGATGGTGATTGGCGAGGATATCTCCGAGAACGATCTGGGTGGCTCGAAAGTGCATTGTGAAATAAGCGGAGTGGGAGACTTGGAAGTGGAAGACGATGCCAGCTGCATCCAAGCCATTCGAGATTACCTTTCTTTCTTCCCTTCTAACTGCGACGAGAAACCGCCGCGTCGGGAATTTTCCGGCGATCCGACAGGACTGATAGACGATAAGATCCTTTCCATCGTGCCAGAAAACCCAAGAGAAGCCTACAACATGCACCGGTTGATCAAGATGATCGTCGACGACGGCTATTTTTTCGAAATGAAGCCACGGTGGGGTAAGAATATGATCACCGGTTTCGGTCGTATTGGCGGTTATCCCATCGGCATAGTCGCCAACAACCCTATGGCCTATGGCGGCGTGATTGACATCAACGCCTCCGACAAGGCGACGCGGTTGATTTGGGTTTGCGACGCCTTCAACATTCCATTACTGTTCCTTTCGGATGTGCCCGGCTTCATGGTCGGCTCTAAGGCTGAAAAAGACGGGATTATCCGGCACGGAGCGAAATTCATTCATGCTGTGGCCGAAGCAACGGTACCCAAGTTCACCATTATCATTCGAAAATCCTACGGGGCAGGCTACTACGCCATGTGCGGCAAAGCATTTGATCCCGACCTAATTGTGGCCTGGCCTACGGGTGAGATTTCAGTCATGGGTGCGGAAGGAATGATCAGCATTTTTGCCAAGAAGATGCTGGACGCGGCACCGGAGGAGGAGAGGGCGGCCATGATTGCCGGTATGGCCGACATGATCAAACCCCACCTAAACGTAAAAGCGGCTGCAGCGCAAGGTTATATCGACGATATCATCGATCCCCGGGAAACAAAGCGAGTCCTTTTCCAGGCGCTGGAGTTCACCAAGAACAAGACGATCTTCCGGCACCCGCGCAAACACGGCGTCTATCCCGTGTGAAAGGTATAAATGTAAAAGTTGATACTGTCTATTGTGTTGTTGTAATATGTAGCAGCAAGATTCCAGGTTTTCCATCAGTAGTTATTTTTGGGTTTTAATCACTTATCGCTTCGCAAAAAGGGATGATTTAATGAATACTTACGAAACGATTAAAACCGATCTCCGCGGCCAAACCGGCTGGATCATCTTGGACCGGGAAGAGCGGCGCAATGCGCTAAACCCGCAAATGCTGCTGGAACTCAAGACCGCCTTACAAGAGTTCGACTGCAAAGACGAAGCTATTAGCCTGGTCTTAACCGGGGCTGGTGAAAAAGCATTTTGCGCCGGGATGGACTTGGGCGGCGGCGAGGCACTGCAGCTAAGTCCTCTTGACCGCCACGAACTGCAGCGTCGCTTCGTCGAACTGCTGGTTGCGATCAAGAGCCTCAAAAAGCCGCTCATAGCCAGAATGCAGGGCACGGCCCTAGGCGGTGGTTTCGGCCTGATGAGCGCATGCGACCTAGTCGTTGCTGCCGAAGAAGCTTCGTGCGGTACCCCGGAGATAAACCTCGGCCTCTTTCCCTACATCGTAATGGCCACCCTGATCAGGGTTACCAACAGCCCGAAACTGCTGCTGGAGATGATGCTCACTGGTGAACGCATCACCGCCTCCCGGGCCAGGGAACTCGGTTTTGTCAACGAGGTGGTTAAACGGGAGGAACTCGATCGGAAGATTGAAGAGGTTACAACCAGGATTAACCAAAAAAGCCCGGCGATCCTGCGCCTGGGCCGGCGCGCATTCTACACCATGCGCGATATGGCGTACGAACAAGCCATGGAGTACCTTTCGGGCATGTTGGCCCTTAACATGCAGGCTGAAGACATGATGGAAGGGGTTATGGCCTTCATGGAAAGACGGGAACCGCAGTGGAAGGGGAGGTAATTTTTACATCGAAGGAGTGTTGTATAGTTGAGCCTCAGTGATAAAGTGGTGATAACATGTGCCATCACAGGAGCGATCGCCAATAAAGCGCAGTGCCCCTATATCCCTTATACTCCGGCAGAAATTGGAGAAGAAGCGAGGCGAGCCTACGAGGCGGGGGCCTCGGTGGTGCATATCCACGCCCGGGAAGACGATGGATCTCCCTCGATCAGCGTGGATATCTTTCGGCGGATTTACGAAGAGGTGCGCCTGCGCAGCCCTGTGCTAATCAACTTCTCCACCGGCGCCATAGGTGTTCCCAAGGAGCAACGCATCGCCCATATCCCAGTACTGAAACCGGATATCGCCGCGCTGAATATGGGCACACTTAACTACGCCAAGTACAGTCCACGGCGCAAGGATCTGGTTTTCTCCATGGAATTTCTTAACCCCATCCCGGATATCATCTATTACATAAAAACTATGCAGGAAAACGGTGTCCAGCCGGAGTGCGAGTGTTTCGACTTGGGCCATCTGGAGACTGCCTACCCACTTATGGATATGGGCCTACTCAAGCATTTCCAGGTCAGCTGCATCCTCGGCGTGGTGGGTGGGATCCTAGCCACAGCTCGTAACCTGGCCTACATGGCTTCGCTGGTCCCGCCGGGAATCCCCTGGCAGGTGATCGGGATCAGCATGGATCAGTGGATGCTCTGTTCGACCGCTCTGGCGCTGGGCGGCAACATCCGCGTGGGGTTGGAAGATAACTTTTACCTATCCGAGGGGGTCATGGCTGAAGGCAATGGGCCGCTAGTGGAAAAGGCGGTTCGCATGACACGGGACATCGGGCGCGAACCGGCCAACGTAGAAGAAGCGAAAATACTGTTGAAGTTGAATCAGCACAACGAGGAGTGAGCAAAAAGTGGCGGTCGAAGTCAAGTCACCGATTACTGGTAATGTATGGAAAATTGTCAAGGCAGTAGGTGAAACTGTGAACGAATACGATACGATCGCAATCCTGGAATCGATGAAGATGGAGATTCCCGTGGAAGCGCCGATCAGCGGGAAGATTACTGAGATTAAAGTGGTCGAAGGCGCCTCTATCATTGAGGAGGAGGTGGTCGCTGTTATAGAGTAACAGCTGGGGGGCTTATTGAAGTCCGGATTTCCGCGGCCAGCGCGGTGCCGGTTCTTAGAAAACATCCATACAAATGCAATAGGAACCAATGCAAACAAAATGCCCGGCAGAAACAATCCTGACAACAGGTTTTGTGCTTACATAAGCGATTGTTTCTCTCCCGGGCTTTTGTTACTATTACCCACCCTATCCGGAGATGCGGCACCAAGGACACTACGATTCCGTCTCGACCGTTCTTTGTTCCGGGTTTATAAAATCTTGAGGTTAGACTTGACCACCTTTTAATAAGGGTGCGCCAGGGTGAAGGTTGGGGCTGGAGAGCGGCAAGAATTGAGTGTTTGAAAGTGGGAACAAAATTGTCAATA
>DBBD01000042.1 GCA_002292015.1 Firmicutes bacterium UBA993
TCTGGTCAGGAACTTCTATTACCATATCCGGCTATAACTTACTTTGCCAGGGTCTCTTCCTAATGTATTACATTTTATTTTGCTTAATCTGCATGTTGACACACATCAATCGCTCCCCATTGTATGACTTATATACTCATAATATGGCATAAAAAAAGAGAGTTAGTTCTAACACATATCCAACATATCCAAAATGTTATCTAAAATGTTATTGACAGCGATTGCATATGGTGCTATTCTCTGATTTGGAAAAAACCCGACGTTTTTAGTAGGGATTAACCTGAAAGCGGTATTAAAAATTGAGACTATCGGCAAAAGTTGAATATGGAGTCAGGGCTATGGCCATACTGGCAATTTACAATCAGGGCGATCCGGTTCCCTTGCGTGAAATTGCCGAACGGGAGCAGATTTCGCTTAAATTTCTTGAGCAAATCTTTCCCGATTTAAGAAGGGCTGAGTTGATTACCAGCGTGCGCGGTTCCCGCGGCGGCTACAAATTGCTGCGTTCGCCAAAGGAAATCAGGGTCGGAGACATTGTGCGGGCGGTGGAAGGGCCGGTTACCCCGGTGATCTGTCTTACTGAGGGTGATGACGAGTCTTGCTGTCATCGCCGGGGGGCTTGCCTGACCAGGCAGGTCTGGGAGCGGCTGCGCGATAGAATTAATGATGTTCTGAATGATGTTACCCTAGATGAACTGGTGGAAGTAACTGCAGATAAGCAGTAAATAGTAATAGGAGAGGGAGGCAATATATACCCATGAGCAGAAGAACGGTCTACATGGATCACAGCGCAACCACACCGGTGAGGGAAGAGGTGGTTGAAGCGATGCTTCCATTTTACCATGAGCTGTTTGGTAACCCCTCTAGTATTCATGCTCCTGGGCGGACCGTACGACGTGCTGTTGAAGAAGCGAGAGAAAAAACGGCGCTGGCTCTTGGCGCAGAGCCCGGTGAGATTTTTTTTACAGCCGGTGGTACGGAATCTAATAATATAACCCTACGTGGGGCAGCGAAAAAGCGCGGCGAACCGGGCCATATTATTACCAGCAGCATTGAGCATCATGCTGTTCTCGACGTTTGTAGTGAACTCGCTGCTGAAGGCCACCGCGTTACTTTTCTGCCGGTGGATCAATACGGTCGGGTTAGTATCGATCAGCTTCAGGAAGCGATTACCCCAGATACTTTTTTGATCTCTATTATGGCGGCAAACAATGAGATCGGCACCCTGCAGCCGATTTCGGCCATTGGCGAAGTGGCCCGCGAACGTAAAATACTCTTTCACACCGATGCCGTGCAGATAGCGGGCCAGCTGCCGATCGACCTTAAAAAGCTGAATGTGGACTTTTTATCGCTTTCCGCCCATAAGTTTAACGGCCCCAAAGGAATCGGCGCCCTCTATGTGCGTAAAGGCGCAAAGGTTACACCCCTTTACAGCGGCGGTGGCCAGGAGCGTAAATTGCGTCCAGGGACCGAGAACGTGCCTGGCATAGTGGGTTTAAGCCGGGCCATGGAATTAGCAGTGGCTGAGATAAAGGATAAAAAGAAGCGTCTTGAAGCATTGCGCTACAAGATGATTACAGGCCTTATGGCCATTGATGAAACTATTTTAAACGGCCATCCCGAGGAACGCTTACCCAACAATGTTAATGTCAGCTTCAAACATGTTGAAGGCGAAGCGGTGCTGCTCAGCTTGGATCTGGAAGGAATTGCTGCATCAAGCGGATCGGCCTGTTCATCAGGTTCACTTGATCCGTCGCATGTGTTAAGGGCTATTGGACTCGATCATCCAACTGCTCACGGCTCGATCCGTTTTAGCTTAGGATGGGGAAACACTGAGGAAGACGTTGATTATTTGCTTGAGGTTATCCCGCGCGTTGTAAATAATTTGCGCCGGATCTCCCCCACTTACCGTACTAATGGCAGTAGAAAGGAGTAGTGAATAAATGTACAATGAGAAGGTTGTAGAGCACTTTTGTAATCCACGCAACGTAGGAGAACTGCTTGAAGCAGACGCGATCGGCGAAAATGGCAGTTTTAAGTGTGGTGACACGATGAAAATATACTTAAAAATCAAAGATGATCGCATCGAGGATATCCGTTTTCAAACCTACGGCTGTGGGGCGGCGATCGCCAGCAGCAGCATGCTGACCGAAATGGTAAAAGGTTTGACCATAGATGATGCGTTAAAAATAACCAATCAGGACGTGGCTGATCAGCTGGGTGGTTTACCACCGCTGAAGCTGCATTGTTCTAACCTGGCCGCTGATGCCTTGCATAATGCCATTGAAAATTTCCGTAACGGCAAAGTTCACGGGGAATCAGCTTAAAATATTATCTGCGATCATTGCCCCTGTAAAACTTGACAAACCTCCCGTCGGGATGTTATTTTTATCATAGTCTTAGCACTCGAACTTTTAGAGTGCTAAGATTCGAAAGCGGGGGTTTTCCTGATGACAGTGGTGCTGAGCGAACGTAAAAAGCAGATTCTGAAGGCTGTAGTCGTAAACTATACTAACACTGCCGAACCGGTAGGGTCGCGGACCGTAACCCGCGTTTACCGGATGGGATTAAGCTCGGCCACCATCCGTAACGAGATGGCTGACTTGGAAGAGATGGGCTATTTGGCCCAGCCGCATACCTCTGCTGGAAGAGTTCCATCACAGCTTGGTTACCGTTACTACGTTGATTACCTGATGGAAAAAGACGGTTTAAGTATGGACGAGGAGCAGGCTCTGACCAGCTCGCTCAGCACAGAAAAGATGCGCGAAATAGAGCAGATTATCATTAATTCTGCCCGGGTGCTTTCGGCGGCTACCAACCAAACTTCTTTGATCATGGGCCCACAATTTAAAAAAAGCGCCTTTCGCCAGATACGTATCCTGCCGCTTGATGAATCGCGCGGTCTGGTGGTGTTGATAACCGACACCGGTTTTATCAAAAATAAGGTTATTGACATGAAGCAGCATTTGAGCCAGGCTGAGCTGCAGCAGGTGGTTTCTTATTTAAACCAGAAGCTGTACGGACTGACCATTGACCAGGTAACCACCTCGCTGATCAACGAGTTGAAGCGCGATCTTTTCCGCCGCCTGGAAATCTTGGAGCAGGCTTTTATCCTGTTGGAGGAAAGCCTTAAAGAAGAGCGGCAGATTCGTGTTTTTTTAGGCGGCACTACGAACATATTAAATCAGCCGGAATTTAAGGATGTGGATAAGATTCGCCGAATGCTCAACCTTTTTGAGCAGGAACCACTGCTCTTTAAAATACTGGAGGATACTTCCAGCGAAAATGATTTTGTAATTAAGATCGGCGATGAAAATGAATGTGAAGATATCAAAGAGTGCGCCCTGATAACCGGCACCTATAAGATTCGTGACAAAACGCTGGGCACTGTTGGGGTGCTCGGTCCGACCCGCATGGATTACAGCCGGGTGATTAGTATCATGCGTCTTTTGGTTGATCATCTCAACATGAGTTTAAGTTCTTAAGTCGGCTCAGCTTAGGCCGCTTAAAATAAACAGGCATACAGGTGAAATTTTAAATGACCGCAAAAAAACAAGGCAAAGAAGCAGAAACTCTTACAAGTGATCAGGAATTAAAGGCACCGATAGCGCAAGCTTGTAGCCTGGAGCAGGAGACAGTTCAGCAGCCGGAATCAGATACCGGATTGAGCGAACTGGAGGCGGCCAGGCTTGAATGGGAAACAGAAAAGGCAGTGTTGCTCGACCGGATCATGCGCAAGCAGGCCGATTTTGATAACCTGCGCCGAATCAGCAAAATGGAGCAGGCCGAAGCCAGGGAGTACGCCCTTTATGATTTTCTTCTCCGGCTGCTACCGGTGCTTGATAACCTGGAGCGCGCGCTCGAGTCGGCCCGCGTTGCCGGAGATGTTTCTTCGGCCTATATCGACGGGTTGGAGATGATCCGCAGGCAGCTGGAACAAATCTTAACCCAGGAAGGGGTTTCGCTGATCGAATCTGCCGGCACACCTTTTGACCCCCATTGTCACCATGCCGTGATGGAAGTGGAGAGCGAAGAATATGACCCGGGCACAGTAACAGAGGAGCTGCAGAAGGGCTACCGTCATCGGCAGCGCATCTTACGCCCATCGATGGTCAAAGTATGCCGCGGTTAGCATAAAAGGATTGGCTTTATTTTTTAAGAACAGTACAGGGAGGAACTTTAAATGGGAAAAGTAGTAGGGATTGACTTAGGAACAACCAACTCGGTAATTGCAGCACTGATCGGCAGTGAACCGGAAATTATCGCCAATGCTGAAGGCAGCAGGCTTACCCCTTCGGTGGTGGCGTTTACAAAGGATGGTCAACGGTTGGTCGGCCAGGTAGCCAAGCGCCAGGCGATTACTAACCCTGAGCGAACCATTAGCTCGATCAAGCGCGAAATGGGCACCAATCACAAGGTTAAAATTAGTGATAAAGAATATACTCCGCAGGAGATTTCAGCGATGGTTCTACAAAAACTTAAAACAGATGCTGAAAGTTTCCTGGGGGAGAAGATCACTCAAGCGGTCATTACCGTTCCCGCTTATTTTACAGATAGCCAGCGCCAAGCCACCAAGGATGCCGGGACGATTGCCGGTCTCGAAGTGTTGCGGATTATCAACGAGCCAACTGCGGCTGCCCTGGCTTATGGTCTCGATAAAAAGGGCGACCATAAAATCTTAGTCTTCGATTTAGGCGGCGGTACTTTTGATGTTTCCGTTTTGGAGCTGGGTGACGATGTTGTTGAAGTTAAAGCTACCAGCGGGAACAACCGCCTGGGCGGCGATGACTTTGACCAGCGGGTGGTCGACTACGTTTCAGAAGAATATAAGAAAGACCAGGGCATCGACCTGCGCACAGATCGAATGGCTCTCCAGCGGTTGATTGAGGCGGCGGAAAAAGCCAAGGTCGAGCTATCAACTGTTACTACAACCGATATTAACCTACCCTTTATCACTGCTACTCAGGACGGGCCAAAACACTTAAACGTTACTCTAACCCGGGCTAAGTTCGACGAACTGACCGCCGACCTGGTTGAAAAAACAATGGGTCCAACCAAGCAGGCTCTTAGCGATGCCGGGCTGACGGCGAAAGAGATTGATCGCATCGTTTTGGTGGGCGGTTCCACTCGCATTCCAGCTGTGCAGGAAGCGATCCGCAAGCTGCTCGGCAAAGAGCCACACAAGGGCGTTAACCCCGACGAAGTGGTGGCTATGGGCGCTGCATACCAGGCGGCCGTGCTTGGCGGAGAGGCCAAAGATGTGCTGCTCTTAGATGTTACCCCGCTTTCGCTCGGCATCGAAACTTTAGGCGGGGTGGCCACCAGGATTATTGAGCGCAATACCACAATCCCAACCGAGAAGAAACAAATCTTTTCCACTGCAGCTGATAACCAGAACAGCGTGGAGATTCACGTGTTACAGGGTGAGAGGGCTATGGCCGCCGACAACAAAACCCTTGGCCGTTTCATGCTGGACGGAATCCCCCCGGCCCCGCGCGGCGTGCCCCAGATCGAAGTTAGCTTTGATATAGATGCTAACGGAATCGTTAATGTTTCGGCTAAGGATCTTGGCACCAATCGCGAACAGAAGATAACAATCACTGCCTCCAGCGGCTTGGAAAAAGATCAGATTGATTCTATGGTTAATGATGCGGAAAAATTTGCTGATGAAGACCGTAAACGCCGTGAACTAGCGGAGACACGCAACCAGGCTGATACCCTGGCTTACGGCGCTGAAAAAGCGCTGAAAGATTTGGGCGACAAGGTTGAAAGCGCCAAAGCCGAAGAGGTGAAAACCGCGGTGGAAGAGCTGCGCAAAGCGGCTGCCGGTGAAGATATCGGGCAGATTAAGACCGCGATTGAAAAGATGAATAGCTATATGCACGAACTTTCTTCCAAGCTTTACGAGCAGGCTAAAGCCCAGCAGCCGGAAGGTGGCGGATCAGGGGAAGCAACCTCCCAGGCTGACGCTGAAAATGTGGTCGACGCTGATTTTGATGTGCAGGATGAAGAGGAAAATAAAGAGAGTTAAAGGATGAATACCCGTAAATGAGCAAACGAGATTACTACGAAGTTCTGGGTATCGATCGCAGCGCTTCGGCTGACCAAATCAAAAAAGCATACCGGCAGATGGCCAAACAGTACCATCCGGACTTTAATAATGGCAACGCTGAAGCAGAACAAAAATTTAAAGAAGTAAAAGAAGCCTATGACGTCTTGAGCGATGCCCAAAAACGAGCCCACTACGATCGTTTCGGCCACCAGGCCAACTACAGTGGGAGCGGTGGTTTTGATGGTTTTGGCAACTTTGGCGGTGGCGGATTCGGTTTTGGCGGTATTGATGATATATTTGAACAGTTTTTTGGTGGCATGGGCGGCGGAAGACGCCGGCAACAGGGCCCTGAACAGGGCAGCCACCTGCGCTACGATTTGGAGATAACCCTGGAAGAAGCCTTTAATGGGCTGGAGAAGACCATTAATATTCCCCGGACTGAAACCTGCGGGGAGTGTCGGGGCAGCAGGGCCAAGGCCGGTACCGAGCCGGACACTTGCTCCTCTTGCGGTGGAAGCGGGCAGCAGCAATTTGCCCGTAATACCCCCTTTGGCCAGTTTGTCAGCAGCCAGGTTTGTGTTGCCTGTCGCGGTGAAGGAAAAACCGTTAAGGAATATTGCCCGGCTTGCAGCGGCCAGGGAAGAGTGGTAAAGGAGAAAAAGTTTGAGATAAAGATCCCGCCCGGGGTCGAAGAGGGCAACAAACTGCGGGTCAGCGGGGGCGGCGAAGCTGGCTTGCGTGGTGGTCCATCAGGCGATCTCTATGTGGTTATCGGTATCCGCCCGCACAAACAGTTCCAGCGTAAGGGCAGCGACCTTTATCTTGATGCTTCAATCGGCATCGGCCAGGCAGCGTTGGGGGTGGAGATGAATGTTCCCACACTAGACGGCACTGCCTCCCTGAGAGTTCCCGAAGGAACTCAGCACGGCACGGTTTTTCGCATTAAGGGACGCGGAATGCCCCACCTGCAAGGCGGCGGTAAGGGTGACCTAAAGGTTAGGGTTAGCATCAAGGTTCCTAAAAGGCTGAACCAGAAGCAAAAAGAGCTGTTGCACGAATATTCCAGGGTGAGCGGCGAAGAAGCCGGAGTTGAAAGTAAAAATTTCTTTGATCACCTTAAAGATGCCTTCAGCGGCGGCTAAAGTGCAGTAAATAGAGGGAGATCACGATGCACCTCTTTTTTCGGGAAGACTGCCCCCTTAAGGTCGGCATGGCCGTTGCGCTGGCCGTGGATGATTTGAAGCACGCCGGCCGGGTTTTGCGACTCACACCCGGAGAAGAGGTGCGGATTGCCGATGGTTTGGGCCTGGCTTTTCGGGGCCGGGTCGTTAAAGTTGAACCGCGGGAAATTCTTGTAAACTTGCAAGCCACATTACCTTCTACCGAATCACCCCTTAACCTGGTGCTCTGTCCTTCCCTCTTAAAAGGAGAGAAGATGGATCTGGTCATCCGCCAGGCGACTGAATTGGGGGTGACCAGGATAGCCCCATTGATAACCTCCCGCTCTATTCCCCAGTCGGGCAAAGGATCAGACGATCAGCGCCTTAAACGCTGGCGCGCCATTGTCCGCGTCTCAGCTGCCCAATGTCAGCGGGCCTTCCTGCCGGCAGTTGATCCGGTTTGCACTTTAACCGAGCTGCTTGAAGAAGCAAAGCACAGCAAGATTATTGTGCCGTGGGAAGAAGATCAGAGCACTCCGCTGGCAACATTCAAACTGCAAGAGCCCTATCCCGAAGGGGAGGCTCTTTTTTTACTGATTGGGCCCGAGGGGGGATTTGCCCCGCAGGAAATTGAAGTGCTTAAGCAAAACGGGGCTGTGCCGGTTAACTTAGGCCCGCGGATCCTGCGCAGTGATACAGCGGCAGCGGCAGCCCTCACTTTGGTTCAGGCAGTTTTTGGCGACCTGGCCCGGAAAGAAGGTAAACCTTGAAAAAGAAAGCAGCTTTCTACACTCTCGGGTGCAAGGTTAACTACTGTGAAACCGAGTCGCTACAAGCCCTTTTCGAGCAGGCTGGCTACCGGATCACCGGGTTTGAAGATCAGGCCGATGTTTATGTTATCAATACCTGCACCGTTACCGGTGAAAGCGATCACAAGTCGCGCAAGGCCATCCGCAGGGCCCGGCGCCAGTCACCGGATGCTTTAATCGTGGCTACCGGCTGCTACACCCAAAGGGCTCCGGAACAGATCAGGCAGATGGACCAGGTTGACCTCTTAATCGGCAACCGGGAACGGGAAAAACTGCCCCGGATCGTTGAAGCTTTGAGAAAGGGATCACTACTTGACCTGGTAGGTAGGCACCTGCCAAGTGAATCCTTTGAGCTGCTGCCTCCTGCCCCCCGCCGGGGCCGGACCAGGGGTTTTATCAAGATTCAGGAGGGCTGCAATCAGCACTGCACTTACTGTGTAGTACCGCAGGTGAGAGGTCCCTTGCGCAGCATGCCGCCAAAATTGGTAAGAGAGCGGATTGAAGCGTTATTGGTTGCCGGCTGCCGGGAGATCGTGTTAGCTGGAGTGCACTTAGGCCTTTACGGGGCAGATCTTAAAGATGTTAGCCTGGCAGGGCTGCTTGGCGATCTGGAACAACTGCCCGGCCTGCTTCGTTTGCGTCTCAGCTCGATCGAACCATCTGATGTAACCAGCGAGTTAATCGAGAAGGTTGCCAACTCTGAGGTTGTTTGCCCGCACCTGCATATCCCCCTGCAAAGCGGCGACGGTGAGATTTTGCGGCTGATGAACAGGCCGTACGAGCCTGTTGAATATCTCTACCTGGCCAAGCTGTTGAAACAGGAGATCCCGGGTTTATCGCTTAGCAGTGATCTGATTGTCGGTTTTCCGGGTGAAACTGAGCGTCACCACCGGCGCAGCATGAAACTGATCGCCGATATTGGTTTTAGCCGCTTACATATTTTTAAATATTCTCCCCGCCCGGGAACGCCGGCTGCCGAACTGCCTGATCAGTTGTCCAATGAAATCAAGGAGCGGCGCAGCCAAGAGATGATTAAGCTGGGCGAAGAGATGGCGTCTGCTTATCACCGGCAATTTGTTGGTAGTGTACAGCCGGTGTTGGTGGAAAAAGTGATGCCCGGGGTTTACGGTGAGGGCTTCACACCGCACTACCTGCGAGTGCGAATTTACTCCGGCAATAAAAACGGGCATTGGCGGGGCAGATTAATCAATGCCCGCCTGGAGAGCATTGACGGGCGGTATATCAAAGCGGTGGCGGTTTATAAGAGGAAAAAATGAATTACTGATTTCTATTTTTATTTGCTTTATAACTCTTTTGTATTGTTATTACTTGCTTTCAACTGCTAAAATATTCATATTTGGCAAAAGAGCCAAAAATGGCAAGCGTTACTACGAAAAGCTTTATTAGCAAGTCAACCTTTAAGCGAAGTAGGTTTCCTGTGTTTTTTATTTGATGGAGCAAAATGTGTTATACTTTTTAATGCTTTATCCAAATGAAGTTAGGCGGTAAGCAGATGTTTCCAATCCGCGATTCTATAACCTATCATGGAACGAAAATTGCTGCACTCGGGTTGATCATCACCACTGGTGTAGCCTATTATTTACAGCTTTCTATTGGCATCGAAGCTTTTGAGGCAATTTTCTACCGTTATGGTTTTATTCCTTCCGTTTTTTTAAAGAATCCAGTCAGCGAGCTCTACACTATTTTTTCTAGCATGTTTGTGCACGGCTCCTTAATGCACCTGATTGGTAACGTCTGGTTTATATGGGTATTCGGACCGGCTGTGGAAGGTCGCCTTGGCTTTCGCCGGTTCATGGTGCTCTACCTGCTTTCCGGGGTAGCAGCTGCTCTATTACATGGCTTTTCGATGCCGGATAGCGCTATTCCGATGGTTGGTGCCTCAGGTGCGGTATCGGGAATTTTAGGCGCTTACCTAGTGTTATTCCCGCGGGCCAGGGTCCTGACGATCATCCCGCCCCTGATCTTTTTCTTTTTCTGGCTCCCGGCCCCAATTTATCTCGGCTACTGGGTGCTGATTCAGTTTGTTTATGCGTTTATCGGAGTGCCCGGCATTGCCTGGTGGGCCCACATTGGTGGTTTTATCCTCGGGTTGATTCTGGTCTTGATCATGCGGCCCAAAAGGAACTACCGTGCTGACCCGTTCTGGGAATGCTGGCGCGACTACTGCTGAGCCGCGTTTTGGGAACGCGCTGACCGAGAAAGGCGGAGGAGGTTTTTTATGGAAAGCTTGTCGCAGTTTTTTTGGATCTTCATTATCATATTGGCGCTGACCCCTTACCTGCAGCAGCAGCTGCTCCGGGCATCGCGGACCAGGAAGATGATCGAGCTTGAACGCAAACGCGGGAGCAGGGTGATTACCATGATTCACCGGCAGGAAGCGGTTAACCTGCTCGGCATTCCGTTGACCCGCTTCATAAACATAGAGGATTCGGAACAGGTTTTAACCGCGATCCGCCTGACCGATAAAAACATTCCCATAGACCTGATTCTGCATACACCAGGCGGTTTGGTCCTTGCTTCAGAGCAGATCGCCGAATCACTGTTGCGACATCCGGGTAAGGTTACGGTATTTGTGCCGCATTATGCCATGTCGGGAGGAACGATGATTGCCTTGGCTGCTGATCAGTTGGTAATGGATGAAAACGCTGTCTTGGGACCCCTTGATCCCCAGCTTGGCCAGTATCCAGCAGCTTCATTGGTAAAAGTTCTTGAAATGAAGCCGATTAAAGATATCGACGATCAGACGGTAATCCTCGCCGATGTGGCGGCGAAAGCATTGAAACAGGTGAAAGTTACTGTCAAAAACCTGCTTATCAAGCATATGGGTGAAGAAAAGTCTGAAGAGATAGCCGCTTTGCTGACCCAGGGTACCTGGACTCATGATTACCCGATTGACTTAAACCAGGTTGCGAGCTTGGGAATTAAAGTTAATACGGATATGCCGCCTGAAATTTATGACTTAATGAGCATGTTTCCCCAGCCACGCAATGCCCGGCCCAGTGTTGAATATAATCCGGGCCCGGTTTACCCCGCTGCGCCGAAAGAGAGATAACAGTTCCGCTTTTTGTTTTTACTTTTGTGTTTTGGCCCAGCTGTCGCGCAGCTGTACGATCCGGTTGAAGACCATTTTCTCAGCGGTTGAGCGCTCCGGTTCCAGGTAAAAGTAACCTTTACGCAGGAACTGAAAACGGCTGCCGGGAAGCGCTGCTCTGACTGATGGCTCAATGGGCACATTTGTGCAGATCCGGAGCGAATCAGGATTGATCAGGGTAGTAAAATCTCCCTCTTCAGCCTCTTCAGGGTTTTCAACGGAAAACAGGGTATCGTAAAGGTTAACCGAGGCATATACGGCATGCTCTACCGCCACCCAGTGGATTACACCTTTTACTTTTTTACCGCTGGTATCAGATCCGCTGCGGGTTTGCGGGTCGTATGTACAATGCAGCTCGGTAATATTGCCGAGCTTATCTTTGAACACCTTGTCACAATGTATGATATAGGCTCCTTTCAGACGGACCTCCCGGCCTGGGGCCAGGCGAAAGAATTTTTTGGGCGGCTCTTCCATAAAGTCTTCCCGTTCAATGAAGAGCGTTCCACTGAAGGGCACCTGGCGTTTTCCGGCTTTTTCATCATCCGGCCTGTTTTCCATCTCAAACATTTCGGTTTTTCCGACAGGCCAGTTGGTGATCACTATTTTTAACGGGTCAATGACGGCCATGATCCGCGGCGCTTTTATTTCGAGATCCTGGCGAATGCAATGTTCAAAAAGTGCCAGATCGGCCGTGCTGTCTGCCCTTGAGACGCCGATTCTTTCCTGAAAATCAACAATTGCTTCCGGAGTAACTCCCCGGCGCCGTAATCCGGCGATGGTTGGCAAACGCGGATCATCCCAGCCGTCAACATGTTTTTCTTCAACCAGGCGGCGCAGTTTTCGTTTGCTCATCACCGTATAATTCATACTTAAGCGAGCAAATTCTGTCTGCCGGGAGCGGAATTTTATCGCCTCCGGCATTAACTCCAACGCCCGGTCAACAATCCAGTCGTAAAGCGGACGGTGATCACTGTATTCAATTGAGCAGAGCGAATGGGTTATTCCTTCCAGGGTATCGGAAAAGGGATGATCGAAATCATACATCGGGTAGATGCACCACTTATCACCGGTCCGGTGATGGTGGGCATGAAGAATGCGGTAAATGACCGGGTCGCGCATATTCAGGTTACCCGAGGTCATATCGATTTTTGCTCTCAATACCCTGCTGCCGTTCGGAAACTCCCCCTTACGCATCCGTTCAAAGAGATCAAGGTTTTCCGTTGCCGGCCGATTGCGGTAAGGACTGTCCCTTCCCGGCTCAGTTAGCGTGCCGCGATACTCCCTGATTTTATCAGGGTTCAAATCGCAGACATAAGCATAACCTGTTTCAATCAAGCGTAGTGCAAACTGGTACTTGGTTTCGAAATAGTCGGAAGAAAAAAAGAGTCTCTCTTCCCAGTCTGCGCCTAACCAGCGAATATCTTCAATGATCGAATCGACAAACTCCTGTTCTTCCTTTATCGGGTTGGTATCGTCAAAACGAAGGTTAAATTTGCCTTTAAAATCTTTGGCGATAAAGTAATTAAGTAGAATTGCCTTGGCGTGGCCGATGTGCAGATAACCATTAGGTTCGGGCGGGAAGCGGGTATGCACTGGCATCTCACCCAGGATTCCCTGGTTAAGATCAGCACGAATCATGGAGTAAATAAAATTTGTTTTTGCTGTAGCCCTGTTGCCTTCAGCCATTTGATCTCATCCTTTCCGGATAACTCCAAAAAAGTTTCTAACTCAATACGACAGCGTGGCCCGATTATCTCAACCAGAGGTAAAAGATCTCTACTTCTTAAAACACATTGCGGACTAAACTTGATTACCTGTTCAATATTGGTAAAACCCTTATTCACTGTCAAGTGGGTGGCAGCTGCCACTTGGAATAACTTTGCGCACTCCGCCCCTGGGGTCGGCCACATCTCCCCGGTAGCGGGGGATAACATGAATGTGAAAGTGAAACACCGTCTGACCAGCTGCTTCACCGACATTGGCTCCAATGTTATAGCCATCCGGGTTAAGATCTTTTTGTAAGAACCGGCTCACCTGGCCGACTAGGCTGCTGATCGCAGCATGCTCTTCGGGGCCGGCATCGAAATAAGTTTCCACATGTCTCTTGGGAATTACTAAGGAGTGGCCCATACTTACCGGACATCTATCTTTAAAGGCCAGGGCCAGTTCATTTTCGGCTATTATTTCTAACTTGTCCCTACGGCAAAAAATACAATCGTTCACTTATTGTGTGCCCTCTCTCTTATTCTGATTTATTTTCCCTGATATGATAACATATAGATAACGATCCCGGCAGCAATTTGCTTGCTACAGCGATCGTATTATAACCTACAATAGGAGGACAATTTATGTTCGATTACAGGAACAGCGCTTTTATGTTTTCCCTCGGGGCGATTGTTGCGCTTTTTGTTACCGTGCAATCGCTTGTTTTCCTCCGTACAGCCTGGTTGGAAGGTAAACGCAAAGGTCTTGACGCAGGTAAAATGCGGCGGGCGGTTATATCCAGTGCCGTATTTACGTTGGTGCCTTCACTATCTATCCTCTTGACCATGCTTACCCTGTCTGGAGCGCTGGGGCTGGCACTGCCCTGGATTCGCCTTTCAGTGATCGGGGCGGTTACCTACGAACTACCGGCGGCCGAGGCGGCAGCACAGGCAACCGGTTCCAGTCTCGCCGCTGCCGGGGTGCCGCTTGATGTGTTTTCCTTGATTGCCTGGGTGATGACCTTAGGGATTATGTCGGGGCCGCTCTTTATTATTGCCTACTTTAAGAAATTGCAGAGCCGCGTTAACAAAATTAAGGTTGAAGATAACCGTTGGGGAACGCTTCTGATTTCTGCCATGTTTGTCGGTTTAATCAGCTCATTCTTAGGCAGTGCCCTTGCTGGAGGAATAGTTTCCATCTTGACCCTGCTTTCATCTGCCCTGATTATGGTTTTCTGTATCCAGCTGGAACAGAAAGCAGGCTTAAAGCTGTTTAAAGATTTTGCCCTACCGTTAAGTATGGTTGGAGCAATGGCCCTGGCGGTTCTCTTCGCCGGGATCCTTGGAGGTTAATGAACATGACCAAAATAAATGAAAACAGCTTGAGCTATGAAGTTGCAATCCACCGAATGGGCAGAATTTGGATGTCAATGGCGTTGCTCGTCATTATGGCTGTACCGTTGGCTATATCTGTTTATTTTAACGTCTGGCCGGCAGCCGGGCCTTTGCTGGGCGGACTATTGCCAATCATGATGATTTATGTTCCCATAGGCATTATCGAGGTTATTACATTTTCTCCGATGCTGGGCAGTGGGGCTACTTATCTGGCCTTTACCACCGGCAATCTGACTAACCTGAAGGTGCCCTGTGCGCTTAATGCCATGGAAATAGCTGATGTTGAACCTGGTTCTTCCCAGGGTGAGATCATCTCAACTATAGCGGTGGCTACTTCCTCGCTGGTTACCAATCTAGTGCTGGTGATCGGGGTTTTACTTTTTGTTCAGCTGACACCTCTGTTAGCTGCGCCCCTGCTTAAACCGGCCTTTGAGAACATTCTGCCGGCGCTTTTTGGGGCGTTGGGCTACCTCTATATTTCTAAAAACTGGAAGCTTGCCGTGGTACCGGTTACCTTGATGGTTATAATCTTTGTTCTTGTCCCCGCAGCGCCGGTTGGTATCCTGATTCCGGTCAGCGCGCTTTCTGCCATTGCCGCTGCCCGCCTGATGTATAAGAAGAATATGATTTAGGAGTGATTTTATAGTGGTGTTATTATGGCTTCTTTTAAGCTTACTACTGGTATTTATTGCGGTCATCCTGGTTAGGGCAGTTTTATTCAGGAGTGCCGGCGGAAAAACCGGCTCCTTTAATGTGGTCAACAACCTGCCCACTTTTCAGCCTGCCGAGGCTGCTGACAGATTTGCCGAACTGATTCGCTGTCGCACTATTCACCCGGAAAAGGCTGGTGAAAATTGGACCCCCGGTGATTACAAGGAGTTTGTCCGTTTCCGGGAGTTGCTAGAAAAATTCTATCCCCTTATTCATAAGCAGATGGAGTTGGAACTGGTTAATGAACACTCCTTACTCTATCGCTGGCCGGGTCAGAGCAGCGATCAACCCCTGGTTTTGATGGCCCACTATGATGTTGTGCCGGCAGAAGATGAGCAGTGGAAACACCCACCATTTTCCGGCAAAATCATTGAAGAACAGATTTGGGGCCGTGGTTCCCTGGATACCAAGTGTACACTATTCGGCATCATGGAGGCTGTCGAAGCGCTGCTCAAAGATGGTTTTATGCCAAGGCAGGATATTTACCTGGCTTTTGGGCACGATGAAGAGACTATGGGGGCGGGTGCTCCGGCTATAGTTGAGCTGCTTCGCAGCCGCCGCATCAGACCCAACATGGTTTTAGATGAAGGTGGTGCGATTATTGAGGGGGTTTTTCCGGGTGTCAAACAACCGATTGCCGTAGTTGGTCTCTCCGAAAAAGGGCTAACCGATATTGAGGTTCTGCTGGAAGGAAGCGGCGGTCATGCTTCAACCCCTGATCGCATCAATCCGCTGGCGGTAATGAGCCAAGTTATTCTGCAGCTCGATCGAAATCCTTTCCCGGCTACAATGCCGGGTGAGGTAAGGGAGATGTTTGCTGTCCTCGGCAGGGAAATGCCATTTGGTTTGCGGATAATCTTTGCCAACCTTTGGTGTTTCAAACCGCTGCTCATGGCAGCTTTGCCCCTGATCGGTCGAGAGCTGAATGCTCTTTGCCGTACCACCTGCGTTTTTACGATGGCCGAGGCCAGTAAGGCTGCAAACGTGATCCCGGACCGGACAAGGGTGGTTGCTAACTTAAGGTTGGCAGCAACCGAAACCGAAGATCAGGCATTAGCTTACGTGACCGAGCAGGCCATGCAGGCCACTACCCGCGCCCGACAAGCCAAAGTGCCCCTGAGGCTCAGCGTCAAAAGACTTTACGGACACAATGCTTCACCATCAACGAGCCTAAACTCGGCTGCTTATCAGAAGCTGGTCAAAGTTGTAGGTTCTGTTTTTCAAAATGTTTTGGTTACACCGTATATTATGCTGGGCGCTTCTGATTCAAGACATTTTTGCGCGATTTGCGATCAGGTCTTAAGGTTTTCACCGCTTAAGATGAGCAAGGAAGAGCTGCGCAGTATTCACGGGATTAATGAAAAAATCCACTTTGATCAACTCTCCGGGGTAATAGCGTTTTACTATGAGCTGATAAGTGGATCCTAAACGGTCAAAACAGTTATAATAGATAAGGAATAATCTATGTTGTCCGGGTAATAGTGATGCATGATCGAATTATGAAAAAAGGCGGATTGGAGGAGGCGTTTTTTTGGTAATGCCTGAGAGCAATCGTGCCGAACGTTTTTTAAACGCTTACTCTACCATCGAGCGTGAGATGAAGAGACTTTTGGATTTAAAAGATCACCGGCGCTTTTTTGAGCTGGTTGATAGAAGTGCAAGGCTCAGTCCGGTAATTGAACGCTACCGTTTTGATTTAAGAGAGTATAGCGAATTGCGTAACGCTATAGTTCATGATCGCGTTGGGGGGAAGATTATTGCGATCCCTACCAAAGAGGTCGTTGAAAAGATTGAGCGGGTTGCTTCTCTTTTGGTAGAACCGGTGAAAGTGGCGCCTCTGTTTTTGAAAGAAGTCCTGACTCTTTCCGGAAGCTACCCTGTATCAAGGGCAATCCGCGATTTGAGCATGATGTCGTATACCCAAGCCCCGGTTTATGAGGACGATAAACTGATCGGCCTGCTTACTTCAAATATGATCGTCAAGTGGATAGGGATCTGCCTGATCGATAACAATGACCGGGAAGTGAACCTTCACGAAACATCGTTGACTGATGTCATAAAGAAGGTTGGTCACAAGAACGGTTATCATTTTGTTTCGATCAACCAGTCGCTTTTTTCTATTCCAGATTTTTTCTTGCGCCGGCAGCAGGAAGGGCGAAAGCTTGAGGCGGTTTTAATTACACAGAGCGGAAAATCTGACGAGCCGCTTTTGGGGATTATCACCAATCGTGATTTGCCGGCAGTGCACCGGGCAATGGAGTAGAAAAGCTCTTATACTGATCAATTAAAAAACCTGGCTTGGCTGTAGGCAGGTTGAGGATAGAAATCTAATTGCGATCAATCTAACAGAGAGAGGGAGTTGGTTTAGCCAGGTGATGCTTAAAATATTAGGGCGTATCCTTGGTTATTTAAGCTTACTTGCCTTGGCAGTAGCTTTTCTCTTTATTGCCGATGATATTTTTGTTTACCGGGAAGCATATCCTGCTGGAACAATTAGAGATGCGGAACAGGCTAGCCGGGTTATAGATTTTTCCGGGCAAACCGGTAAGCTCGAACAGGAGCCTCACATCGAGCCTGGCTTGAAGGAGAGACCCAAGCCTGAGCCCGAACCGAAACCGGCTCCGTCAACACCAGGCGGCGGTTCCGGCAGCAGTGCAGTAGGCGCGGCAGGCAAAGAGCAGCAGATGGTTAACCTGATTAACCAGGCCAGGGCCGATGCCGGTTTGCCCCCTCTGCAGGTCAGTAGTCAGCTGACTAGCGCTGCCCGGGCAAAAAGCAGGGATATGATCGAAAACAGCTATTTCAGCCATACTTCTCCGACCTACGGTAGCTTCACTGACCTGCTCAACCATTTTGGAGTAAGTTTCGGTTCGGCGGCCGAGAATCTGGCCTTGAATTCTACCGGCAGTGTTACCGGAGCCCACGATATGCTGATGGCTTCACCTGGTCACCGGACCAATATTTTGGGAAGCAGGTACAGCCTTGTTGGCGTGGGGATCCAGGTAAGCAGTGACGGCAGCCACTATTATACCCAACTGTTCGTTGGCTATTAACTACAGTTAATGGATTTTTTATATATAGATCCGGATTTGGGGGAATTGATCGGATGCAGAAGTTAATGCTAGTGATTTTACTATTTATGGTTATGGTTGCTACACCGTTGCCGGCGGTTGCCCAGGAACCGGTTTATGCGGAAGAGCATTTTTACCGGGCCCGGGTGCTTGAGGTAAAGGAAACCGAAGAGAAAGAGCACGAATTCTTCACCGCCATTGAACAAGAAGTGGTTGTTGAGCTGACCAGCGGCCCTTTTCGGGGTAAGGTGTTAACTATCTATAACACTTTCTTCCCCGGAGACCCCGTATATGATTTTATCCTGGAGGCAGGGCAGGAAATAATCGTAGTTGAGATCGGTGAAGCGGGATTGTTTGAACAAGTACATGTCCAAGACATGGCCAGGGATCGCGGAGTTTACTACTTGGTTGCCGTATTTTTGATCGCCTTGTTAGTTGTGGGCAGAATGAAGGGCCTTAAAACAATTATTACGCTGGTGGTAACAATTTACCTCATCTTTTGGGTTCTTCTGCCGCTTTTGCTCGAAGGATACAGCCCGATTCTCCTCGCAGTCGGGATCGCCTCGGTAGCGATCGCCTTTATCCAATTTGTAATTGGCGGATTAAACCTAAAGTCGCTGGTGGCTACCCTTGGGACAATCGCCGGGGTTGTTGTGGCGGGGCTAATGGCTTTTTGGGCTGGTAGCCTGGCTCGCCTCACCGGTTTTGGTTCGCACGAGGCTCAAATGCTCTTTTTCATGGATCAGACGATTGATTTCAGGGGTCTGCTCTTTGCCGGGATTATCATCGGGTCGTTGGGGGCGATTACCGATATCGGTATGTCGCTTGCGTCCGCAGCAACCGAGATTAAACAGGCCTGTCCTGATATACGGCCTCGTGAGCTGGTTAACGGAGTTTTTAATGTCGGCCGCGATACTATGGGAACGATGGCCAATACCTTGATTCTCGCTTACGTGGGGGCGGCAATTCCAATGCTTTTGTTGGTGATGGGCTATGAAATTGATTGGCTTAAAGTGATCAATATGGACATTATCGCCACAGAATTCGTGCGCGGCATTGCCGGCAGTATCGGCCTGATTGCCGCTGTGCCGGTAACAGCCATTCTTTCCGGCTATTTTCTGGCCGGTCGGCGTCGATAACCATCGGTTCACGGAGCGTTGATTGTCAGGAATAATTGACTGACAATATGATTCAGTATCTATAACAGTTTCAGCATATCATGATCATTTAAATGCTTACAATCGGGATCAGGCATCTAGGTGACTATTATCAATGAATGTACCAAGCCTCAAAAAGACTATACTAATCCTCGTCGGCTCTCTGTCATTGGCCCTCGGTTTACTGGGCGTCTTTTTGCCGGTGCTGCCTACTACTCCATTTTTGCTGCTTGCGTCCTACTGCTACCTGCGTAGTTCGGCGAGGTTATACCGCTGGCTGATTAACCACCCGCTGTTAGGAACATATATCTACAATTATCTCACCTACCGGGCGACCACCCGCAGCATCAGGTATGGCACCCTTTTCTTTCTTTGGGTTACTTTAATTATTTCGATGCTGATCACTGCCAACCGGCAGCTGATCATTATTTTAACAGTTGTCGGTATCGCGGTTACCGTCCATCTATTTGCTTTGAAAACACTTGAACGTGATCACCCAAGTTACCAGGTGCGGGAGCGTAAAGGCCGGAAGTAGCCAGGTTAAATAGTTTTGTTAGTGAAAGAAAGTGCTGATAAAACGACGGACTACTTCTGCTCCCCCGATTATCGTTCCCGCAGTGCTACCGATGTTTACAAACACGACGACCAGCAGAATACGGGAGACTTTGTTGCGCCAAAAACCGCTTACGGTATGAATATCGTCCGCTAAGTTTTCAAAATCACTAACATTTGGTTTTCTGACCAACGCTTCAGTTAAGCCGGCAAACCAGCCTGCGGCCAGCAGCGGGCTAAGTGAACTGATCGGGGCCGCTAATAATGCAGTCAGCATCGATAGCGGGTGGGCCAGGGCAGCAGTTGCCCCCAGCAAACTCAGCGATCCGTTCCAGAGAATCCAAGTCAGGATTTGCTCAGATCCCGTTGCCTGATCGACCGAAGAGGTCAAGGCGATTAGAGCGATGATCAAAACCGGTATGCCCCAGCCGATAACCTTATTAATTATCGGCGCGGTGGCTACCTTGGTCAGCTCGGTAAGATTGTGATCCCGGTGGATCTCTTCAGTAATGCCCGGTATATGCCCTGCGCCCAGCACCGCCACAATTTTTTCACCGGGTGCGCTTTTTATCTTCTGGGCCAGGTACTGGTCCCGCTCATCAATTACGATGGATTTGATTTGCGGGAAAGCAGTCGATAACTCGTCTAAAGCTGCGCTCAACATGTCTTTGCTCTTCATTTTTTCCATTTCTTCTTCGGTGAGCTCTTCATCCATTAAGATACCGAGCATGAACTGAAATAATATCTTCAGCTTGCCAAAGAAGTTGGTGCTGCGCCAAAGACGAAGCATGGTAACCTGTAAATCGCGATCAGCCAGGCAGATTTCGGCTCCAACTACCTTTGCCGAGTCAATAGCCTGTTTCATCTCCTGCCCCGGTTGAATGTTAAACTTTTTAGCCAGTTTCTTCTGGTAGGAGGACATGATCAAGTTGGCCAGCAGCAGGGGCGCTTTGCGCTCCCTGATGATTTTGGCAATATCGGTGTTCTTCCAGCGATCGGTTTCGGTTATCGCCTGGTAGCGTGCCTGGCACAGTTCGATACAAACTGTGTCGGGCTTTTCAGTTTCAATTAGGGATTTAACCTCTTCAACGCTGGCTTTTGAAATATGGGCGGTGCCGATCAAAAAAATTTCACGACCTTCAAGGCCGAGGCGGTGTACATTTTCACTGTTCACTAAATCACATCCTGCGTTTTCGTCGGTTACAACACCTGTAATCATATCACACTTATAAGTATAGAGATCTACAAAAGTCTATCATCATATAGGTTGGCTTTGGTGCTGACCCGACGTTTTATCGTGCTCCTTTCGCGTTAGCAGTGTGTCCATCAAGAACTTTAGTTGGTAAAGAAGTAAGACGGTATTTAGGGGAGAGAAGGCATGATATAATAAAAGCGGAAAGCTTTTATCTGACGGGAGGTCGCTATCGATGCTTATAAAAGTGTTGTTGATACTTGTTTTATGCTTGGTTATCATTGTTGGAGCCGCTTACTTTTTTCTCTGGCCAATAGCACAACAAGGTCTGACCGTGGTAAGTACAGTTTTGCAACCAGCGGTTGAAAATGTTCAGGATGCCTTGCCTGGCGTGACTCCTGAGAAATTTCCCGGCACTAGCGATCTTATTGCTGTCCTGCCTATTCTTGAGCGCATCGGAGTAGAAAGGCTTGTGCAGATACAACAGATTGCTGCAGATGGAGTTACCGCAGATGAAGCGCAACAAATTCTGGATATTTTGAGCGAACAGCTTTCCCCGGAGGAGATTGCGCGCTTAAAAGAATTGCTTAATTTGCCGCAATCCTAATCAAATAGTAGCTGCTTTTTTATCCCATTTAGAATACGGCTGAGTTCACGTTTGTGCAACACCCACCATTTAAGGGAGCTTGCCGGCTATTTAGAAAGGGGTACGATGAAAAGTGAAATGTCCTGTTTGTAGTGTTAGCCTGACCATGGCAGAGCGTAAAGGAATAGAAATTGATTATTGCTCTCAGCGTCGGGGCGTTTGGCTGGACAGAGGAGAGCTTTACAAAATTGTTTAGAACTTATCGACCCAGAGGCAATAAACTGACTCCAGAGTTTTATAAATAAAGTGTTCTGGCGGCTTGACGTAATTTATGTTTCGGATCTTAGAGGCCACACGCCGGGCGGCTATCGTTATTGACCTGCATATGAAAGGCCTCCCTGTTACTTGCATGGGAGGCCTTTGGATGATGTGGCTTGGAATTAGTCGTCCTTGGAGGTTGTCATTTCGGCTTTGGTAGTCTGCCAGGTCTTCAGCGAAATAATCACCACGCCCAGGCTGCATATAAAGACAATGCCACCGATGATTGCCAATTCCCAGTTGCCATTCGGAATATAGCTTTTAAATATACCGTGGGCTAATGCAGACATTGATGTTACAATCATGATCACGAACGGAATCATGTAATGCACGGTCGGCCGGCGCATCTTTAATAACAAGACACCAGCAGCCAGCAAGGCGATCGAAGCCAGGATCTGGTTGCTAGCCCCAAATAGGGGCCAAAGCACCATCCCATGTCCGGAAAAAGCGAGGAGTGCGATCACAATAATGCCGGGCAACAGCGATACAGTTCGATCCCGGAGAAACTTTGGCAGACCAAAAGTTTCGGTGCTCTCGGAAAAAGCGATCCGGGTAAAACGCATCGCCGAATCGAGGGTAGTCATGGCGAAGCTTTTTGCCACCACAGCGAAGAAAGCCGCGCCGACCACCGCTGGTATTCCCAGGGGTATCAGGAAAGTCGAACCACCCTGAGCCCAGATTGCCGGCCACCCCGCTTGGCCCCAGGCACCATAGAATTCCTGGTATCCAACCACGCCGAGACCGACTACAGCGGTAAGTAGGGCAATTACAGCCAGATAGCCCTCTCCGAGCATAGAGCCGTATCCGACAAGCTTGGCATCTCGTTCATTTCTTAGCTGCTTCGGAGTGGTGCCGCTGCCAACGATTGAATGCCACCCCGATATGGCGCCACAAGCAATCGTCACCATCAGAAACGGCCAGATTGGCGGTGCTCCTTCCGGAGCGAGTCGGATCGCCGGTGCAGCCAGTTCCCCACCGCCAGTGATGGCAATCGCAACGATTCCGGCAGTAGAAACCGCCAAGGCGATGATCAGCTGAATCCCGTTGATAAAATCGCGGGGTTGCACCAGGAGCCAAACGGGTAGCCGCGCGGCCAAGAGCATGTAACCGAGGAGAATAAAGACCCACGTTCTGTATTCAAGAGCCAGCGGGTATTGAACACCTAACCAGATTACCGCGTACATAATCGCCACCGCGATTACCGACATCAAATATAGGTTTACCTTTATCTTCTTCCTGATCATCAGGGCGATAGCGATAGCAAGGGGGATTTCGATCCATACTGAGGGCACTGCTGCTAGGAAAGCGGAAGCCAGTACAGCGATAACGTGTACAAAGACTGCGGGAACCAAAACCAGAAGGAAGAAGACTACAATATACATAAGCTGCATCGCCCGTTTGCCCAGCAGATTTTGCAGATAGTCGGCAATACCCCTCCCCTCGTGCCTGAGAGAGGCGACTAACGCTCCTAAATCGTGCACCGCCCCTAAGAAGATCGTGCCTAACACAATCCAAATCAAGGCGGGTAACCAACCCCAGATCGCAGCAACTATCGGCCCCACGATGGGTGCAGCCCCGGCGATCGAGGTAAAGTGGTGGCCGGTGACGACAGGCGCGTCGGTGGGTACAAATTCAAAATCATCTTCGTATTTATAAGCAGGTGTTTCACGGTTCGGATCAAGCTGCCAGATTTTTTCTGCCAAAAACTTAGCATAAAACTTATACGCTAAAAAATAAAGCACGACTGCCGCCACCACAAACAGTAAAGCGTCCATAGTAGAATCCTCCTTTTTAAGTTACTAAAAACTATACCTAACTCAAATTCCCGCGGCTCTCCATATATCACCCCCCTCAGCGAGGAAATAAATGCCCCGCAGTGAGCAGTTGTAAGTTTTTCTATTCTGACCCCTGACCCCCCAACCTAATTTTAGCAGGAAACCACTGAGGCAGAAGGCAATACCGCTTAATCTGCCTAAATACCTTCGTGAACAAACAATATTATTGTGTGAATAGCATATTATAATTGGAATATTTTTGGTCCAGCTGCGGGCTGCCAAATGAAAAGGCGCCA
>DBBD01000088.1:0-4168 GCA_002292015.1 Firmicutes bacterium UBA993
CACCCGGTGGAATGATGGTCTGCCCTCTAAATCCCTCTCCCTCGGCTGCACTCTCCCTCGGTTGCAATTGACCGCCCTGAATAAGCTGTGTTATCATTGCTCAAACAATTGCGCTAAACGGAGACAAATCATGCAGAACCTTAAGCTGGTCAGTAGCAGCAAGCAGGGCAAGCAGACTAAAATTAAAGTTGGCAACGTGGTTATCGGTGAAGGTTTCACAGTAGTCGGCGGCCCCTGCAGCGTTGAAAGCGAAGAACAGACCATCAGAACAGCCGAGGCGGTTAAAGCGGGCGGGGGGATGATGTTCCGGGGCGGCGCTTTTAAACCGCGCACCTCGCCTTACGATTTTCAGGGTCTTGGCCTGGAAGGGTTAAAAATACTGGCTAAGGCCAGGGAGTTGACCGGTCTGCCGATTGTCACCGAGGTGATAGACCCGCGTGATGTATCATGGGTTTGCGAATTTGCTGATATTCTGCAGATCGGGGCCCGCAACATGCAAAACTTCTCCCTGCTAAAAGAGGTCGGCCGGTCTCCCAAGCCGGTATTGCTGAAGAGAGGGATGTATTCGACCTTAAAAGAGTGGCTGAACTGCGCCGAATATATTCTGGCTGAAGGCAACCCCAACGTGGTGCTCTGCGAACGGGGCATCAGAACCTTTGAAACCTACACCCGCAACACCCTTGATCTAAGCATGGTTCCCGCCATCAAAGAACTGACCCACCTGCCGGTGATGGTCGACCCTTCACACGGCACCGGTAAGCTTAGCCTGGTTGAAAAGATGAGCCTGGCGACCATAGCGGCCGGGGCTGACGGCCTTTTGGTCGAGGTGCATATCAACCCCTGTGAAGCAAAAAGCGATGCCGATCAGCAGTTGAACCCTGAGCAGTTTAAAAAGCTGATGCAAAAAATACGCAAGCTCGAACAGTTTATGGCTGATTCTCTGTTTACCACTTCGATCACCGGGGGAGAACCAAAATGAAACTTGACGAAATCAGGCATAGAATAGATCTAATCGATTCAAAGATCCTAAAGCTGCTAAACGATCGTCTGGAACAGGGCCTGATTGCGAAGCGTTTTAAGGATCGTGTTGAAGATCCCCGGCGCGAGGAAGAGATCATGGAGAAAGTCAAAAACAACCCGAACGCCTTGGTTGAAAAGGATTTCAGCGAGGAGCTCTACAAGATTATTCTTTTCCAGAGTAAAAAAATGCAGGGGAGGGATCTGATTATTACCGGATTCCAGGGGGAGCACGGGGCTTACAGTGAAGAGGCGGTCAGGCTGTATAATAAAGATTATGTTACGCTGCCCTGCGCTACCTTCAATGAAGTGTTCGAGGGGGTTAATTCAGGCATGTACGATTACGGCATTGTTCCGGTGGAAAATACCCTGGGCGGGATCGTGGGGCCGGTAAACGAGCTGCTGCTGAATACCGACTTGCAAATTATCGGTGCCATTGATATGCCGGTTCACCACTGTTTGCTTATGGTGCCTGGAACTGATCATCGCGAAATCAGGGAGGTCTATTCTCATTCACAGGCCCTGGCCCAGTGCAGGCGCTTTCTCTCCCGCAACAATCTAACCCCGGTGCCCTATTTTGATACGGCTGGGGCAGCAATGATGCTGGCTGAAAAACAGCCGCGCGGCGCAGCCTGCATTGCCGGCAAGTTGGCAGCCGAACTCTACAACCTCGAGGTTCTAAAAGAAAATGTTGAAGACTTAAGCAAAAACCGCACCAGGTTTCTGCTGTTGGCTAAGGAAAGCCCGGTTGAGGACGGCAGCAAGTGCACCATTACTTTCACCACGGAGCATAAGGCGGGGACCCTTTTCGGGGTGCTCGAGCTTTTTGCCAGGGCCGGCATTAACCTGACCAGGATTGAATCAATCCCCAACGAGCCGGGTGATTATTCCTTCTTCCTGGATTTCGACGGTTCGGTCAAGGACCCGGTTGTGATTACAACCCTGGAGCAGGCCGAAAAACAAACCGCAGGCTTTAAGCTGCTGGGCTGCTACAATGAAAAAGTTGTCGAAGATTAGTTTCGGGCGCGGGCGGCGAAATATTAACCGGAACAACCACCGGGTTTCTGCGAGCTAAGGGGTGAAATGCCCACAAAAATGTGGCAGGCGCGCCGGAAGCGCCCCGGAATAAAGTATTTGCTTTTTAAACAACAGGTGCCGCTTACGCTTTAAGGGGCAGAACGTAGAAGAAAATGGCGAAAAAATGGCAGATACTGCCACCGAGAACGAAAAGGTGCCAGATGGCATGCATCAGCAGGCGCTCCCGAAAGGCATAAAAGATCATACCGAGGGTGTATGACAGTCCCCCCGCCCCGAGAAAAACAATCCCACCTGTGCTCAAACCCCGGAAAAGATCGCCGATCGAAAAGACAATCAGCCAGCCCATCAGCAAGTAAAAAAGTGTGGATATAACTACGTGCCTGTTAATGAAAAAGATCTTGTAGAGAATACCGAACAAGGCCAGCCCCCAGATAATGCCAAACATTATCCAACCGCGTACCCCTTGCAAGGTCACCAGGGTAAAGGGGGTGTAGGTTCCAGCTATGAGCAGATAGATTGCCGAGTGGTCGATAATACGCAAAATACGCTTTGCCTCGGGTGCCTGGATAGCATGATAAAAAGTGGAAGCTAAGTATAGTAGAACTAGGGCAGAACCGTAGATGCTGACGCTGACAATATGCCAGGCGTTGCCGTAGATGGCGGCAAAAACCACCAGCAGCACCAGGCCGGCGATGGCCAGTAGTGCCCCGATGCCATGGGTTACGGAGTTTGCTATTTCGTTAATGACTGTAATGCGCCTAGTGTCCTCTATTACGTTCCCCAGCCTCCTGATCGTTCCGTTATTTGATGCCGTTTCAAATTGTATCACTTACAGAAGCAAAGCGTCCAGATGTTAGCGGAAATTACGGAGCCCAATCTGCAGGTACAGGGTGAATCTGCCGTCTATGGTAAAAGCACGGGAGTTAAGGCAAAACACTGTTCTCCCGTGCTTTTATATTAGCCGCCTGTGACTTTGCGGGGCAAATCCCCTTCTTGCCCCCGGAGGGCCTTCCTTACTTTTTCAGAAAATCAAAAAAACCTTTTTTAGCCGAAGTAGCCGAAGGATCTTCGTCCGGCAGTTCTGCTTCCGGAGTTTCATTTGACATCTTGTATTTTCTTAGTTCTTTTTCGAGCCTGCTTTTTTCTGTTTCGAGTTCGTTCTGCTCTTTGGTCATAGCGCTTTCGCGCTCTTTCTGCTGCCTGGTCAGCTCTTCTTCCAGCTTTCTTTTCTCGCTTTCCAGCTCAGCGTGCGCTTTTTCGGCGGCAACTTCACGTGCCTTTTGCAGGCTGCCGATCTCCTCTTTCAGCCTTTTATTTTCGGTTTCTAAGGCTTTTAACCGGTTCTGTAGTTCCTTTTTCAGGCTGCGTTCACTTTCCGCCTTGATATAGTTGTGAATACCGCGGAAGATCATGAAAAAGACCATTACCACAATGCCTCCGAGGGTTGATCCGAGAATTACCGTAAAAAGGCTCAGCTCTATATGACCGAAGAGATAGCTTACGGTAACCACTTCGTTGTTCGCAATCGCAACTGCCGCGATTGCGAAGGCCAACAGAAACATTAAAATGACAAAAAAGGTTCTCATTATCGGTGCTCCTTCCCCGGCTGAGATTAACCGGCTTTAGTTTTTGGCATGTACGAGATTTTTTACTGAAGGATATTCAACCCGCCAGGCTGTTTTTTGCTAATATAAGTGTAGTGTATTGTTCAGAGTTTGTCAATTTTAGAGGGCTATGTGCAGGGGTGATCCTGTGTAGGATTGGGAGAGGGGAGATGATGAATAACGCGGCATACGCACCTGTATGCGGAACCTACTGTGGCGCGTGCCAGTATCTCGGGCAACAGTGCCCAGGATGCGGCAATGTGTATGGCCAACCATTCTGGACAGCCCAAATGCCGAATGGCATCTGCCCCATACACGACTGCTGCCGTAAGCAGAGGCAGCTTGAGCATTGCGGAACCTGCGATGCGTTCCCGTGCAAGACGTTCAGTGAGCTCAGAGACCCGAGCATGTCTGATGAGAAATTCTTAGAATCCCTTAATACGAGGAAGACCAACACACACTCACGATGATCATGTAATGCTTCTTAAAGTCGGCGAGGCAACTGTAGG
>DBBD01000088.1:4560-6608 GCA_002292015.1 Firmicutes bacterium UBA993
AAGGAAATATTTAATGAATTTGCTCTTAAAGTCCTGCCATACGGTCCACCGCTAGATATTTGGATGGATTTCAGGGTTGGATGGGCGGAAAATAAAATAAGCGCAGGCTTTACAGTCAAGCTACTGCAGGCCCGCCGCTTCCAAAATATCGGGAACAACCTCTTCCCGGTTGATGGCCATGATGTGCACCCCGTCGCAAATGGAGTCTTTTTTCAAGGCGGCAATCATCCGGCCGGCAATTTCGATGCCCTTCTGCACAGCGCCTCCCTTGGGGGCGCTTACAAGTTCATCGATCAAATTCTGTGGGACAAAGATTCCGGGCACATTTTCCGTCATGTAGCGGGCCATTTTCGCGGAAGTAAGCAGAACGATACCGGCCAAAATTTTCACCTTAAACTGGCGGGCATAGTCCATGAACCTGACAAAGTTATCCAGATCATAGATGGCCTGGGTTTGAAAAAACTCGGCGCCGGCTTCAATCTTTTTTTCGAATTTGAGTAATTGGGGTTCCGGTGGATCTGCTTCCGGGGTAACGATGGCGCCTCTGCAAAAGGACACAGAGCCGCTCAAATCATTGCCGCCCAGATCCTTGCCCTCCTCCAGTGAAGCGATCGTTTGCAGCAGCTGCACCGAATCTAGTTCAAAAACGCCGCAAGCCGTTTTGTGGTCGCCGACCGGAATGGCATCACCGGTAAGGCACAGAACATTTTCAATACCCCTGGAATAGGCAAAAAGAAGGTCGGACTGAAGAGCGATCTGGTTGCGGTCACGACAGGTCATCTGTAATATGGGTTCGCCGCCCCGTTCCTTGATGGCAAGGCAACCCCCCAGGGAGGGATAGCGCATGACCGAGCTTTGGTGATCGGTTACATTCAATGCGTCAACCCGGTTTTTAAGCAGGTCTATATGGTGGAACATATTTTCCAGCTCGGTCCCTTTGGGAGGAGCAATTTCCGCCGTGACTACAAAGTTACCCGATTGAAGGCGCTCCCTGAAGTTTATACCCATTGTTCTACCTCCTCTGCCTCCAAAATCTTTATCCGGGGTTTGGACGATACCTGGGAGTTCCGCGGGGGATGATACAGCTTCATTAAATCCAGCCGGCCCTGGTTTTTCAGCCGGTTATAGATCACGGTAAAGGCACAGTCTTTTTCCTGATCCACCTCGCACTTACCTTTATTAGTCCCCCCACAGGGACCGTTTAACAACCCTTTATGGCACGCGGCAATCGGGCATATCCCGGCCGTGTAACCCAAAATGCACCGGCCGCACTGGGCGCATGCTTCGATATAATAGCCAGGTTGCTCTTCTAACCCCATAAACAGGGTATCGAGAGCCGGTAAAACCGCTTTATCCAGATAAAGCCCCAACCGCTGAACTCCAAATCCACAAGCCATGACCAGTATAGCGCCGGCTCCCTGGATCGCATCTTTGTATTCCTCCAAAGAGACAGCGGTCATTTCGTCGCAGGCTGTCGGAATCACCGTCAAGCCGGTTACCAGGAAGCCCGATTCCTGAAGTTTATCCTTCATAGTCATAACCTGTTCCAACCCACCGGTTTGCAGTATTGTCGCACACGTACCGCAGCCGGCAATAAAGACGCGGCTTTTTTGTTCCAGCAGGCGCATTATTTCTTCATACGGTTTTTGCCTGGTAATTGTTTTCATAAAATTACCTCCTTAGCTCTCATGTCTCCAGGTCGCACCTGAGGCACCGTTTTGTTTCTTGAACTGCTTCTTCCTCCCGGTAGCTCAACTCGGTTTCCTCAAAGCTATTCATCCGCTCTGCCAGGGAAAGCTTGCGGATCTGTGGCCTGAACTGGGGCTTCCATGTTTCATCTTCCAGATCATCTGTAATTTGTTCCAGATCCTTTTCTGTGCTCGCTTCAAGCTCTTTTCGCAGATCAGACATCAAGACCCGGGAAAGGTCATTCCTAAAATACTTATCAATAGCCAGCGCTCCTCTTCTTCCCGCTGCGATAGCTTCGATCACCATACCCGGGCCGGAGACAAAGTCGCCTCCGGCAAAAACTCCGGGAACATTGGTTG
>DBBD01000053.1 GCA_002292015.1 Firmicutes bacterium UBA993
CGAATAGCGTTACCGCGCTTTGAAGCCGGGGCTTAGTGTGGTGCAGCGATCGTGAGTAGGTGGAGTGTTTTTAAGGGTTAGTCGGCTGCAGGTAGTGTTTGATAAATTGGGTAGATTATACCCCCCCAGATAAGGCAAGTATTTTTTTAAGGTTCGAAAAAGTTATTTTGTTTCGAGCTTCTTCGCTGTCACGAATTTTTACTTTGCAATCGACTAGGCGGATGAGGTGAAAACGGTGCCCCATGACCGCGCATATTTTACAACAAAATTTGTATGATAACCCCAAAAACCCTTTAAGCAAAGCCGTTTATGGATGGCTCATGAAAAGTTAAACTTTACTCTTTACGCACAATATATTGTGGTTTATAATATGACATGTGCAATATGTTGATGGGAGGACTTTTTATGAAGTGCCCTTTTTGTAATGAAACCGATACCCGGGTTCTCGATTCGAGGGCCGCCCGGGATGCTGCCACTGTCAGGCGCAGGCGCCAGTGCACGGCCTGTAGCGACCGTTTTACAACTATGGAAAAAATCGAGGAAGAACCGCTGGTGGTAATTAAAAGAGACGGCCGCCGCGAGCTTTTCGATGCATCCAAAATCCTCAAAGGTCTGCTGTTGGCCGGGCGGAAACGCAACATTCCGCTTGCCCGCTGGGAAGAAGTTGTGGAAAACTTAGAGCAGGAGCTGCGCAGCAACTATATTCGAGAGGTGCCGACCGACCGGATCGGGGATCTTATCCTGGCCTGCTTGCGCGATATTGATGAGGTGGCTTATGTCAGGTTTGCTTCAGTATTCCGGCAGTTTCCCGATGTTGAAGCCTTTATGATTGCGCTGGAAACGATGCTCTCAGAAAAAAAGGCAGCAGCTAGCTCGCGAACAGGGCGGGCGCACAGTGAATTGAAGTAATGAACCGGGGGGATCTGGTGATGAAAAAAAAAGCGGCAGCATCTGAATTAGTGGACGGGCAAAAGTCCGCAAATGCCTTTAAGGAGATTCGCAAACGCGACGGCCGGGTAATGCCCTTTGATGCCGGGAAGATCACCGCCGCTATATTTAAAGCAGTAACTGCCGTGGGAGGCAGCGATCGGGCTATAGCTGAAAACCTGACCCGCCAGGTAATCAGCAGCCTGCTGGAGAAAGCTCACAGCGCAATCATCCCCACCGTTGAAGAGGTTCAGGATGAGGTGGAGATCGCACTGATTGAAAGCGGCCATGCCCGCACCGCTAAAGCATACATTCTCTACCGGGATCGCCGGACGCGTATCCGCGACGCTAAATCGGAACTGATGGATGTGGTGAAAGATATCCTGGTAGAAACCAGCCGGGAAAATGCCAACATCAGCAATTCACCCTCGGCCAAGATGCTGCAGATCGCCTCGGCGGCCAGCAAGCAGTATTACTTAAGCAATCTGATCCCGGAAGAATATGCCCGGGCTCACGAGGACGGAGCGATGCATATTCATGATCTCGATTATTATAGTAAAACATTAAACTGCCTGCAAATCGACCTGGCCAAGCTGCTGCAGCAGGGTTTTAACACCGGCTACGGATATATCCGCCCTCCGAAGCGAACTGGGTCGGCCGCTGCCCAGGCGGCCATCATCCTGCAGAGCAACCAGAACGATATGTTTGGCGGGCAGAGCTTCCCCCATTTTGACCGCAGCATGGGCGAAGTTATCCGCAGCTTCAAAACTGCCCCCGGCTATGATGAGATCTACCAGGCAATGGAAGGGTTAATCTATAATCTAAACACTATGCACTCCCGGGCCGGTGCCCAGGTGCCTTTTAGTTCCCTGAACTTCGGCACCGAGACAACAGATGAGGGGCGCATGATCATCAGGGCAGTGCTGGAGGCTTTTCGTCGCGGCTTGGGTAGAGGTGAAACACCGATTTTTCCCAATCTCGTTTTTCGGGTTAAGGAGGGTGTCAACTTAAATCCCGGCGATCCTAACCACGATCTTTACCGCCTGGCGCTCCAAGTCGCTGCCCGTCGGATGAACCCGACTTTCAGCTTTATGGACAGCAGCTTTAATAAAGCTTACGGTGACGAAGTTTCCTATATGGGTTGCCGGACCAGGGTGGTTGCTAACCGGCACGGCGCTGCAGTGTCGGCCGGACGCGGAAATATCGCCCCGGTGACCCTGAACTTGCCGCGGATTGTCTTAGAAAGTAAAGGCCAACAGGAACTCTTCTTTGTTCAGCTCGATCGGATAATGCGCACTGCAGCCCGTCAGCTTTTGCACCGTTTTGAGGTACTGTCCCGGCTTCAGACCCGCGATCTGCCCTTTTTGATGGGCCAGAAGCTTTATCTCGGATCTGACAAACTTGGCCCGGACGATACAATCCGCGAGGTGATCAAGCACGGTACGCTGGCCATCGGTTTTATCGGCTTGGCTGAAACCCTGCAGATGTTGATTGGCAGGCATCACGGTGAAGATCAGGAGGCGCTGAAACTGGGGCTGCAAATTGTCGATCACATGCGCCGGCGCATTGACAGCTACGCTGAAGAATACGATTTGAACATGGTGCTGGTTGCCACACCGGCCGAAGGGCTGGCCGGTCGATTTGTGAAAATGGACCGGGAACGTTTTGGTACAATTCCGGGTGTAACCGATAAAGAATACTACAGCAACTCTTTTCATATCCCGGTTTATTACGCGATGTCGATGTTTGATAAGATCGCCGCTGAGGGGCAGTTCCACCGCCTGTGCAATGCCGGGCATATCAGTTACACTGAATTGGAGGCACCGCCGGCCAACAATATCGATGCGGTTGATACTGTAATCCGTAAGATGGCTGCTTCTGATTTTGGTTACGGAGGGATAAACTTTCCGATCGACGAGTGTCGCAGCTGTGCTCACTGTGGTGTTCTTAGCAGCAATTGCCCCGCATGCGGAAGCTACGATATCAGGAGAATTCGTCGGATAACCGGTTATCTGTCTACCGATGAACGCTTTAACGAAGCTAAGTATAGTGAACTTAAAGATCGCCGGGTTCACTATCAGGCTGATGATCGCTGATGATGCTGCAGTTGGCAGGGTTTAAAGCAGAAAGCATTGTTGACGGGCCGGGAGTCCGGGCAACTATATATTTCCAGGGATGCCCGCATCGCTGCCACGGCTGCCACAACCCGGAAACACACGATCCGGAAAGTGGTTTAAGAATTTCTATCAGTGATTTGATGGCAATGATCAAGAAAAGTTCCGCTATATCCGGTGTAACCTTTTCCGGTGGCGAACCTTTTATGCAAGCTTCTGCTGCCGCATTGCTCGCCGACCAGGTAAGAGCGCTCGGTTTGAACTTGGTTGTCTACAGCGGTTATCCGTACGAAAAACTGATCGCTGTAAGCTACTTAGATCCCTCGATCCGGCATTTGCTGGCGGTAACCTGGTTGCTGATTGACGGACCCTTTCTGAAGGGTGAGCAGGATTTTAACCTTCCCTTTCGTGGTTCACGTAACCAACGCGTTATCGATCTTACGCAAACCATGCTAGAAGGCAATCTGGTCGAGTGGAAAGGTTTGGACAATGGCTATGAGCAACAGGTCTTTTTCGCTGAGTAAGCACGGCAACCTGGCCTATCTGCATGCCACGCTGCTCTCTACAAGCAACTTGGTGGAACATGCATTCTCAACGCGCACAGGGGGTTGCAGCACCGGTAACCTGGCGTCGCTCAACATGGCTTTTCATGCCGGGGATAGTGCAGCCAGGGTGCTTGAAAACAGGCGCCGCTTTTTTAAACTCTTTCAGGCTGATTACCGGCAGATCGTCTCGGCGATCCAGGTGCATGGTACGCAGATAGCTGCGTTCGGCAGCAGCCACAAAGGGGCAGGAGCGCTACCGCAAAGCGCAAAAGTAAGATGTGACGCCCTGGTAACCACTGAGCCGGGCCTGGTCCTATCAGCTTATGCCGCCGACTGTCAACTTCTCTATTTTTGCGCATTGGACAGACCGCTTGTGGCCCTTGCTCATGCCGGTAAACAGGGTGCACTGAGAGGGTTTGGGCTTAAAGTGGTTCAGTGCCTTGAGAAATGGTATCGGGTAAGGCCGGACCGTCTGCTGGCAGCCTTGAGCCCCGTAATCTGCCGGAGCTGCTACCAGGTAGGAAGTGAAGACGCAGAAGCATTCCGGCAGGCAGGCTGGGGGGCCATAAGTTATCTCGAGCCTGCAGATTCCGGAAATTATCAACTTGATTTAGGGGCAATAAACCACGACCAACTGCTGACGGCCGGCTTAATTGATGATAATATTGCTTTAAGCGGGTTATGCACATCGTGCAACCCGGAGCTATTCTATTCCTACCGGCGCGATCTCGGCAAAACCGGTAGGATGATCGGGTTTATTGCCATAAAAACGGAGTTGCGGGGTAACGATATTGGATAAAAAGCGCCTGCGACAGGCAAAACAGCGGTTTGAGGTGCTGCCCGGAAAAGGAAAGCGTTTTAGCTTCATCAACATCAGGCAGGCGGCTGTATTTTATATCTTTTTACTGCTAGCGGTGGTAATTTTGGTCCAACTTGGATATCACTGGCTTGGAGAACAATTCCAATCATGGCGCCTGGGAGTAGTAGAGGCCGAGCTGGGTCACATGCAGCAACAGGCTGAAATACGCGGGATTGTAACCCGACATGAAACGGTAATTACCGCGCCTGTTGATGGGGTTATCCTTCAACTGGCCGCCGCCGGTGAACGTGTTCCGGTGGGCTCTGAACTGGCCAGGATCGGCCAGCTGACACCAGACGAGTTTGAGTTACTGCTCAATTCCGCGGAACCCGGGTTAGGCGAAGAGTTGTGGGATAGGATCCAGCAACACTGGCAGGATGTTTTCCAGGAAGAAGGGAATGAACCTCTTGAAGCGGGAGGAGCCATGCCTATATTTACCAGTGTTGTTACTGTAGATAGTCCCAAGGCGGGGTTAGTATCATATTATCTGGATACCTGGGAAAGCTATAGCCACCCCGTTTACCTTTCTGAAGAAGTGTTGGAGACAGCAGTTCCCGCCGGAACTTATACTGTCGAAGGCGCTCTGGTGCAGCGTGGACAGCCGATCTTAAAAATTGTCGATAACTGGCAGTGGTTTTTTTGCGCTGTCGTCCCCTTTCACCCGGGTCGTTTAATCGCTGCATTACCGCAGGTGGAATTTCACTTTGAATTCGCCCCGGAAGATCCGGTAAAGGCCACTTTAATCAGCCAGGAAATTGACGAAGCTGCACAGGAAATACACCTGACCTACCGGATTGATAGACAGCTGTCTGGATTTGACTTGGTGCGTCTGACCATTGCAACTTTGCTCTATGAACAGAAGAGCGGTATAATTGTGCCTGAAGCAGCTATTTTTATAATAGATAATGTACCAGGGGTGTATTTAAACCAGTCCGGTCGGGTGGT
>DBBD01000080.1 GCA_002292015.1 Firmicutes bacterium UBA993
CCGGATTATCGATATCGAAGAAGATTATTGCGGACGTGAAGGTTTAGCGGTAAAGCATAGCAGCCCCTTTAAAGCATGGTTGCCGGTAATTTACGGTTGTAACAATTTTTGCTCGTACTGTATTGTACCGTACGTACGCGGTCGTGAAAGAAGCCGTTCACTGAACGATATCGTTAGCGAAGCCAAAGAACTGGCTGAAAATGGTTTTGTCGAAGTGACCCTGCTGGGACAAAATGTTAATTCTTACGGCCTTGATCTGGACGAAAATATTGATTTCCCCGATTTACTGTTTGCATTAAATGATATTAATGGATTAAAACGGATTCGGTTTATGACTTCACATCCCAAAGATCTATCTGATCGCCTGATCGCGACTGTTAAAGCAGGCATAAATATTTGCGAGCATTTTCATCTTCCGGTGCAATCAGGAAGCAACCGGGTATTGAAGAAGATGAACCGTAATTATACCCGCGAAAAGTACCTGGAGTTATTACAGAAGATTAAGGCTGAAATTCCCGGGGTGGCAATAACATCTGATCTGATCGTTGGTTTCCCTGGTGAAGAAGAGAGCGATTTTGCCGAAACCTTCTCGTTAGTAGAGGAAGCAAGGTTTGACAACGCTTTCTCGTTTCAGTACTCACCACGGAAAAAAACAGCGGCTTCCTTGTTGCCGGATCAGCTGGGAACCGCGGAGAAAAACGAAAGGCTTAAGCGACTGAATGAAATTCAGTACCGGATCAGTAAAGAGTTAAACAATAAGTTGTTAAACCAGGTAGTTGAAATTCTCGTTGACGGACCCAGCAAGGGAGACGCAGTATTTCAAACTGGCCGAACAAGAACAAATAAGCTGGTTCATTTTGCGGCGGATCGGGATCTGACCGGAAAAATAATACCAGTCCGAATTATAGAGGCTAAAACCTGGAGTTTGCAGGGTGATATTACCGAGGTGATTGAGTGAACCGCAGCAGTCCGATGATGGAGCAGTACAAGAGAATAAAGGAACAGCATCCAGACAAGTTGCTGATGTTCCAGGTCGGTGATTTCTACGAGTTGTTTTTCGAAGATGCTGAAATTGCAGCGCGGGAAATGGATATTGTTCTGACCTCCAGGGATGCAGGCAGTGATAATCCAATACCGCTGGCTGGTGTTCCAATCCATGCGGCAGAGACATATTTAAATAAACTTCTGAGCAAAGGCTTCAAGGTGGTAATTTGCGACCAGGTCGAAAATGCAGCACAGGCTAAGGGTTTGGTCCGTCGGGCCATTACCGGAATACTGACACCTGGTACCATATCGCAGCCTGATATGCTCGACGAAGAAAAGAATAATTATCTGGCAGTAGTTGTCTATGACGGGAAAGAAAGATACGGCCTGGCTGCGGTCGATGTATCAACAGGCGAGTTTCAGGTTACCGAACAAAGCGGCGATAATGCCTGGTTAGATTTGGTCGATGAGCTGAAGCGGCTTCAGCCTTCTGAATTATTATGCCCGAACAGAGAAATTGAGGAATACTGCCTTAAAGAATTTGCGACAGGCAGGAACAGCTTAGTTACGAAGTATACAATAATTCCTGATCTAAATGAAGCGGGTAGAGTTCTGAACGAACATTTTGATGGACATATTTCCGGTGATTTGGATCCGGATAATAATCCTCAGGCAACAATAGCGGCGGCGACTGCCTTGATTTACCTTCAGGATTTGAAACAGTTGCCGGCGAGGAATAATCATTTTCGCTCTCCTGAACTTTACTTCAGCAAGCGCTACATGGTAATTGACCAGATTACCAGTAAGAATCTGGAGCTGACCGAAACGGTTAGCAGCGGTGGTAAAAAGGGAAGCCTGCTCAGTATTATTGATCAGTGCCTTACAGGAATGGGACACCGGCTGCTAAAGCGCAGGCTCGAACAGCCGCTCCTTGACCTGAAACAGATTAACAGCAGATATGATTGCGTTGAAGAACTGCTTACCAAACCGCTTGCCAGAAGAGATCTCAGGCTTAACCTGAGCCGGGTTTTTGATCTGGAGCGTTTCTGCAGCAGGTTGGCCTATCAAAAGGTAAATCCACGTGACCTGGCCGCACTTAAAAAGACAATGAGCTTCTGCAATCCGCTGAAAAAATCTTTATTGCTTCTTGAGGCACCCGGACTGCTTGATCTCGGCCGACGTTTGCCTGATTTTACTGAGCTGATCAGGTTGATTGAAAGCGCACTGGCCGAAGATTTGCCGGTTTCGGTGAAAGAAGGCGGTATCTTCCGGGAAGGTTATAATGCTGACGCAGACCGGTTGAGGCAGATTGCCCGCGATGGCGGAAAAATGCTGCTGGATTTTGAAAAGGAGGAACGCAGCCGTACAGGGATTAAAACGTTGCGGGTTGGTTATAATCGTAATTTTGGCTATTACATCGAAGTCTCCAAAACGAACTTAGATCTTGTCCCCCAGGAGTATCACCGTAAGCAGACTTTGGTGGGCGCCGAACGCTACACAACCACCGAGCTGCACAATATCGAAGAGCAGCTGACCGGAGCCCGGGAGAAGCTTGCCATGCTGGAGCAGAACCTGTTTGAAGAGCTTATAAGCAAAGTTAGCGCCTGGATGCCGCGATTGCTCGAGACGGCGGAGACCCTGGCCGAGCTTGATTTCAGGCAGGGGTTAGCTGAAACCGCAGAACTTTACAAGTACATTAGGCCGCAATTGACAGCTGAACGGAATCTAATGATCAGTAAATGCCGCCACCCTGTAGTTGAACAACTGGCATACGAACAGTTCGTACCGAATGATGTAGCGGCAGAACCAGATAATTTTATCCTGCTGATTACCGGCCCGAATATGGCGGGTAAAAGCACCTATATACGCAGTGTAGCAATTGCTGTTATCTTGGCGCAGATCGGCAGTTTTATTCCGGCTGCAGCAGCACGGATACCCCTTTTTGACCGTGTATTTGCCCGAGTCGGCGCTAGCGACGATTTGAGCCGGGGCCACAGTACTTTTATGGTCGAGATGATCGAAACGGCAACCATTTTAAAAGAGGCCAGTGGAAACAGCCTGATTATCCTAGATGAAATTGGCCGGGGCACCAGCACTTATGATGGGATGAGTATCGCCCGGGCGGTACTCGAATATATCAGCTTTAGCATAAAGGCCATAACACTTTTTTCTACACATTACCACGAGTTGACCAGGCTTGAAGGCGAGCTGAAAGGCGTCAGAAACTACAGTATGGCGGTTAAGGAAAGAGGGAAGGAGGTTATCTTCCTGCGCCAGGTGGTGCCTGGAAAAGCAGACAAAAGTTACGGAATTAATGTAGCGCGCCTTGCTGGTCTACCGATCGAGGTATTAGTCAGGGCTGAAGCCGTCCTCGCTGAATTGGAACTTGCTGCTTCTACGGCTGCCGAACAACAGATGAGCCTGTTACCGATTATCTCAAGATGCCATGAAAGTGAAGACAGCGCAGCGCTACAGATTATTTACAAGCTAAAGGAATATGATCTTAACCGTATGACCCCGCTGGAAACGATGAACGCGCTCTTTACAGTGCAAAAAGAGCTGCTCGAACTGGATGAATAAATATTTTACATATAATTTTTTCTTTCCAAAATGGAGTAAAAGTAAAAATGAGGGTGGGATTTAATCCCATTGATATTGTCACCCGGTAATATAGACGTTTTTAAAGCGCATGGTTAAAAATATGCAATGACGCTAATACTGCGTGAGCGGATAAAGACAAGGCAATGACCGAAGGGAAGACAACGGGACTGTTCCAGTGGTTTTAGGCCCTGGAAAAAGTTAACACATTATGACTATTAAAATGCTTAGCAAGGATGCGGCTGAAAAGATTGCTGCCGGAGAGGTTATCGAGAATCCTGCTTCGGTGGTAAAGGAGCTGGTTGAAAACGCCCTTGATGCCGGGGCTGCCAAGATTGAAATTGCAATTGAGAGTGGCGGCAGAGATCTGATTACTGTCGCAGATGACGGAGAGGGAATCAGGCCGGATGAGGTAGCGCTCGCTTTTAAGCGCTTCGCAACCAGTAAACTCTCAGCTATTGAAGATCTCGATTGTCTTGCCAGCCTCGGATTCAGGGGCGAAGCCCTGCCGAGTATAGCTGCTGTTTCAAAGCTGGAGATGACTACCAGGCCGGCAAACGCTGTTGGTGCAACTAAAATATCGCTGGAGGGGGGTGAGGAAAAAGAGTTTACTGAAGCTGGAGCTCCTTGTGGAACAACGGTAAAAGTAAAAGAACTGTTTTTTAATACTCCCGGTCGCAAAAAATTTTTAAAAGCTCCAGCTGTTGAGGCTTCCCGCGTCAGCGCTTTGATCTCCGCCATGGCCTTGGCCCATCCGGACAGATCATTTAGTCTGCAAAGCGGTGGTCGCACCCTGCTAAAAACCAGCGGTGATGGAAAGTTGCTGCACGTTATTGGCGCGGTATACGGACAGGACACCGCAGCGGCGATGGTTGAACTTAAAAGATCAGCGGATGAAGAAGGAACCGTTCCAGAGGGCTGTATATCGGTGCCTCGTTTTAACCGTTCATCAAGAAAATGGATTACGATCGTAGTAAATGGACGAATTGTCAACAACTCTCAGATTTCCTCTGCATTAATCCGGGCTTATGGTAATCAGCTTCCGATAAACCGTTTTCCGCTGGCTGTTCTTAAACTACAAATTAAGCCGGAACTAATCGATGTTAACGTTCACCCGGCTAAAACGGAAATACGTTTTATAGACTCCGAAGCGGTAAAGAAGGTTGTCTACAAAACAGTTAAGCTTTCCCTGCAGAACTTGTATGATTTGCCGCAATGGCCGACTAGCCATTCAACAACCCCTTCTGTAAAGTCGCCGGATAACTACAGCCAATACCACTTGTACTTGCCGAAAAGTTGTTTATACGGCGAACATTTAGATTCTGGTAGCCTTAATTTAAACGAGGCTGACCAACAACCAGAGAAGTTATTTATGCTGGAAGGCAGCACTCCTCTGCCCGAGCTCCCTGGCGAGAGCCGGGAATCGTTTGCCGGGGATGATTTATACTACACCCTGATCGGACAGTATCTGAACAGCTATATTTTAGTGCAAAGAGGTGAGAAACTGTTATTGATTGACCAGCATGCAGCACATGAGCGCCTGATCTACAACCGAATTAAAGCAAGTTTAGGCAGTGAATCAAAAGTGAAAACGATACAGCTCACAATCCCTTATATGCTTGATATACCGGTTCTTTGGCGAGAGCAGCTGCCGCTTGTACTACCCTTCCTGATATCTTGTGGAATCGATCTGGAACAGATTGATCCTGATAGTTACGTAGTGCGTGCCGTTCCTTTGATCGGCAATGAACTGCTCAAAGATTACGAGATATCTGACTTGCTTGAGAAGCTGATCACTGGAGATGGAGGAGAAAATACTGTCTTTCAGCATGATGCACTATTGAAGACTGTGGCATGTCATCGTTCAGTTAAGGCAAAACAGTTTCTTACCCGAACCGAGATGGAGCAACTGTTGAGGGATTGGTTCGAAACCGAATCAGCTGGATATTGTCCTCATGGAAGGCCGACGGTGATAAGTTTTGAGCGTGAGCAGCTTGAAAAAAGTTTCTTACGCAGGGGGATTTAAGTGATGGCAGCGAGAAACCAGGCCCCGGGCATACCATTGCTGGTGATTGCCGGACCTACTGCCGTAGGTAAATCAGCGCTTGCCCTACAGCTTGCCGAGCTGCTGAAAACCGAGATAATCAGTGCCGACTCGGTCCAGGTTTACAAGTATATGAATATCGGCACCGCTAAGCCCACTGCCGATGAGCAGAGGCTGGTCAGGCATCACCTGATCGATTTAATAGATCCGAACCAGTCCTTCAGCGTAGCCGATTATCAGAAAGCAGCCAACAAGAAGATTAACTATTTGTGGTCAGTGAAAAAACTGCCCCTGATGGTTGGCGGTACCGGGTTATATATCAGGGCGGTTTCCACGGCCTATGCTTTTGGCAACACCGGTGCAGACCCGGAGATCCGGGATAATTACGAAAAAGAAGCAGCTGTACATGGCTTAAATAATCTATACGAAAAATTAAAGGAGTTAGATCCGGCAGCGGCCGGCATCATCCATCCCAACGATCGAAGACGAATTATCCGAGCCCTCGAAGTATACCGGCTCGAAGGGAGGCAGATTTCAGAGCAGATTACACGAACCAAGCAGGGTGAAACACCTTTTAATTCGCTGATTTTCGGGTTAACCTTGGAACGTTGCACACTGTACGAGCGGATTGAAAAACGGGTTGATAAAATGGTTGAGGACGGCTTCCTGGAAGAGGTTCGCTATTTAAGAGCAAAAGGTTTTGTTAATACAGATCCTGGTCTGCAGACTCTCGGTTACCGACAACTCTACACCTATCTGGATGGGAAAGCCGGGTGGGAAGAAACAATAACTGCAATAAAGAAAGAAACCAGAAATCTGGCCAAGCGGCAGTTAACCTGGTTTCGCCGGGAAACAGGGATAACCTGGATCGATTTAAGTAGTATTTCCTCGATTAAGGATATTGCTGAAAATATTTGCAAAATAGCGAAGGATTTTGTACCCTGACCGGAGAATATTGTTTTCTGAACTTAGTGACAGGAAAGGAGCCCGATCGATGAAAGGCATGATCAATTTACAGGATACTTTTCTTAACCAGGCTCGCAAAGAAAGTATGTTGACAACAGTATTTCTGATTAATGGATACCAGATTAAAGGAATTGTGCGTAGTTTCGATAGCTTTACACTGTTATTGGATGTCGAAGGCAAGCAGCAGCTTGTCTATAAACATGCAATATCAACGATTATACCAGCACGCAACATTAACTTGCGAAACATTGAGAATGATGCTGTATGCGAAGAATCCGGCAAAGAGATAACGAAATAGAATTTATGTTATTGAGCTGCAAGGAGACACGTTCTTGCGTGTCTTTTTGTTTTAATGCCATAGCGGAGGCAGGCGGAACAAATCGAAAAGCAATTATTTGAAAAAGCAATTATTGTGGGGCTCAACCTAGGCCAAAATGCCGATAAGCTGGAAAGGTCGCTGGATGAGTTGGCCTTGCTGGCGGATACGGCAGGCGCAGTAGTGGCCGCCCGCCTGGTGCAGGCCAAAGATGCTCCCGATAATGCTTACTACCTAGGCAAAGGCAAAGCGGAGGAGCTTGTAGCCCTGATTGAACATCTTGATGCAAATTTGGTCATCTTTGATGACGAATTAAGCCCTACCCAGATCAGAAATCTGGATCGGATTCTCAACACTAAGGTCATCGACCGCACAGCCTTAATCCTTGATATTTTTGCTCGCAGAGCGCTTTCAAAAGAAGGGAAACTGCAGGTTGAGCTGGCCCAGTTGCAATATATGCTGCCCAGATTAATTGGCCTTGGAAAGCAACTCTCCCGTCTTGGGGGGGGAATCGGAACCAGGGGACCGGGGGAAACACAACTTGAAGTTGATCGACGGGTGATCCGCCGGAAAATAGGCGAGCTTAAAAAAGAGATTACTGCTCTGCGCAAACATCGCAAACTGCACCGCCGGCAGCGTCAGCGAAACCGCTGTTTTGTGACTAGCCTGGTCGGCTACACTAATGCCGGTAAATCGACGCTCTTAAATGCGCTTACCGGTTCTACTACATATACCGAGGATAAACTTTTCGCCACACTTGATCCGGTGGTGAGGCGCGGACAAATAGAGGGAGTGAAAGATGTTTTATTTACCGATACTGTAGGCTTTATCGAAAAATTGCCTAAACAGTTGGTAACAGCCTTCCAGGCTACCTTAGAAGAGATTGCCGCCGGAGATTTACTACTGCATGTCGTTGATGCGAGCCACCCTGATTATCAGAACCAAATAGCAATTGTTCACGAACACCTACACAGAATTGATTCCGGATTTATTGAAAAGGAACAGCTGGTTTTTAATAAAATTGACCTTGTAGAAACCGACAACGCTATTTCTCATCTGCAACGAGAGTTTCCCGAAGCCATTTTTATATCCGCAATCAAAAAAGATGGGTTTGCAAAGCTGTTTGAGAGGATCATCTATTATACAAAACGGCAAAGGCCACTGATAAAAGTTGGGTTGCCATACAGTGCTGGAAAGCTTTTAGCTGAAATCCAGGAGCAGGGTGACATAACAACGATCCAGTACACCGAGGATCAGACTGTAGTTGAGGCAGTAGTTGACGGGGGACTCGCCGTCCGTTTAAAGAAATATTTGATCGGTGAAGAGTTATAGCTTGCGAAACAGGGCAATAACTTTTCCCAGTATTTCCAAATCGTTAACCAAGATCGGCGAGTAGATACTGTTTTCCGGCTGTAGCCTGAAGCCGCCATGTTCACGGTAAAACCTTTTAATAGTAGCTTCATCATCAATGCGGGCAGCGACTATTTCGCCGTTTTCGGCAGAAATTTGTTGACGCACGATAACATAGTCGCCGTCATTGATGCCGGCATCGATCATACTGTCGCCTTCCACTTTTAATACGAAGCAGTTTTCACCGGCCGAGAGATGATCGGGGATCGGAAAATAGCCCTCGCGGTTTTCAGCAGCCAGGACCGGCATGCCGGCAGCGACGCGACCAACAAGCGGTGCGAAGGAGCATTTTAGCTCCGGATCGCCTTCGGCGCTGACCAGCAATTTAATAGCCCGTGGCTTGGTAGCCATGCGCATAATGTAACCCTTTTCTTCAAGCAAATCCAAATAGCCGTGAACGGTTGCGGTGGAGCTGATACCTAAGGCTTTGCCGATTTCCCGGACTGAGGGGGGATAATTACAGCGGGCAACTTCCTGCTCGATAAATTGAAGGACTCGCCGTTGTTTCCCGGTTAGTGGTTCCAAGTTATCACCACCTGCTGATATTGTTTCAATATAATATCATAGCTCCTGCAGGGCGGCAAACGATTGTTTGCCTTTTTTTTTGCCTTTTATAGTGTATATAAATGCCAAAAATGGTATAGTTCACTAATTGCTGGGATACCTTTGGGTTAAAATACGTTATCACCGAGATAGAGCTCACAACTTAGTGATACCTGCTAATTCCCCCGCCCCGGAGGGATATGGTCAGCAAAACCCAATAATTCCCTCTCCCTGCAGGGAGAGGGTGAGGGGGAAAGAGCTTTTAATTATGTGCAGCCATTAAGACGCATCAGCTTATTGAGTCCGTTCAGGTAGGCTTTCACACTGGCTTCGATAATGTCGGTACTGGTACCGCGTCCGGTGATCTTGCGATCCTGGTAGGCCAGCTCGACCTGGACTTCGCCGAGAGCGTCGCGCCCCTGGGTAACGGCATCAATCTTGTATTTCTCGAGGCCGATGCTAAGACCGGTAATTTTATTAATTGCATTGTAGGCAGCGTCAATCGGTCCTGAACCGATAGCGACCTCTTCGATCAGGCTGTCGTCATCTTTTTTTAGGCGGATAACTGCCGAAGGGATACTTGTACTGCCGCTGACCGTTTGCAGATAATCCAGTTTGTAGCGCGGTTCTGCATAGGAAAGGTGATCTAAGATTAGTGCTTCAAGATCCTCAGGGTAGACTTCTTTTTTGCGGTCGGCCAGGTTTAAGAAGAGTTGATAGATTCCTTCGAGCTCGCTGCGATTCAGAGAAAAACCAAGTTTTTTCAGCTGATCTATTACAGCATGCCTGCCGGAGCGGGCCGTTAGGCACATCTGGGCAGCCTTACCGCCGATCAGCTCAGCATCGATAATTTCGTATGTTTCCTTGTTTTTAAGGATGCCATCCTGATGGATCCCGGAAGAGTGGGCGAAGGCATTAAGCCCCACCACGGCTTTATTGACCGGCACCGATATGCCGGTCAATTTGCTGACCAACCTGCTTGTTCTGTAAATTTCTCCGTAGTTGATATCGGTAAAGTAGGGAAAGTGGTTACCGCGAATCCTTAAGGCGACAGCAATCTCCTCCAGGGCTGCATTTCCGGCCCGTTCACCGATACCATTGATATTACATTCTATCTGGCGGGCGCCGTTTTTTATAGCTTCCAGGGAATTGGCGACGGCAAGGCCAAGATCGTTGTGACAATGGACGCTGATTATAACTTTATCGATCCCTACCACATTATCTTTAATGCGTTTGATCTGGGCCCCGAATTCTTCAGGCACTGCATAACCGACAGTGTCTGGAATATTAATTACCGTGGCCCCGGCCTTGATTACAGCTTCCAGAAGCCGGAAGAGATATGCATCGCGGGCCCGGGACGCATCCTCTGGCGAATATTCTACGTCGGGGCAATAATGTTTGGCATATTTTACAGCTTCAACAGCCTGCTCAAGAAGCACCTCCGGATCTTTTTTCAGTTTATGTTCCATATGAATGTCCGAAGCGCCTAAAAAAACATGTAGCCGGGGTCTTTCGGCGTTTTTTATTGCTTCCCAGGCGGCATCAATATCGCCTTGCACAGCTCTGGCCAGGGCGCAGATTGTAGGTCCCTTAACTTGATCGGCAATGGCCCGAACAGCCTTTAGTTCGCCGGGGGAAGATATCGGGAAACCGGCCTCTATAATATCCACGCCAAGGCGGGCTAACTGCCGAGCCACTTCCAGTTTTTCTTCATAATTTAAACGCGCACCAGGTGTTTGTTCGCCATCGCGAAGCGTGCTGTCAAAGAGATAAATCTTTTCCGATCTGTCCGTTTTCTTTTTGCTTTTTGTCATTTAAAACCCTCCTGAATCGCTGTTGCAGAGTAGGGGAGTGCAATAAAAAAAACTTCCGTTCAAGAGACGAAAGCTTGCGTTCGCGGTACCACTCTTCTTGGCGGCAAAAACTCTACCACCCACTCTTTATAGTAACGGGAGTCTCCGGCCAGGCCTAATCTTAACCATAATGATTAATTTCGGTTGGCGGCTTGCGGGGGAGTTCGCAGCTACTGACATTGCCGTTTTTCACCAAAGCCAACGGTTCTCTGAAATGCCGGTTACTGTTACTGGTCTCGCTCATAGCCGATAGAATATTCAACGTCTTGCTTGTAAGGTTATCTGATTATCATGCACTTGTCAATAGCTGTGGCGGCTTTGAATGTTGCGACTTAGAGCTGTGGTTTTGAGCTACCGCTGGGGAAGAATCAAATAGTTATTGCAAAAAGTTACATGTTGATTAACGTTACTGTTGATTATATGTTAGAATATAGATATAATTCCTTCTACATTATATAATACCGTTAAAGTTATTTAAAGAACTATAAGGATTAG
>DBBD01000151.1 GCA_002292015.1 Firmicutes bacterium UBA993
CGGGATTCTGATTGTGGCTATGTTTGGGATGCCCAGGCAACTCTCTGATAAGCAGGCAGCCGGTTTGCTCGAGCTGGCTGAAACTGTCATGGAAAGGCGAACGGCAGTCTTAGTGTCCGACGGCACGGCGCCCTTAATAGCGTTAAGCAACGAACTAGCCAACGAATCGCCCGAACTGCTAGGCCGCGAGCAAGCTGCTATGGCGCAACTTAGCCGGCACCGTGAAGCGCTGAGACAACAGGGGGAGTCGTATGTTCGCAGTGAAACACAATTAATTCTCGTAGGTTCCCAAGTCAGGCAAAATATAGCTACCATCGCTGTCAAAGAGCAGAGTAAACTGTACTTCGCCGAAATGTACCCCAACCAGCCGGAATATGTGGCTTGGGTAACGCTAAGGGAGTTTGTATTTGATAGACATGGGGAGCGTTGGGAACTAACTATGAACATACTGCTAAATGGTAAAGGCCTACCACCAAACGAACCGGGAGAGCAATAGCAGCCACCGGCCGACCTGGCTAGTTGCGGTCGAAAAGGTCAAGGTAATGCAGAACGGCGGATTGGGGTTTAACTTCATGGACGGTACGGTTGTCAAAAAACAGGTTTCGTGAAAACAGTTCGTATGCCGATGTTGATGCCGATTCAAAGAAAGGGCTATAAATATCGGCATTTCACTTTGACAATTTGAGATATGAGATACATAATGTTGATATCGAAGTTTTTAGATATGAGGTGTCGATACGGAAAGTTATACACTTTATACTAGAGTATTTAAAGCTCTGGGCGATCCCAAGCGAGCGATGATAGTAGATATGCTTTCTTGCGGAGAGCTTTGTGCCTGCATGATTTTAGAGAAGTTTGAGATGTCCCAATCCACGCTGTCTCACCATATGAGACTCTTGCGCGAATGTGGGCTTGTCAGGGGCCGCGAACAAGGCAAGTGGACCTATTATTCGCTGGATGCAGATGCAGTGGGCAAGATAAGAAAATTTTTGGTCGACCTTACCTCCAATAAGGAAAGCTGCATTTGCAAGAACGATGTAGATAACCGCAAAGGATGTGATGAAAATGAGTGAAGAAAATCACTGCTGCTGCTCGCCCGCTGGTTGCTGCGCCAGTGAATCCGTAACGGCGCATGACAAAAAAGATAAATGGGTAACGGGGGAAATCCCCATGTCACAAGGTTCTGTGCCGGCGGCTCTAACAAAGCTTAACTTCAAAGATATTCTCGGAGCATGGAAAGTGCGCTGGGGTATCGGCCGGGCCGACTACAAGATTATCCCGGGACTTTATGCGGTGGGTAATCCCGACCACACATCTCCGGTGCTGGTCAGTGCGAACTACAAATTGACCTTTGATACTTTGCGAAAAGAGCTTTCAGGCTTAAATTGTTGGCTTCTGATCCTCGATACAAAGGGCATTAATGTTTGGTGCGCGGCGGGTAAAGGAACGTTTGGTACGGATGAATTGGTCAACCGCATATCCCTTACGGGGCTACCCGGGGTGGTATCGCACCGGAAATTGATTTTGCCGCAGTTGGGTGCTCCAGGTGTGAGAGCCCATGAAGTAGCAAGGCAAACCGGCTTTACGGTGATTTACGGTCCGGTAAGGGCTTGTGATCTAAAGACATTTCTTGGATCCGGCTTCAAAGCCACAAAGGAAATGCGTACCGTCAAATTTACGATGTGGGATCGGCTGGTTCTCACACCGATGGTGCTGGCGCAGTCCGGAAAGACTTCGTTGCTGGTTTTCGGAGTATTGTTCCTAATAAACCTCTTCGCGGCAAGACCCTTCGGACTTATGGATTTCATAGCTTACGCGGGCGCTGTAGTCACGGGAGCTGTTATTATGCCAGTGCTTCTCCCTTTTATCCCCGGCAGGGCATTCGCATGGAAAGGATGGTTGCTGGGGTTGCTCTGGACTGCATGGCTTGTTTGGCTTAATGGCTGGTTTGCACCGGGATTTCTGATTCTCGCCATCGGTTATATCCTGATTCTGCCGGCGTTGTCGGCGTTTTTGGCGATGAATTTTACAGGCTCCTCAACATACACTTCCTTTTCCGGCGTTATTAAAGAGATGAAAATCGCGGTGCCACTAATTGCTCTTTCATCTGTTGCAGGGATTGTGCTGGTGTTGATCAATAAACTGTCGCTATAAAAGGAGAGCGTTATGAAACACATGTATTTGAAAAATGTCGCAACTCTTCGTCTTTCGGTTGAAAAATGTTTAGGCTGCGGAAGATGTGTGGAGGTTTGCCCTCACGAAGTATTCAACATAAATGAAAAGAAAGCGTTGATCAAAGAAAAAGACCGCTGTATGGAGTGCAGTGCTTGTGCTATGAATTGCCCGGCAAATGCCATCGCTGTTGATTCGGGAGTCGGGTGCGCTGCCGCAGTGATTATGGGCTGGATTACCGGGCGCGAACCAAGTTGTGATTGTTCAGGCGGCGCTGAATGCTGTTAACAAATAACAAATAACAAATACTGAAGGTGATGCCGGATGAGTAAAAAGCAGAATAAAGGGATCGGCTTTTTTGAAAGGTACCTGACTCTTTGGGTGATCCTGTGTATGGTTGCAGGGGTTCTAATTGGGAAATTCCTGCCCGCTATCCCGGATTTATTAGGCAAATTCGAGTATGCCCAGGTTTCAATTCCCATTGCCATCTTAATATGGCTGATGATTTATCCGATGATGATGAAGGTGGACTTCGCCAGCATTAAGAACGTGGGGAAAAACCCGAAGGGCTTGTATATTACATGGGTGACAAACTGGCTGATTAAGCCCTTCACCATGTTCGGTATCGCCTGGTTCTTCTTCTATGTGGTATTCAAAGCGCTTATTCCAGCCGAACTTGCAAAGGATTATTTGGCTGGAGCAATTTTGCTTGGAGCCGCGCCCTGCACGGCGATGGTGTTTGTATGGAGCCACCTGACTAAGGGCAGTCCCGCATATACGGTGGTACAGGTTGCCACAAACAATCTGATTATTCTATTGGCGTTTACGCCGATCGTTGCTTTTTTACTTGGCGTGAGCGGTATATCCATTCCGTGGGACACGCTCATCTTTTCGGTGGTATTGTTTGTGGCCATTCCACTGACAGCCGGTATCGCCACAAGAGTGTTGATGATCAGGAAAAAAGGGCAACATTATTTTGAAAAACAGTTTATCCCCAAGTTTAACAACATCACCATCATTGGACTGCTGTTTACACTTGTAATTATCTTCTCCTTTCAGGGAGAGGTCATCCTGCAAAATCCTTTGCACATTGGCCTGATTGCAGTGCCTTTTATTTTGCAAACCTTCCTGATCTTTTTCATAGCGTATATTGCCGGTATGCTGTTTAAGTTGCCCCATGATATAGCGGCTCCGGCCGGCATGATCGGAGCGTCCAACTTCTTCGAGCTGGCTGTGGCGGTCGCTATCTCGTTATTTGGTGCGGCTTCACCGGTGGCTTTGGCGACGATTGTCGGGGTGCTTGTTGAAGTTCCTGTTATGCTGGCACTGGTGCGGACGGCTAATAGAACACATCATTGGTTTAAGAAGGGAAGTCAGCATGAATAAACCAAAAGTTGCCTTCATTTGCGTTCATAATTCTTGCCGTTCACAGATTGCTGAGGCATTGGGCAGATGCCTTGCCGGCGATATTTTTGACAGTTACTCAGCGGGAACAGAAACAAAGCCGCAAATCAATCAGGATGCTGTCCGCTTGATGAAGAAGCTTCACGGGATTGACATGGAGGAAACACAGCACTCAAAGCTGCTTTCTGAAATTCCTCCGGTTGATATCGTCATAACCATGGGATGCAATGTTACGTGCCCATACCTACCTAGCAAGCATAGGGAGGACTGGGGGTTGGAGGATCCGACAGGGGAAAGCGATGAGGTGTTTGTCGCCTTGATAAACGAGATTGAAGCTAAAATCAAGGATCTGTCGGTCAGAATCAGGAATCGGCTGATTTAGGTGCCGATGTCCAGTATAGCGAGGCTGAATGTGTGGTTAACACGTGATAATGTCACTTTGTTAATTATCGTGATAGCATGTCACTTGCGAAAAGCGCGCGTTAGCAGGCTTGTTCATGAAGACAATTGCCTAAGCTATGACGAACCGGAGCATCTGGCCGCGCTCAGCATTTACTAGCGAAGAGAGCAGTGATAATGCTTAAACTGTAAAGAGAAGGCGGTCTCCAACGGAGTACCGCCCTTTAGATCTCGGGATAATAAATCCAACAAAGGTGTCTCTATTTTAGAGCCGCTCATACTATCAGGTGGCACCAGCAGAGGGACCAAGTGCCCCCTCACCCTGGCTCTCTCCCGGAGGAGAGGGGATTTATCGGGTAGCTTTGTAGTAAGTAGCGATTGCCCGCTGATCAAACCAGGTCAAAGCGGTCGGCGTTCATCACCTTATGCCAGGCCTTGACAAAATCGCGAACGAACTTCTCTTTGGCATCGTTGCCGGCGTAAACCTCGGCTAGAGCCCTCAGCTCGGAATTAGAGCCGAAGAGCAGGTCAACGCGGGTGCCGGTCCATTTTAACTCGCCCGTTTTACGATCGCGTCCCTCGAATGCTTCCTTTTCTTCGTCCACAGCGGTCCACACTGTGCCCATATCCAGCAAGTTTACGAAGAAATCGTTGGTCAGGCTTTCAGGGTTTTTCGTGAATACGCCGTGCGGAGACTGGTTATAGTTAGCGTTTAGCACCCGCATACCGCCAACCAGCACGGTCATTTCGGGAGCGCTCAAGCCTAGCAGCTGGGCGCGGTCTACGAGCATCTCCTCGGTGGTAACAGCATACTTCTGTTTGCTGAAATTCCTGAAGCCATCAGCTTTCGGCTCAAGAACGGAAAACGATTTTGTATCGGTCTGCTCCTGGGAAGCATCGGTTCGGCCTGGGGCAAAGGGAACGGTGATCTCAATGCTTGCGTTTTTGGCCGCCTGTTCTACCCCGGCACATCCAGCTAAAACAATCAGGTCGGCCAGGGAGATTCTCTTATTTCCAGCCTGGGCGCTATCGAACTCTGCCCGGATCTCTTCCAGCTTGTTAAGCACTTTGTCCAGTTTGTCAGGCTCATTGGCCTGCCAATCCTTCTGTGGGGCCAGACGGATCCGTGCGCCGTTTGCCCCGCCGCGCTTATCGGATCCGCGGAAAGTTGAGGCCGATGCCCAGGCCGTGGAAACCAGTTCGGGAATCGACAGACCAGAAGCCAACACTTTACTTTTCAGAAAAGCGATGTCGGTGTCGCCAACCAGTTCGTGATCTACCGGCGGTACCGGGTCCTGCCAGATCAGCTCCTCGGCGGGAACCTCCGGGCCAAGGTAGCGCGACCGCGGGCCCATGTCGCGGTGGGTCAGCTTAAACCAGGCCCGGGCAAAAGCATCAGCAAACTGGTCCGGATTCTCCAGGAACCGCTTGGCAATGGGCTTGTAGATCGGGTCCATCCTCAGCGACAGGTCGGCCGTGGTCATGATGGTGGTCACTTTTTTTGAAGGGTCATGAGCGGCAGGGGCCATATCGTCTTCATCGGGATCCACCGGCACCCACTGCCAGGCGCCGGCCGGGCTCTTGACCAGGTTCCAGTCGTATTTAAAGAGAACTTCCAGATAGCTGTTATCCCACCGGTTAGGGGTTGGGGTCCATGCTCCTTCGATCCCGCTGGAAATGGTATCATCACCCTTGCCGCTGCTCAGGCTGCTTTTCCAGCCCAGACCCTGTTCTTCAATATCAGCAGCCTCAGGTTCCGGACCCACATGGGTAGGGCTGCCGGCACCGTGGCACTTGCCGAAGGTGTGGCCCCCGGCAACCAGGGCCACCGTTTCTTCGTCGTTCATGGCCATGCGGGCGAAGGTTTCTCGAACATCTTTTCCGGAAGCAAGCACATCCGGCTGGCCGCTCGGTCCTTCGGGGTTCACATAGATTAAGCCCATCTGTACGGCAGCAAGGGGATTTTCCAGGTCCCGGTCACCCGTGTAGCGGTTATCACCGAGCCATTCGTCCTCAGATCCCCAGTAGATATCTTCCTCCGGTTCCCAGACATCCTCGCGCCCGCCGGCGAAGCCGAATGTTTTAAAGCCCATCGACTCCATAGCTACGTTCCCGGTCAAAACCATCAGGTCGGCCCATGAGATTTGACGTCCGTACTTCTGCTTAATCGGCCAGAGCAGGCGGCGGGCCTTATCAAGGTTGATATTGTCCGGCCAGCTGTTCAGCGGGGCAAGCCGCTGTGTACCTGAACCGGCGCCGCCGCGGCCGTCGCCCATCCGGTAGGTGCCGGCGCTATGCCAGGCCATGCGGATGAAGAGCCCACCGTAGTGGCCGTAATCAGCCGGCCACCAGTCCTGCGAATCGGTCATCAGGTCATGCAAGTCTTTTTTCACTGCTTCGAGGTCTAGCTTTTTGAACTCCTCGGCGTAGTTAAACTCCTCGCCCATCGGGTTCCTTGATACGGGGTTTTGGTGCAGCATCTTCAGGTTTAACTGGTTGGGCCACCAATCCCGGTTTCTAGTGCCTCCTCCGGTTACTCTTCTTCCGGTCATACCAGTAACCGGACACTTTTTCTCCTCACTCATCACTCTTACTCCTCTCGTGGTTTATTATCTATATTTGCGAGGCATTGCGGACAAATACCTCTAAAATATACATTTTTGTCAGTTATAAAATATCCGGCAAGTTCGCCGGTTTTCACTTTGTCGATGGCCACATCAAAGTTTGAGATAAAGCCACACTCTACACATTTAAAGTGTCCGTGGATTTCGGTTTTTGGGTCATACCGGGTTTCATTTTCAACTATCAGCAATTCTTTCACCAGGCCAGCCTTCACCAGGAGATCCAGGGTGTTGTACACCGTGGTCCGTGACAGGGTTGGAATTTCGGGCTGCAACTCCCGGTAGATTTTTTCCACTGTCGGGTGGCAGGGGTTTTTAAGCAGGTACCCAAGAATGCTTATCCGATGCAGGGTCGGTCTGATTTTGTTGTTTTCTAGCATTGCAGATAGTTCTTTAAAGCAGAGGTTCATACTTGACCAAACCTCCAGTCAACAGTATTAACATAATAGTTTGTATTTGTAATTAATACATAAGTAATTCTATAACAAAATAGCCGTCCTGTCAATTTGTGTGGTATCTCCCTCCAGAGCACTCTCGATTAAGCAAATCTCCTGAACGGAGCAGTACTCGAAAGCTTAGAGGACTCGTTTGCGCGGTCGCACCAGTCATCCGGTCAGCCGTCAGCCGTGTCAGCTTGCCTATTAAAATGCTATTTGCTATAATACCTCTGCAAGGGCGTGTAGCTCAGTTGGGAGAGCACTTGGCTCGCATTCAAGAGGTCAGGGGTTCGAATCCCCTCACGTCCACCAGGGTAAGGGTTTTCAGGTAATGCAGTCGCCTGAAAACCTTTATTGTAAAGGCAGTTTAGCAGTCAAATGGAGGTTATTTCATGAAAAAAAGTAAGCGTAAGCATCTCTTATATTTTGCTTTTGCCGGAATAGTGCTTCTGGCGGTTTTGGTTGGCGTTTCCGGCTGTGGCAGAGATTCTGCCCGGGTTACCGGATCGATAACGGTGCCTGACGACTACTCGTCAATTCAGGAAGCTTTAAACGCAGCGGTAGAGGGGGATGTTATTGTCGTTAAACCCGGGAAATATACGGGCAGTATTGATTTCGGCGGGAAAAACATTACCCTGAGCAGCACCAATCCCGATGATCCGGAAGTAGTAGCAGCCACGATCATCGATGCCGGCGGGATTAATTCTGCTATTTCTTTTAAAAGCGGTGAAGCAGAAAATGCGGTGGTGACCGGCTTCACCATCACCGGCGGCAGCGGTAATTTAGAAACATTGGAATTTGTCATCGAAGGCGAGCAGCGCGCGATACCCTCTTACTACGGGGGCGGTATTATTGTCCTGAACGGCAGCTCCCCGACAATTAGCAAAAACGTCATCATTGACAACGTAGCCGAGCGGGGTGGGGGAATTTTTTCCTATGGCTCGTCACCGATCATTGAAGGCAATACGATCAGGGACAATATTTCGACCGGAGGCGGTGGCGCTATATTTTTGGCAAATTCCAGCGCAACTGTCAGCAATAACATGGTATCTGACAATGTAGCCGGTTTAAGCGGCGGAGCAGTGGCCATTTCCGGTTTAGGCGAATTGCCTTCTTTAATTGAAGGGAACACCTTTTCCAATAACCGTGCTGATAACGGCGGAGCTTTTTCAATTTTTGAATCCGCTCCTGAAATCAGGAACAATACCCTGATTAATAACTCCGCAGACCGGGGCGGAGGTGGTATATTCATGGTCAACTCTTCACCTCTGCTAATCGCGAATAGTGTAACTGATAATATTGCCGGCAGCGCCGGAGGCGGGATAGCCATCTATTTTGAATCAATGCCTCTTCTGGAGGATAATATAATTATCGGCAACGAAGCTGATAGCGGAGGCGGTATAGCCGTCTACTTCGAATCAGCTCCGATAATCAGTGGCAACACAATAACTGATAACCGGGCCAGGATCGGCGGAGGCATCGAGGTTAACCAGAACTCGAACCCTGAAATCACCAACAATGACATCTCCGGTAACTATGCCGAGATTGGCGGTGGAGGGATCCTGATCCATCTTTCCGAAGCGCTCATAACGGATAATACTATTGCAAACAACGAGTCGAGAGGGGAAGGTGGTGGCATTTACCTCTTTGTTGATGCACTGGCCAGGGTTTACAATAACGTATTTGACTATAACAAGTCGACTGAAGGCGGAGCTATTTTCGTTGATGAGGGTGCTACTTTGGAGCTGAACAGCCCGGATGACAATGCTTACAGTGGTAACTCTCCGGATGATATCGTCAGGAAATAAGTGTTGCCGCAGCAAGAATCTTGATGGTTAGAGGCTTGAGGTGGATGGATCCAGTAGTTTAAAGAATATAAAGGCTGCCCGTTTTACCAGGCAGCCTTTTCTCAAGTGTTTGTAATGGCCTGAGTAGCAGCTAATGTTTTATGCTGAAGAAGCCTGGTATTATCTGGTAGCGATAGAATTCATTAGCAGGAACCTGGTAGGGAGGAATCATATTGCCGCGGAAAAAAGGTGGAAAAGAGAAGCACAAAGATACGAACCCTCAGAGAAACGATGGTCGGGCTAAAAGCTATGAGCCGGCAAAGGTGAGCGCTACCATTGCAAATATTGCTAAAATAGTGTTGGTAATCATGCTGATAGGGCTATCCCTGCTACTGTTGATCGGACCTTTTTATCGTGGTTTGTTTTTTGCTGGAGAGCTTCTAAAAGCCCAGGCAGTAATTTTTGCCCTCTTTATTTTATGGGGTCTTTATCGCATGCTGTCCCGGGATAAGGGTCTTGCAAAAAGTCCTCTTGATCTTTGCCTGATTGTGCTGATATTGGCTTATGCGGTTTCATTTTTTGTTGCCGTGCATAAAAGGGATGCGTTGGAGGAAGTCTTAAAAATTGTCGCCTATCTAGCAGTTTACCTGGTAGCTGTGGAATTGTGCTGTAATCTGAATTTCGGCGGGCGAAAAGTAGAATGCAGCGAGAATACCGAACGTCGTTCAGAACAACTTCCCCCAGGACTGAGTCTGATGCTTCATATCTTAGTGGTAGTAGCAACCATTATTACTGTGGCTAGCTTGGGTGTAGCCGCCGGACACTGGAATATTATTGGCGCTTACCATGATGCCGGATTGCGCATCGCTTCACCGATGGGTTATGCAAACACCGCCGCCGCTTATTTTATGGCTGCTTATCTATTAGTCATAGCGCTGGCTCCCCTGGCGAAAAATTGGGGGGGCCGGGTCTTATATTTGCCACTTGCCGCGCTAATCTTGCTGACCACCATCCTGACCTTTTCCCGGGGCGCCTGGCTTCTACTGGTTCCCTTATTTATTCTTCTGGTGTTAGCAGCGGCGCCGGGTCAGCGACTGAGATCGTTCCTATTTCTTTTTGCCACTGTTGTTCCGGCAATTCCCGCTGCTTTTATGGCTGATCCCCTTTTCCGTTCAGATAATCCGCCTTCGGCCTGGTTACCGATTGCCGCGGCGATGGCGGTCGCTTATGTCCTGGGTGCTCTGGCGGAGCTTTACCTGGCACAAAGCCATAAAAGAAAAATCTATTATGCTGCAGCGGGCACAGTAATGACTGTTGCCGTAATGGTTGTTTTGCTGTTCTTGCCCTTTTTTAGTCCGGTTGCCCCCGAGCAACCAAATAGAAATCAAACAGCTGTTAGCTTAGTTTTGAGCCGGCTTTTGCCGGAGCGGTATTACGATCGCATTTTTTCACCAGGTCGGATTATTAATATGGATGCCCGCTTTGAGATGTTTGGCGATGCGGTGAAAATTATCAAAGATAGGCCCATCCTAGGGGCCGGTGGCGGCGGTTGGGCTGCGCTTTACCAGGGATACCAGGCCAGGCCGTACTTTTCGAGCGAGGTTCACAACCATTTTCTACAAGTTTGGATCGAAGCAGGAATCTTTGGTTTTCTCGCTTTTGTCGGGATCTGGGTCAGCATGGCCGCCGCTTTTGTCCGAAACTGTTTGCACAACCGTTTCAATACCCGAAGATGGCAATTCTGGACAGCCATCTTTTTGCCGGTTGCAGCGCTTGGGGCACACAGTATAATTGACTGGAATTTTTCGATGGCAGCAGTAGGGATCTATCTTTTTACTCTGTTGGGAGCTGGAAGAAGCCTTGATAATGTACCCTGGTTCAAACACAAGGTTAAGTCCAAAACTGCATCGAATAAGGCAGTTTTAAGCAGTATCGTGCTGCTGGCGGTTGGGGTTATCCTTTTAGCCGGTAATCTTGTTTTGGTCGCCGGTTTTAATAGTACTGCCCGCTCCCAGAAATTCATTGAACAGAGCAACATTAAGATGACTGTCCCGGAGCTGCAGAGAGCAATTCGTTTGGATCCCTTGCGGGCGGAAAACTATCACAACTTGGGCGCTGTATTGGAGGGACGGTCCCGGACTGCGCAAAGTGCCGATGATTTGGAAAGGATTATTGATCTTGCCGGCCGTGCATATCAGCTTGAACCATATAATCCGTTATATATTTTCCGCTATGGCGAACTCCTGCTCTTCTATGTTGACATCCGGAGCGGTCTTGATACTTTAGATCGTTTAATGGTAGTAAGGCCGCTAAGTGAGAGCAGTTATATTCAGGCTAGCTTGGCCCGGCTCAGACTTGCTGAGCATTTTATAAATGAGGGCAGCCCTGCCGAGGGGATCAGGTATCTTACTGAAATTGCAGATATCAGGGTTCAGATGCAGAAGAGGTATGGTGAAACTGAACCGCTTCATTATATCCTCGGCCGGGTTCAACAGCTGAAAGGCAACAACAGGCAGGCCCGGGACTTTTTCCATACCGTCAGCGAAGGTGATCCGTTCTATGATCTGGCCCGGCAACAGCTTCAACTGCTGGAAGATTAATCAGGCTGTGCCCGCCCGTGTCAATATCACTGAGCAAACACATCAGGTTGTGTCCGCCCGTTGACAGCAAAGATGTAATTGTCTATATTATGGTTATAGATTAGAGACAATCAAGGGGACGTAGCTCAGCGGGAGAGCGCTTGACTCACATTCAAGAGGTCGGAGGTTCAATACCTCTCGTCCCCACCAGAAAAACACAGTAATCACGGGGGATTTCGGCTCCCGTGGTTTTTTTGTTAAAGCTTCAGCATCTTGTTTTGTAGTCTTGCTGTAGCCGAGCTAAATTTGCATTTGAGTGTACCCGGTCTTACATTTTCTCTTGTTCTTAAGAACCGGATCGATTACCGGACCCTTTTTCCCTTATAGCCCTTGCGGTACTGTCAAATAAGAGGATCCAGGCCAGAAATGCCGCCGTATAAAGGAAAACCTCACCGAATGTCACTAGTAGACTGGAAAACCATACCCTACCCAGCAGGAGTAGAAAAAAGCCGGTCAGAACGGCAAAAAACTGGATGCGGGAAAATGCGCTCGGTCTGAAGTTGGCGGCGCCCATGGTAACCGTTAAGATTTTATCTCTCTTTTTGTAAACGGGAATTCTTGAAGCGCGTATCCGGTCGACAATCATGATGCCCGGCTGGGCAGTGATGATCAGTAGGATAAAAGCCATCGGCAGCAGATCGTTAACCAGGGCCAGAATACCAGCCCATCCCCCCCAGAAACCAGTCTACACTATGATCTAAATAAGCGCCGCGGCGGGAAAACTGGTTACGGGATCTGGCCAAAACACCATCGAACAGATCCGTTAAAGAAGCGAGTATCAGCACAAGTACCTGGGTTTGCAAAGCAGTTCCGGCCAGGAACAAGATAATGGCCAGGGCAACAAGGAGCGCCCGCAGGGCTGTGAGGTGATTGGGGGTAACCCAGGCAGGCGTAAGATAATCAACTAGCGGACCCAACAATCGGTCACGCAGTGTTTCTTCGGCCTCAGAAAATCTGTCTCCGAAATCTGCCATGACACCCGGTTCCTCCCGCCATATTTACTTAACACTTAGCACTCAGTATTTCTCTATGAGATGGCAATCACCTTTATTATCTCTACCCTTCCGGGAAGCGGTGAAGCCAAACGACATTTTGTGTGCGGCAAGGTAAGTAAACTAAACCTGTTTACTCACACCCTGATGCATTATTATTAAAAGTACCCGCATGAAACATGAAGGTAGTGCAGTTGAATAATAATATTGCTATGATTATAATAAACAAAGCACGAAAGGATGAACTATTTGCCAGTCATACCCGGTGAAAAGGTCAATATTTATGATGCAGAGAAAATGTTTCACCGGCATTTTTAGCAACAGTGTATAAACGGTTGTTGAATCGGTGCAGCAGCTATAAAATCCATCAGGAAGGGAATTAAACATGGACAACTACCAAAAGGCAGTCCAGTATGCAGAGCGTTGGCTGGATATAATCGGCCGCGAAGAACTGGACGAGAAGACAGCCCAGGAGATTTCGAAGGAGACTGTAGAGAATTTTAAAAATCACTTTAACAAAGGTTGGGTGGAATACCGCAAATCGGTGACTGAAGCCGGTGACTATGCCGGTACTGAATGGCGGGGCAAAGGCGTCTATTATTATGATGTTTTTGGCCAGGAGTATATCGATTGCCTTGGTGGTTATGGCGCTCTGGACCTCGGTTGGGCACACCCGGAAGTGGTGGAAGCGGTACGGGCGCAAGCCGGCAAATCAGGGATACCCAGCCAGGAACTGATGGACCCCTTGCGAGGAGTGTTGGCCCGACTGCTGGCGCAAATAACCCCTGGTGATATTGACCATTCCTTCTTGGTCAGCAGCGGTACAGAAACCATCGAAGGGGCATTGAAAATTGCCAGGCTTTATACCGGCAAGCACAACTTTATCTCTACGGTGAACGCCTTTCACGGAAAGACTTCAGGCAGCTTAAGTGTAATGGGTAAAAAGGATTTTCGTTACGGCATGCAGCCCTACGCCGGGCAAAGCTTTTTCATTCCATTTGGCGATGCCGGAGCATTAGAAAAACAGCTGGAGATCTGCGCTAAGGTTGGCATTGATATCGCCGCTTTTATTGCTGAACCGATCCAGGGGGAAGCAGGGGCAGTGGTTCCGCCGGATGAATACTGGCCACAGGTTCGGGAAATATGCGACCGCTACGAAATTTTGCTCATCTGTGACGAAGTGCAAACTGGTCTTGGTCGTACCGGCAAGCTGTGGGCGGTGGATCACTGGGGCATTGTTCCCGATATTATGTGCGCTGCAAAGTCGCTTGGCGGCGGTGTGATGCCGGTTGGCGCCTTTATGGGCAGGGCGGAAATTTGGAAAGCCTTTGAAGAACCAAATCCTTTTATGCATACCACTACCACCGGTGGCAACCCAATGGCTTGTGCTGCGGCGATTGCCGCGATTCATGTTACTCTCCGTGACAAGCTGCCGGAACGGGCAGCAGATACAGGTGCTTACTTTATTGGCAAATTAAAAGAAATAGCCGATCGCTTTCCGCAAATTTACAAGAATATCAGCGGTAAAGGTTTGCTGATTGGCCAGCATTTTCAAAATCCATCATATGGTTATATGGTGGCTGCCGGCCTCTTTAAACGTAAAGTTCTGGTGGCGGGTACCTTGATCAGCGCAAACACAGTGCGCTTCGCACCAGCCCTGTTTATCACCCGTGAACAGGTGGATGAGGTCCTGAACCGTTTGGAAGATGCTCTGAAAGAGATAGCAGCTGGTCTTTAAGGCCTGCTTTTTATTATTTGCTGAGTCATCAGCGGGATAGCAAAAAAGTAAATAGTAAGCGCACCTTTTCTGCCCGTCAGCTGGGTGTTTTAGCGTCCGGCGGCGGGCAAACCTTGGTTTAAACATTTGCTGAAAGGTTATGGGCAAACTTTTGTGGAAATAACTACAGGCCATTAAAGAGGATATCAGAGAGGATGAGTTATGTTTGTCACCATCAGTCATTATCATCGTTGTCCTGATCTTTGTCGTCAACCTGGCCCTGATTGCCTGGGCTATTACCGACCTTCTGCACCGTGATCATGTCAAATATCTTTCCAAGCCATGGTGGATGTCGCTTATCGCTTTAGTTATCTTTGGCTCTGTAATCTATCTATTGGTGGGTCGGGGAGAAAATAAATAACAGTAATCTAATGAGGATGGAGCAAATTGTCCCAGTTGTTAGTACCGGCACCGGGGAATGGAGGAAAACCACCAACCTATAGCAGTTTATGGGAACTTGTAGACGATCTCTCAGCCTTGCGCCAAATCGACCGGCGTTTCATGCCGGTTTTTAACACGGGGAGGAGTTAAGAGTGACAAAGAAGATCTTAATTATCGGTGCCGGGATGGCCGGCCTCTCTGCCGGAATTCATGCCTGCCGCAACGGTTATGATGTCGAACTTTTTGAAATGCGCAACCTGCCCGGTGGTCTCTGTGCAGCCTGGTCTGGAAAGGATTATACTTTTGATGGCTGTATCCACTGGCTGGTCGGTTCCAAAACAGGCAGCCAGTTCAACCGCTTCTGGCAGGAGGTGGGTGCTCTTAGAGATACAAAGATTATCAATCACGAAATATTTATGACCATTGAAGACGGCAGCGGTAAGAGCCTGAACATTTACAGCGATCTTGACCATCTGCAGTCTCACCTTTTAGAACTGGCTCCGGAAGACAATATTCCGATTAAACAGATGATCGATGCGGCTAAAATTATGTCAAAATTGGATATGCCGCTCAATAAGCCGGATGAGCTTTTACGCTTCTGGGATATTCCGGTGATGATGGTCAGGATGATGCCGCTTTTTAAGGTTTTAGGGCGTTTTTCCAGAATTACGGTTGCTGAATTCTTAACTGAGTTGAAAAATCCTTTCCTAAAAGAAGGGTTGGCCTTGATTTTTCCGGTCAACTATTCAATGACCAGGCTGATCGGCACCTTGGCCTCTTTGCACAGCAGCGACGCGGGATTTCCCGAGGGCGGATCGCTGCCCCTGGTCCGTTCAATAGAAAAGTGTTTTCTTGATCTTGGCGGCAGTATTTATTATAAAAGCCGGGTAAGGCAGATACTGGTCAGGGATAATCGGGCTTATGGCCTGCAGCTCGACGACGGCAACGAGGTGCAGGGTGATTATATTATTGCGGCTGCCGATATGCACAGCACCCTCTATGATCTGCTGGGCGGTAAATGGTTAACCCCGCGAATTAAAGATTCTTTTGCCGGCCTATCCTGCTACACCTCGGCAAAGCTCTATCTAGGGATTGATGCAGACCTGGGCAGCGAGTCAAAGCGGCTGGCCGTCAGACTTGATCAACCCATCGATCTCGGAACCGGACCAAATTGCTATTGTTACCTGACCAATTATACTTTCGACCCAACCCTGGCTCCAGCCGGAAAAAGCGTACTGTCGGCCATGGTATATTCTTCCTATGAGTACTGGGGCAGCCCTACCGGCAACAAGGAACGCTACCGGGAGAAGAAAAAGCAGCTGGAGGAAAAGCTCACCAGGGCCGCCGTTAAAAGATTCCCGGCCATCAAAGATAAAATCGAAACGAGCGATCTGGTAACCCCGCTGACCTACAACCGCTACACGGCAGTCTGGAAAGGTGCCTACATGGCTTGGATCGTCCCTCCTTCTGCCGGTCGGTTCACCATCCCGCGAAAATTGCCTGACCTGGAGAATTTCTACCTGGCCGGGCAGTGGATTTCCCCGCCCGCCGGTCTGCACGGCTCGATGCTGACCGGACGCCACATGATTCAGGTCCTCTGCCGCCGGGATAAAAAACCGTTTATCAGGCAGTAAAACTTAAAAGCAGTTCAAAATCAGGCTCATGGTTCTGATCGCCCCCCGACTGCTGCATGATATGGATCCAACGCTATAATAATGTTAATATTGATGGGCGAAGGAAGGTAATGATGGACAATAACAATACTACGAAAGGTCCGGCAACTACTGAACGTGACCCGGCGCGGGAGGCTTTTCTCACTAAACCACTGGGGGCATTGATTGTCAAAAACACCGTACCAGCTGTTGCTTCGATGCTTTTCATGGCACTCTATCATATGGCGGACGCAATCATGGTCGGCCGTAGCCTTGGCCCGGAAGCGCTGGCTTCTGTTAATGTCCTTTACCCGCTAATGGCCTTCTTTATTGGCTTGGCGGCGATGATCGGTGTTGGAGGCAATGCCCGGGTTGCCGTGCTGCAGGGGGCGGGTGATACAAACGCCGCCCGTCGCGTCTTGGGACTGGTGGTGACTCTTGGAACAATCCTGGGTATAATCGGCAGCCTGGTTGCTGTTCTTGCCTACTCATGGATCCTTACCCTGCTCGGCACCTCAGGTTCGCTAGGGGTTCTGGCCGGCCAGTACTTGAAAGCCATCTACCCTTTTTTTACTACGATGATCTTAATCTTTATTCTCGAACAGACAGTACGCAATGACGGTCGTCCCAACCTGGCTACCGGAGTAATGATGGCGATGGCCTCGCTGAACATTATTTTGAACTATATCTTTCTGTTTCCCTTGCAGCTCGGTATCGCCGGAGCAGCGCTGGCGACCGGTATATCGCAATCGCTGGGCGCTTTTTTCTTTATCATCTATTTTGCCCGGAAAAACATTTTAAACCGGCCCGGTTTGCGCTTTGGTCTTCCCGGCGGTGGATATCCGGTCCTGAAAATGATCGCTTATAATGGTTCTTCGGAGTTTTTAAACAGTGTGGCGGCAGGACTCACTACATTTCTTTTCAACCGGGCTCTGCTTGCCTACCTTGGCAGCGCCGGGGTGGCAGCTTTTGCCATGGTTCAATACCTGATCATGTTCGGTTCCGTGATTATTTTTGGAATTAGCGTGGGGGCGCAGCCGATTCTGAGTTACAACCATGGAGCCGGCTACCGAACAAGGGTTAGCGGAACATTGAAACGGATTTTACTGGCCTCAATTGTTATTGCTATTACCCTGTTTGTTATAATCAGATGGCAAGCGCCACACCTGGTTACCCTTTTTATTCCTGATCATCCGGAGACTGTTTTATTAACTCTGGATGCTGCGAGAATAATCAGCTGGAGTTTACTGCTGATGCCGATAGGGATCATCGGTTCAACTTTTTTTACTGCCCTGGAAAAGGCCGGTCAGTCGCTGTTGGTTGCTCTTTCGCGGGGGTTGATCTTTACAGTAATTGGGTTGCTACTGTTCCCGGCAATCTGGGGTGAGACCGGAATTTGGATTACACCTCTTTTCTCAGAGGCGGTTAGCGTGTTGGTAACGGCATACCTCTTTTACTGTTGGGCCTACGGTTCCGATAAACCGGCCGTACGTAAAGTAACATGCGAACTAACGCCATCGCAGGAACAGTAATCCAACCAAAGTTTCAGGCAAGAAGTCATTTATTAACTTCTGCTGCTGCTCTTGAACCTATTTTCCTCTCCCGGAGCTTTTGTCAAAGGATTAACCTTTTGGGCATACCGGTTCGTGCCCCATACGCCGGCTAAAATTGCGGTAGTGCCCATTATGTGATACCAGGTTAGAGTCTCCCCTCGAAAAATTACTCCTCCCGCAATCGCTATCACCGTAATCAGGTTGGCAAACACTGAAGCCTGCGAAGCGGTCACTTTACTTAGCAGATAGTTGTAGAGGAAAAATGCACCGACTGAGGAAGCTACGCCAAGGTAGATAATCGTAGGCCAGAGTACAGTCAGCGGTTGCAAATATAGGCTTACTTTACCGTCCAGCAGATGTTGGATTAAAGCAACCAGGTTAAAAGCAAGAGCGCCGACCACCATCATCACCCAGGTAGTTTGTAGTGGACTAAAGTGTGCGGAAGCTTTGCGGGAATAAATAATGTAAAAAGCGGCAGATGCCACAGCAACGATCAGGGCCAATGTACCGAGCGGGTTAACACCGGTTATAGACTGGTTATCCATCATGATGATAAAGATGACACCGACCACAGAAGCAATAATAAACAGTAGCTGCAGCCGGTTGGGATACTCACGCAATAAAAGAGAACCCAGAATGGCAACAACAATCGGGATGGAAGCGATCATCATAGCCGAATAGGATGCCGATGTCAGCAGCACACCCGTTGTTTCAGCCGAAAAATAAAGTAGAGGCTGGATGATGGCCAGAGGAAGCAGCCGCAAGTAATCATTGGTTATCATCTTGATTTTTATAACGCTAGCCAGGCGCAAGGCGCTCATAGCCACAAGAGCAGCAGCAAACCTTAAGCCCAGGAGGTGAAAGGGTTCTAAGTAATCCAATGCGCCTTTGGTGAATAAAAAGGAAAGTCCCCAGGCCATTGCCACTCCCAGGCCGGCCAGGTAAGGTAGGTATCGATTCATTATTTATTACCTCGCTTCCAGCGATGCTGCCCTATAAAATCTCTTTCCTCCACGTAAAAGCGGACAGGACAGTAAACGCTTCTCCCTTGGGGAGAGAGTTAGGGTGAGGGGGAAATTAATCCCCCTTAATGGTGTCACCCGGTGGTATGATGTTCTCTAATATACACTATAGAAGTTAAAGGGAAAAGGCCGGTTCATTTAAGACTGGTTTGCTAGTAAGCCAACTTTGACCTTGACCAGGCTCCGCTTAATCAAGATAATATAAGACGCAGTTATTGATCAGTAAAGAAAGATAAAAGAGCTATGTTTTCATGACGCTCGACATGGCAGTTGCCTTCATCTTTTGTAACCGCGGGAGGAACAGTGGATTTTAATGAACGAACAAATTGCCGTCTTTGTAACTATTGTGCTTGTACTGATCATGTTTGTCTGGGGGCGGTGGCGTTATGATCTAGTTGCGGTCATCGCAATGCTGATTATCACGATATCCGGGATCACTCCTTACGAAGAAGCATTTTATGGTTTCAGTCACCCGGCTGTTATCACAGTAGCTGCGGTGCTGATCATCAGTCGTGCGTTGATGAATTCCGGTATAGTAGACTTAGCATCGCGCAAACTATCAGCCGTCAATAGTAATCAAATCGTTCGGATGGTTTATCTGGTTGGAGGGGTGGCTTTATGCTCAGCTTTTATGAATAACGTTGGTGCCCTGGCCCTTTTTATGCCGGTAGCGATCAGGTTGAGCAGAAGAAGTAAACAGTCGCCTTCAACAGTATTGATGCCCCTGGCATTTGGGTCTTTGCTGGGCGGTTTAATTACCCAGGTTGGCACTCCTGCGAACATCATTATTTCAATGTTCAGGGCAGAAACGGCTGCTGCCGCTTCGTTCAGAATGTTTGACTTTGCGCCCGTGGGATTGGGGGTAACAATCGTCGGTGTTTTCTTTATCGTTTTAGTTGGCTGGCGCTTGATACCCAGCCGCAGTGGTAAGTTAGCAAAGGAAGATCTGTTTTCTATCGACAGCTATCTTACTGAAGTGATTGTTCCCGTCGGTTCCAGTTATGCCGGCAAGAGACTGCTTGATCTTGGCCAGGCAACTCCCGGCGATGTAATGGTGGTCGGCCATGTACGCAATAAACAAAAATTACCTTTTCTCTCCCCCTATCGTTTGTTTGAGGAGGAAGACCATATAATAATTAAGGCCAATGCTGAAGATTTGCATGAGTTCTTAGATGTTACCGGCTTTCAGCTAACAGCCACCAAAAAACTGAGTAAAGAAGACCTTTCCTCTGACGAAGTTGCAATTGTTGAGACCGTCGTTACGGCGGGATCGTTATTGGATAAACGAGCGGCGCGCTCTCTTAAACTACGCTCAATCTATGGCGTCAATCTGCTTGGCATATCACGTGAAGGGACCAAGCTCGATGACCGTCCGGATCGGGTTCGTTTTCGTCCGGGTGACGTGCTTTTGTTACAGGGCCGCCGGGAAGTTCTTTCCGAAGTGATGTCAACCTTGGGGTGTTTGCCGCTGGTTGAACGGGGATTGCAGATCGGTAAGCCGCGACGTCTGCTCTCCGGCACCCTGATCTTTATTGCGGCAATTCTATTGGCAGCCTTCGGTTTTTTGCCGATCGAGATTGCTTTTACGGCAGCGGCAGTGGCAATGGTGTTGATTGGCTTGATTTCACTGCGCGAGGTTTACGACAGTATAGAATGGCCGATTATTATTCTATTGGGAGCGATGTTTCCCTTAAGTAAAGCGCTGGAAACATCAGGTGGGGCAAGTACAATTGGTGAGGCTATTTACGCTCTTTCTGGTAGTCTGGCTCCCTGGATGTTGCTTATGGTTATGATAGTCCTTACCATGTTGCTGTCAAACATAATAAATAATGCAGCAGCGGCGCTTTTGATGGCGCCAGTTGCCCTCAGTGTTGCCGGCAGCATGGGAGTATCTCCCGACCCGCTGCTGATGACCGTGGCAGTGGGCGCCTCTTGCGCATTTATGACTCCGATTGGCCATCAATCAAATACTTTGGTTATGGGGCCCGGCGGTTATCATTTTGGCGATTACTGGAAAATGGGCTTGCCGCTGACTATTTTAGTTGCCCTGACGGCGGTGCCCTTAATCTTATTTTTCTGGCCCTTGGGCCTTTAAACATAATGATATACACAAAAGGCATCGTTTACGATGGAACAGCAGTTTAAACTAAGGAGGTGCATAAAACTTGAAGAATATTGATCATCTAGCTGTTAACACGATTCGTTTTCTGGCCGTTGATGCCGTTGAAAAGGCTAATTCCGGTCACCCCGGTCTGCCGATGGGTGGGGCGGCCATGGCCTATATACTCTGGAGCCGCTTCCTTAAACATAGCCCGGATAACCCTGACTGGAAAGATCGCGATCGGTTTGTGCTGTCGGCAGGACATGGTTCAATGCTGATCTACGCACTGCTGCATCTTTACGGTTATGGTTTAGCGCTCGATGAACTTAGGGCTTTCCGGCAATGGGGCAGCAGAACCCCCGGCCATCCCGAATACGGCCATACACCGGGAGTGGAGACCACTACCGGGCCACTTGGCCAGGGCTTTGCCAACGCTGTCGGCATGGCCATTGCTGAAAAGCGCCTGGCGGCGGAGTTTAACCGGCCCGGCTTTGAATTGGTTGACCATTACACCTATGTTTATGCCGGCGATGGCTGCATGATGGAAGGAATCACCTCTGAGGCTGCCTCCCTGGCCGGACATCTCGGCCTGGGAAAACTGGTTTGTTTATATGATGACAATAAAATTACAATCGACGGGGCAACCAAGATTGCCTTTACTGAAGATGTGGGCAAACGGTTCGAAGCATATAATTGGCAGGTAATCCAGGTTAAGGACGGTAATGATTTGGAGGCGCTGGAAAAGGCGATTGCCAAAGCACGGCAGAACGTGGAGCAGCCCAGCCTGCTCATGGTCCGCACCAGCATCGGTTACGGTTCCCCGAATAAACAGGACAGCCCTGATGCACACGGTGCCCCCCTCGGCGCAGCTGAGGTGACCCTGACGAAGCAGAATTTAAACTGGCCGCTGGAGCCTGCTTTTTACGTGCCTAACGAGGTTAGCGAACATTTTGCCGCCCGCAAGCAAGCCTTTGCCGCCCGTAAGCTGGAGTGGGAGAATCTCTTTGCCGCTTACGGGAAAGAACATCCGGAGCTTGCTCATAAGTGGGCTGCATGGCACTCAGGCCAGGTGCCGGCAGAGCTGGAAAAAGATGAACGCCTCCGTAATTTTGGCGAAAAACCGGCGGCTACCCGGGCATTATCAGGCGATATTATGCAGGCTCTTTTCGACTACCTGCCGAACATGATCGGCGGTTCCGCCGACCTTAACGCCTCGACCAAGACCAGGCTTAAAAACTCCTCAGATTTTCAGCGAGATAATCCGGCCGGCAGCAATATTCACTTCGGGGTACGTGAACATGCCATGGGGGGTATCCTCTCCGGACTGGCTCTGCACGGAGGCCTGCGCCCCTTTGGGTCGACCTTCCTGGTTTTTTTTGACTACATGAAGCCGGCGGTGCGCCTGGCGGCGATGATGGGGCTTCCCGTGGTCTATATCTATACCCACGATAGCGTCGCTGTCGGTGAAGACGGCCCGACACACCAGCCGATCGAACAGCTGGCCAATCTGCGCTCCATCCCCAACCTACAGGTGCTGCGTCCTGCCGACGGTCGGGAGACTGCAGCCGCCTGGCTGCACGCTGTCGGCCGGCGCTGTGGTCCATCAGCATTAATCCTGTCGCGGCAGAATCTGCCCCAGCTTCCGGGTACCGGTAAGGAGGCGTTGCGGGGCGGTTACATAGTGAGCGGCGAAAAGGGAACCAACCCGGAGATAATTATCATTGCTTCCGGCTCTGAATTAAGCCTTGCCCTCGAAGCGCAGGTTAAGCTGGAACAAATGGGCCACTCGGTGCGAGTGGTAAGTATGCTCAGCCGCGAACTATTCTTAGCCCAGGATAAAGCTTATCAGGAAGCGGTACTGCCGGCGACGGCTAAGCAGAGGCTGCTGATCGAAGCAGCTTTGCCGATGGGGTGGGAAAAGATTGTCGGCCCTCATGGTAAGATCATCGGTATCGAACAGTTTGGCGCGTCCGCCCCGGGTGAGGTTGTGCTCGAAAAGATGGGCATCAGCGCTGATGTCTTAGTCGATACCGCGCAGGAAATGCTTGAAAAATAGGAAAATATCCTTTATGATTAAACTGTATCAGGCAGCTTAAATCTTGAATATACATTAAGGGGGTTTGTGGAGATGGTTGATAAGATGGTTTTTACACCGGACGATATTCAGGATAACAAGGTGATCGCCGCCCTATCCTACCTGGGGTTGCTGGTGCTGGTCCCGCTGCTGGCCAAAAAGGATAGCCCCTTTACCCAGTTTCATGCTAAGCAGGGCCTGGTTTTGCTCGTTGCCTGGGTCATTGTCGGGGCGGTGTCGGTAATACCGATTTTAGGTTGGATTATTAGTGTAATCGGTTCAATATTCCTGTTTATTTGTTTTGTCGTAGGGTTGGTCAATGCTCTGAGCGGCCAGGCGGGCGAGCTGCCGTTAATCGGCCGGTATAGTTCCCTGTTTAACCTCTGATAGTTATCGTGTTTTCAATCACTGGTAAGGGGCTGTTTGCCAACAGCCCCGCAGTGGTGTACTGCGATCCCATGGGCGGGTTAAGCACCAGGAAAGCCGGCAGAATACCAGTAGCCAAGCATAAAGGCCACCACAGCGACAAAGATCAAGGTTATCCATAGTTTCCTGCTTTTTCTCTTTTTTTTATTATGTCGCGCCATCTGTTAACCTCCGGCGTTTAATAATGGAGAAACCACCTTCCGCATTATACTACTTTTATCTGGCCAATTTCATATGTCTGCTCTCAATACACGAATTATTTTAGCAGGGGCAGGCAGCACAGGGGATACGGTATTAATCGTTCAACTTCGGGTTTTTCGTGCAGGGGGTTCAGACAGTTGCGCAGCAGTGATGGCAAGTGGTTCTTAACCAGGGTTAAGAGAACAATTTATGGTTATCAGATGATTGCCGATGGCGACCGGGTGGCGATTGGAGTTTCCGGTGGTAAAGACAGTGCCGCCCTGCTTTACATTATGAAACTGTTTCAGAAGCATTCACCGCTCAAGGTGGACCTGGTTGCAATCTACGTTGACCTGGGCTGGCCTTCAGACCCGGCTCCGCTGCATAAGTTGGCAGAGGGCCTTGAGATTGAGCTGCATATCGAAAAAACAGCCATTGCCAAAGTGGTTTTTGAAAGGCGCAAGGAAAAGAATCCCTGTGCCCTCTGTGCCAACCTGCGCCGCGGAGCCCTGCACCAGGCGGCCAAAACCCTTGGCTGCAGCCGGGTCGCCCTGGGGCATCACCTCGATGACGCCGTTCAGACGATGATGTTAAACGTTATATACACCGGTCATATTGATACCTTTAAGCCGGTAACTTATCTTGACCGCCGGGATCTTTACCTGATTCGTCCCCTGATCCAGCTGCCGGAGAATGCGCTGGCCGCGCTGTCCCGACGTGAAAACCTGCCCCTCCTGAAAAACCCCTGCCCGGTAAGCGGTAAAACCAAGCGCAACGAGATGGCGGACCTGTTGAATGAGCTTAAAGTCCGCTATCCCGACCTGCTCGAAAAATGCCGCTCTGCATTAATTGGCAGTCCCTTCTGGGCCAATTAAAGCGTTTCTAAAATTTATAATAAATATTTTAATTATTAAAAAGGTGATTACCGCCTGGTGTCGAATCCAACCTGTTAGCGTTTCTAAAAACCCTCAGAACAGGAGGTGCGCTCTAAGTGCGCTATCGTTATTTCCCCGGCTGCACCCTTAAGGGCCAGGCGAAAAACATGGAGAACACCACGATGGCTGCTGCCAATGCCCTTGGTATCGAGCTGGTTGAGCTTGATCAGTGGCAGTGCTGCGGCGCCGTTTATCCCCTCTATGAAGATGAACTGATCTCGCTGCTTTCGCCAGTCCGCACCCTGGCTGCGGCGGAAGGCGAACCGCTGGTGTCGCTTTGCGCTGCCTGCCATCATGTGCTTAAACGGGCGCAGGAGTTGATGCAGCGCAACGAGGATGCCTGCCTTAAGGTGACAGATTATTTGGAGGTTGATTACAGGGGCGAAGGCCGCGTGTTGCATTTTCTGGAGGTGCTGCGCGACGACCTCGGGTTTGACAAGCTGGC